>JAEYZK010000209.1 GCA_023428085.1 Pseudomonadota bacterium
GCCGAACACTGGGCCAACAGGGTTAATTTTCCGTTATGCCCGCGCGGGGTTCGGACGCGGGTGTTCTAGGGTGAGTCCCGCGGCGCCGCAACGGCTTTGTGACGCGTCCACGGCGTCCCGGGCTGTATGCCCGGCCGCCTTTACACCTTAATTGCTGCCCGCGGCACACCAAATGCGTAAGGTGCGCCGAAGCCCCCCCGGAGAGCGTCATGAAGCCCAGCAACCGCCACATCGTCACCGCCTACGAGGGCGCGCTGAAGAAGCTGCGCTCCAGCGTGGTGGAGATGGCCGGCGCGGCGGAGACGCAGATGGACGGCGCGCTGGCCTGCCTGGTGCAGCGCGACCCCGCCCTCGCCGGCGAGGTGGGCGCGCTCGGCGGCGCCCTCGGCGCCGTGGCCCCCCGCGACCGGCTCGCGCTCCTCGACCTCGCCCTCCCGTCGCTCGACGGCCTCTCGGCGGAGCAGGCGCGCACGCTCGTGCAGGAGCTCGCGGCGCTCGCGGCCGCGGACGGCCGCACCACCCTGCACGAGTGGGCGCTCCAGCGGCTCGTGCGTCGCCGGATCGCGCCGCTCCTCGGCGAGGCGCGCCCGGGCGGGCGGGTGCGGGCGCTCGCGCAGGTCGAGGTCGAGACGCTGGACCTGCTCTCCGCGCTCGCCTGGGCCGGACACCGCGATCCCGAGGGCGCGCAGCGCGCCCTCGAGGCCGGCGTGGCCGCGCTCGGGATCCCCGCGTCCTGGCGGCTCCTCCCGCGCGACCGGATCGACGTGAACCGGCTCGACGCCGCGCTCGCGCTCCTCGACGAGGCGACTCCCCCGGTGAAGGCCCGCCTCGTCGCCGCCGCGGCGGCCTGCGTCCTCTCCGACGGTCAGGCGACCCTCGCCGAGGCCGAGCTCCTCCGCGCCGTCGCCGGGTCCATGGGGCTGCCGATGCCCGCCCTGCCTCCCGCGGCGGTGCACGGGGCCGCGACCGCGGCCTGAGACGGCGCCGCGCCGGGACGAGGGCCGGTTGCACGGTGCACGGCGCTCGCGGTCCTCGGGGGGGCACGAGCCGTCCGCCCGCCCGCGCGCGTCCTGGTTCCACCCGCCTGGGCGCGCGGCCGTGGTATTCCCCGATCGGGACCTGCCATGAGCCGAATGCCTATCGCCGGTGCATTCCTCCTCGCCTCCGCGCTCGCCGGATGCTCGGGGCCGATCGGTGGCGTCGACTATCCTGGCGACCCACAGTTGAAGATCCGTGGCCAGGTGACCTCGACCCAGCCGCTGGACCAGACCGAGGTGGTCATCCTCGTCTGGCAGCAGGCTCTCCCTCCGTCGATGGCGAGCATGGTGATCGACGGGCGTGCGGGAGATGGGCCGGTCACGGACCTCGAGCGCGCGTTCGAGGTCTGGATCTACGATCCGCCGCGCTCCTTGGAACCGCTGCGGCAGGGGGAGGTCGCGCTCGCCCGCGGGAACCTGGCCGCCATCCCGCTGGGCTGGATCGGGGACATCAACCCGCCGATGGCCGCGCAGGAGCGAGGATTCGGAGCCGACGTCGGCCACTGGATCGTCTACCTCGACGGGCCGGCGGAGGCAGGGACGCTCACGGCGTGGTGGCTGGGGGCGCCGGACGGGCTCAGGGCCGGTTACCACCTCGTGCGCGTCGAGCCGTTCTGCATCGCCGGCGCGGAGCGTGCGGCCTGCGTCGAGGAGGTGCTCGGGACCGACGCCGTCCCCGACGCCGCCACCGCGGAGGAGTACTGCGACGCTCCGTACCGGCTCTCCCCCGACCCCTCTGCCCCGGTGGAGGTCCAGATCGGCGCCTTCGCCGTCCCTCCTCCCGCCGGGTGTCCGCCACCGTGAGCCTCACCCCCGAGGACATCGAGCGGCTCTACCGGAGCCACGGGTACCTCGTCCTCCGCCGGGCGCGCGACATCCTCGGCAACGAGGCGGACGCGCAGGAGGCGCTGCAGGAGGTGTTCGCCGCGCTCCTCCGGGCGCCCGGTGACGTCCGCACGCGATCGGTGGTCGGCTGGCTGTACGGCGCCACCACGCACCACTGCCTGAACCTCCTGCGCAACCGGCGCACCGGCGCGCGGCTCGTCGAGCTGCACGTCGTCCCCCTCATGACGACCTCGGGCCGCGCGCGGGCGGACGCGCTCGTCGAGGTCCGGGATCTGCTCGCCACGCTGCCGGAGGAGGTCGGCGCGGCGGTCGTCTACCACCACGTGGACGGCATGACCTACGACGAGATCGCCGCGCAGCTCGGCTGCTCGCGGCGGAAGGTGGGCTACCTCCTGGAGCGCGCCCAGGGGCTGGCCGACGTCGAGCGGCGGCGCGCGGAGCGGACCGCATGAGGACCTCACGCGAGACCCCCGCCTGGCCGGCCTGCCACTCGGCCCTGCGGCTCGATCGATGGGTGGCCGGGGAGCTCGCGCCGGACGAGGCGGACGCCCTCGCGCTCCACGTCGGAGGCTGCGATCGCTGCCGGACCACGCGCGAGGAGCTCGAGCAGGTGCGCGCGGAGCCGCTCCCGCCGTTCCGCGCCGCGGCGCGCGTGCCCTCCCCCCCGCGGCCCGCGCGCC
>JAEYZK010000239.1 GCA_023428085.1 Pseudomonadota bacterium
GCCGGAAGCGGCGCGCCGCGATCGAGCGCCGCGGCGAGGACGCCCACGAAGCAATCGCCGGCGCCGGTCGTGTCGCGCACCTCCGTCGCCGGTGCCGGGAGCTCCCCGCGCTCCCCGTCCGCGCCCCACTCGACCCCCGCCGCGCCGAGGGTGCGGATCACGGACGTCGGGCCGAGCGCGCCGTGCAGCGCCGCGGCGTCCCGCCCGCACCCGAGGTGCGCGCCGAGCCAGTCGCCCTCGTCCTCGTTCACCACGAGGACATCCACGTCCCCGAGCGCCCCCTCCGGCAGCGCCGCCGCCGGGGCGAGGTTCAGGAGGGTCCGCGCCCCGCGGACGCGTGCCCGCCGGAGCAGCGCCGCCGTCGCGCCCGGGGTGGTCTCGAGCTGCTGCACGACGAGGGTGCCGGGGCCGAGGAGCGCGTCCTCCACCTGGGCCGGATCGGCGCGCGCGTTGGCGCCGCGCGCCACGACGATCTGGTTGCGCCCCTCGAGATCGGCGCAGATGAGCGCGCAGCCCGTCGGCGCCGCGAGCGCCCGGACGCGCGTCACGTCCACGCCGGTCGTCCGGAGCGTCTCGAGCGCGATCTCCGCGAAGGGGTCCCGGCCCACGGCGCCGGCCAGGATCACGCGCGCGCCATCCCGCGCCGCGGCGACCGCCTGGTTCGCGCCCTTGCCGCCGGGGAGCGCCCGCAGCTCCTCGCGGGCGAGGAGGGTCTGCCCGGCGACCGGCAGGCGCTCGACCGCCGCGACGAGGTCCACGTTGAGCGAGCCGAACACGACGATCATCGTCTCGTCCGTTGGCCGAGGAGGCTACCACGAACGCGCCGCGGCGCCGGCCGGGACGGGCCGCCGCGTCAGAGCCCGGCGGGCTCGCCGGTCGGCGTGCTCCCGCTGCGCGAGGAGCGCTCGCGCCAGCTCCGGCCGAGCGGCCGGTGCATGGGCTTGCGGGTCCCGGCGCGCATCTTCGAGAGCTCCCGTTTCACGACGCGCTTGAGCCTGTCGGTGGCGTCGAGCAGCGCCTGGTAGAGGTCCGGCTTCACGCTCCCGACATGCAACGTCCGCGCGCCGGGGATGCGGAACGAGAGCCGGCACTCCTGGTCCACGCCGCCCTTCTGCGGGCGCGCGTCGCCGAGGTGGACCGAGAGCTCGGCGGCGGAGTCGTCGAAGAGGCGGGCGAGCGGCCTGGTGACGTGCTTCTGGAGGAACTGCCCGAGGTCCGGCGGCAGGGCGAGGTGATGGGAGTGGATCACGAGCTTCATGCACGCAAAGGTGGGCACGTGGCGCGGCTCCCGCCCCGGCGGATCGGAGGCGGCGCCCACCGCGGGGGGCACGGCGGCCGCCCGGCCTCCAGGTGTGAGCTGCCCTGACACGGGCGGGCCGGCCCCGCGGGCGGGTGACCCTGGTGCCGGGGAGACCTGTGCGGGTGATGGGGAACGCGCGGGTCCGGGGCTGGTGATCCGGGCCTCTTTACGCACGGTTCAATCCGCCCGGGCCGCACTCCCGGCGTGGTACGCAGTTCGCAAGCGCTCGGTCCGCGTGACGACCGAATGGACATCGACGCCGGTGCCGGGGCAGCCGCGCGTGCTCGTGGTGGACGACGACCCGCTGGTGGGCCGCATGATCCAGCGCGTCCTGCAGGGCTTCCGGGTCACCTTCGCCCAGAGCGCCACCGGCGCGCTCGGCCGGATCCAGGCGGGCGGCGACTTCCAGGCGATCGTCTGCGACGTGCGCATGCCGGGCATGTCGGGGCTCCAGTTCCACGACGAGCTCGCGCGCGTCGCGCCGTCCCTCGCGAAGCGGATGGTGCTCCTGACGGGCGCGTGGGACGCGCAGATCGCCGCGTATGCCGAGCGCGCCTGCGTGCCCTGGTTGCCGAAGCCCTTCGCGCCGGAGCAGCTCCGGGCCGCGGTGCGGCAGGCGGCGCGGCACGCGGCGAAGTGAGGGCCGCCGCGCGCGCGGAGCCGCGCCGCGTTCAAGGGATCGACTCGATCGCCCGCTCGAGCTGCTCGAGGCTCGGAGGCTTCGGGAGGTGCTGCTCGAAGCCCGCCTCCTTCGCCCTGCGGACGTCCTCCGGGAGCGCGTACCCGCTCACGGCGACGAGGTGCACGTCGCGGAGGCCGGGGTGGCCGCGGATCGCGCGTGCCACATCGTAGCCGTCCATCCCGGGCAGGCCGATGTCGCACAGGACGATCTCCGGGTGCCGCTCGCGGGCGCGGGCGACGCCCTCCGCGCCGCCGTGCGCGACCTCCACCTCGTGCCCCTCGATCTCCAGCACCTCGCGGAGCGTGACCGCCGCGTCCACGTTGTCCTCGATGACGAGGATGCGCCGGCGCCGGCGCGCGCGCGCCGGGGAGCGATCGGCGTCGGCCTCCTCGCGCAGGGGGAGCCGGACCTCGAACTCGGAGCCCTTGCCCGGCCCGGCGCTGCGCGCCTCGACGTGGCCACCGTGTGAAGCCACGAGCCCGCGCACCAGCGCGAGGCCGAGCCCGAGCCCGCCGCGGGAGCGCATCCGCGCGGCCTCGTCCTGGACGAAGGGCTGGAACAGCCGGGAGATCGTCTGGCGGTCCATCCCGACCCCGGTGTCCCGCACGACGACGCGCGCGAACCCGGCCGGCGCGCGCGAGACCTCGACGCGCGTCTCGCCGCCGGGGCCGGTGAACTTGGCCGCGTTGTGCAGCAGGTTCGCCACGATCTGCGCGAGCCGCGTGGGGTCGCCCTCGATCGGGAGCGCCTCGCCGGCGGTGTGCACCGAGAGCGAGACGCCCGCGGTCTCGAAGGTGGAGCGGTGGTCCTCGGCGGTGCGGAGCACGAGGTCGTTCAGCTCGAGCTCCTGGCGCTGGAGCTGGATCCGGTTCCGCTCGATGCGCGACATGTCGAGCAGGTCGTCCACGAGGCGGGCGAGCTGTCCGATCTGGCGCTCCATCACCGCGAGCGCCCGCCGCGACGGCTCGCTCCCGGGCTCCACGCGCCCGAGGATGTAGAGCGCGTTGCGGATGGGCGCGAGCGGGTTGCGGAGCTCGTGGGAGAGCAGGGCGAGGAACTCGCCCTTGCGCCGGTTCGCGTCGCGGAGCTGCCGCTCCGACTCCACGCGCTCCGTGACGTCGCGGCCGATCGCCAGCGCCGACTCGATCCGATCCTCCGCGCCGCGCTCCGGGACGAGCAGGACCTCGTAGCGGCGTCCGCCGCGCGACAGCTCGCACCGCGCCACCTCGCCCCCGAGGGCGCGATCCAGGGCCCGGTCCCACGCGGTCAACGACCCGGCCGCGAGGCCCGCCTCGCCGGCCGTCCTCCCGATCAGCTCCTCCGGCCGGAGCCCGGCGGAGAGGAACGACGGGTTCGCGTAGAGGATGCGGCGGTCGCGCCCGACGCGCGCGATGAGGTCGGGCGACTCCTCGCTCATCCGCCGGAACACCGACCGGTCGGCCGCGAGCTCGTCGCGAAGCTCGTGGTGGGCGGTGACGTCCGTGAGGATGCCGTCCCATCTCCGGTGCGGCCCGCGGGCCGCGGGCTCGGGGATCGAGCGCGCCTCCAGCCACTTGTGCAGCCCGGACGGCGTGACGATCCGGAACTCCGCGTGGAGCGGCGCGCCCGCCCGGACCGCCTCGCGCACCGCGGCGGAGAGGCGGGCGCGATCCTCCTCGTTCACCATGCTCCAGAGCAGCTCGCTGTCCCGCTGCAGCGCCTCCGGCTCGAGCTCGAGCAGCTCGCGGACGTGGTCGCTCACCCACACGAACCGGTCCTTGCCGTGCGTGGGCGGGACGTACGCGTAGAGCGCGCCGGGGACGTGCGCGGCCACCCGGTCGAGCTCCGTGCGCCGCCCCGCCCGGCCATTCCGCGCGCGCGCCGCACGGGGAGCGTGCCGGCGGCGCTGGGGCCCGTTCGTCCCACGCGAACCGCGAGACCGCTCATGAGGCATGAGGCCGTCCGTCGACCCGCTCCTGGAGCCGCTTCGAGGAACATAGGCCGCGGCGCCGCCGCGGCCACCGGCAGCCGATCCCGCACGCCGCGAGCCACCCTGCGCCCGCTGCGCCGGGTGTCCCCGCGGCGCACCCGCCCGTGAACCCCGTGGGGTCACGCGGCGGATCCTCGAGGGCTCCTCGCGCGGCAGGCGCCCGGCGCGCCGCCGGAGCGAGCGCCAGGCTGGCGACGGTGGCGAGGAGGAGGCGGCGCACCGATAGGAAAGGTGCGCCCTGCGATGGCGCGCGCCTCGTGCACCACGAGGGTGGGTGGCGCGGCGGCGACCGGGGCTGGAGGAACCCCTCGCGCGCCGTTGGGGTCGGGAGGAGGCCTTCACCCGGAGGCGCTGCGACGAGCGCCGGTGCTCGCACGCGGTGCTGCCGGGCCGCGGCCGCGCGTGAACGTTCACATCGCGCGCGCGCCGGCGCGCACGCGACGTCCCGACGCGAATCGAGGCGTACGCAGACGAACAGGATCCCCGCACGGGATGGGGTTCGCCCGCACTGCCCGACGGAGCTTGGCGCCGGCGTCCAGGCGGCGCGGCTCTTGTTGTAGATTGCGCGCCCTCGAACCGCTGGGGAGGTGAGGAATGGTGCCGGGCGGCACGGCGCTGGACGAGTGCACCGTGGAGGTCGGACTCTCGGTCCGGCAGGATCCCGACGCCGAGGCGGCCGGCCGCGCGGCGGCGCGCGCGGCCCTCGCGCCGCTCCGGCGCAACGCGCCCAGCGTGCTCCTCGCCTTCGCGTCGGCCCGGTACGACGCGGGCGCGCTGCTCCGCGGCCTTCGCGCCGTCACCGGCGGTGTGCCCATCGTGGGCGCCACCACCGCCGTCCACCACGGGCACGGCGGGGAGATCTGCGACGGCGAGCACGGCGACGGCGTGGTGGTCACGGCGATCGGCTCGCCTCACCTCTCGGTCCGCGTCGGGGTGGGGGAGGGGGTCTCGCGCGGGTGGCAGGCGGCGCTGGACCAGGCGCTGGCGAGCCCGGAGCTGGCCGGGCTCTTCGACGGCACGGGCTCGGCCTGGCGCGACCTGATGCGCCGCGGCCGGAGCGCGTTCGCGTTCCTCTCCGCGCCCGGCGAGACCGTCCGCACGCCGAGCTCCTGCTCCCAGATCGTCGAGGC
This sequence comes from Pseudomonadota bacterium, assembly GCA_023428085.1. GTDB lineage: Bacteria > Myxococcota > Myxococcia > Myxococcales > Anaeromyxobacteraceae > Anaeromyxobacter. The sequence continues at coordinate 5,082 of JAEYZK010000239.1, forward strand.
CCTGAAGCGCCGATCGCTCGGCATGCTCCCCCTCTTCGGCGGCGCGAGCGCGTGCTCCTGGCCGGCGGAGAACAACCACGTCCTCGGCGCGGGCCGGGCGGTGCGCGACGGGGTGGTGGTGGCGGTGTTCGAGACCGAGCTCCGCTTCGGGATCGCGTTCGCGCACGGGTTCCGCGAGACCTCGACCCGCCTCACCATCACCCGCTGCCAGGGCGAGGAGGCCCTCGAGTTCGACGGGCGCCCCGCGGCCCAGGTCTACGCGGAGGCGATGGGCGTGCCGCTCGAGGCGCTCCAGGGCAAGAACCCCACCGACGTCACCCGCAAGCTCCTCGGCAGCCAGGACACGTCGGGGCAGTTCATCCCGTACATGGCCCGGTGGGTGACCGCGGGCGGCGGGATCCTGTTCAGCCGCGCCGTGACCGCCGGGGCGACGCTCACGGTGCTCCTCCCCGACGCGCGCACGAGCGTCGAGGCCGGGCCGGCCGCGCTCCGGACGGCGATCCTCCGCGGCGGCGTGGTGGATCCCGCGCTCGCGGTGGTCGCCGCCTGCCCCACGCGGTTCATGCTCCTCGGCGACGCCGCCGCCGAGGAGGTCCCGCTCATGATGAAGGCGCTCGGCGGGGCGCCGCTGGTCGGGTTCCGGAGCTGGGGCGAGCAGGGGGTCACGGACGCCGGCGTCTCGAGCGCCACGAACGGCGTCATCGCCGCGCTCGTCCTCGGGAAGGAGCTCTCCCAGCTCGCGCAGGCCGCGCGCGAGGCGGAGCGGCTCCGGCAGCAGGCCGAGGCCCTCCAGCGGCGGGCGCAGGAGGAGCTCGAGCGGCAGGTGGCGGAGCGCACCGCGCAGCTCGTCGCCGCGAACGAGGAGCGGACCCGGATGGTCGAGCAGCTCATGCGGGCGGATCGGCTCGTGGCCATGGGGCGGCTCGCGGCGGGCGTGGGCCACGAGATCAACAACCCGCTCACCTACGTGTCCTCCGGCCTCGAGGCCGCGGCGGAGGAGCTCGACGCCGTCGATCAAGAGCTCCCCGCCGGCAGGCTCGACGCGGTCCGGCAGAACCTCGCCGAGGTGCGCGAGGGGCTCGGTCGCATCCGGCAGGCGGTCCGGGATCTCAAGACGTTCAGCCGCCCCGACACGGAGCCCCTGCGCCCGGTCGCCGTCGAGCGGGTGCTCGAGTCGTCGCTCCAGATGGCCGCCAACGAGATCCGCCACCGTGCCGTGCTGGTCCGGGAGTTCGCGAAGACCCCGCCGATCCTCGGCAACGAGGCGCGCCTCGGGCAGGTGTTCCTGAACCTCCTCGTCAACGCGGCGCAGGCCATCCCGGAGGGCGATGCGAGCCGGAACGAGATCCGGGTCCGCACCTCCGTCGATCCGTCCGGGCGGGTCGTCGTCGAGGTGCGGGACACGGGCCGCGGGATCGCGCGCCAGGACCTCGACCGGATCTTCGAGCCGTTCTTCACGACGAGGCAGGCCCAGGGCGGCACCGGCCTCGGCCTCTCGATCAGCCGGAACCTCGTCGCCGTCATGGGCGGGGACATGACCGTCGAGAGCGCGCCGGGGGAGGGCGCCTGCTTCCGGGTCCACCTCCCGCCCGCCGAGGCCTGCGACGAGCCCGCGCCGGAGCCCGCGCCGGCCGTGGCCACGCCGCGGGTCCGCGTCCTGGCGCTCGACGACGAGCCGCTCGTGGTCAACGCCGTCCGGCGGACGCTCGGGCGGGAGCACGACGTCGTCGGCGAGACGAGCGCGCGGGCGGCGCTGGCGCGCATCGACCGCGGCGAGCGGTTCGAGGTCGTCGTCTGCGACCTCATGATGCCGGACATGGGCGGCGTCGAGTTCCACGCCGCCCTGGCCGCGGCGCGTCCGGAGCTGGCCGCCCGGACCGTGTTCCTGACCGGCGGGGCCTTCACGCCCGCGGCCCGCGCCTTCGTGGAGCGCGTCGGCAATCCGTGCCTGGAGAAGCCCTTCGACGGCGATGCGCTGCGCGCGCAGGTGCGCTCCCTGCTCGGGGGTGACTGCGTCCCATCCGCCCCTCCTCCGGTGTGAGGAGGTGGCGCGCTCGGCCTCGGTGGCTCCGGGCGCCGCCCGGGGCCGCGTCGCACGCCCCGTCCCTGGCCACCGGGAGGGGGCGGCGGTTACAGTGAGTCCACGAGGTCTCCAGTGAACGATCCCACGCCCCTCATCGCCCCCGCAGCCCTCACGATCGATCAGACGACCGGCCGCATGGCCGGCGCGACGCGCCACTACGAGAAGCGGTTCGCCGATCTCACCGGCCTCTACGCCGACGCGGCGGCCTTCGAGGCGCTCGCCCCGAAGCTCGGCCAGGAGGTGGTGTACGAGGTCTGGGAGCACAAGCAGAGCACGGCCGCGGGCGACCTCATCTTCGGCACGAGCGTCATGAAGCCGGGGCGGGTGGGGGAGGAGTTCTTCGTGACCCGCGGTCACCAGCACCAGCTCACCGATCGCGCCGAGATCTACCACTGCATCCGCGGCGAGGGCGTCATGCTCCTCGAGTCGCCCGCGGGCGAGGTGAAGGCGCTCGAGATGGCCCCGGGCGTCGTGGCCTACGTGCCGCCGCACTGGATCCACCGGAGCGTCAACACCGGCGACGAGACGCTCATCACCGTGTTCAGCTACTCCTCCGACGCCGGACAGGACTACGACATCATCGAGCGGTCCGGCGGCATGCGCGCGCGCGTCGTGGCCGACGGCAAGGGCGGGTGGAAGCTCGTGGACAACCCGGGGTGGAAGCCGCGGCGGTAGCAACGACCCGAACGCTCCGCCGGACCCGAGCCCGATCGGGCGGCATCAGCGCGCCTCGAGCGCGCGCGTCAGCCCGGCCCGTACCTCGGTTCCGATCATCGCCATGTGTCCGCTCCTCCGTGAAGGTGGGAGCCGGGACGCCGGGAGAAGGTGCGCGCGAACCCTTCCGCCGCGTCGCGGCTCCCGCATGGCGACGAAGGAGGTCTCGCGGTGAACATCGAACGTGTGGTGCGGGCCGTCGCCGGCTCGTTCGTGCTGCTGTCCCTCGCCCTCGGCGCCGAGGCGAGCCCCCTCTACCTGAGCGTCCATTTCCTCTGGTTCACGGCCTTCGTGGGCGCGAACCTCTTCCAGAGCGCCTTCACCGGGTTCTGCCCCCTCGCGCTCCTCCTGCGCCGCGGTCGCGGCACGCCCGCGGGCGTGACCACGAGCATCCGCGCGTGAACCCTCTCCGGGGCTCCCGGCTCGAACGTCCGGGAGCTCCTCCGGAGAGGGCACATGCTGACCTGGATCAAGAGGCGCCCGGTGCGGAGCGTGCTTCTCGTGGCCGGCCTCGCCGCCGCGGTCGCGGGCGCCGCGATCGCCGGGCGCGCAGCCGCCGCGCGCGCGGCCGGGTTCGAGCCGCGCGTCCGCCCGCACTTCGATCACGCGCCCGTGATCCGGGGCCCGTTCCGCGCTCCGCAGGACGTGACGAGGGCCTGCCTCGCGTGCCACCCCGGCGCCGCCGCCGTCATGGAGACCTCGCACTACACCTGGCTCGGCGCGCCGGCCGCGGTGCCCGGCCGCGGCGGCGCGGAGGTCCGGATCGGGAAGAAGAACCTCCTCAACAACTTCTGCATCTCCAACCTCGGCAACGAGAGGTCCTGCACCAAGTGCCACGCCGGCTACGGCTGGGTCGACGGGGGGTTCGACTTCGGCAGGGTGGAGAACGTCGACTGCCTCGTCTGCCACGAGCACGGCAGCGGATACGTGAAGGGGCCCGGTGGCCTGCCGGGTCCGCAGGTCGATCTCGTCGCCGCGGCGCGGTCCGTCGGGACGCCGCGCCGCGAGAACTGCCTCGTCTGCCACGCGTACGGAGGCGGCGGACAGGCCGTGAAGCACGGGGACCTCGACTCCTCGCTCGAGCACCCGCTCGCGAGCGACGACGTGCACATGGGGAAGCTCGGGTTCCAGTGCGTGGACTGCCACGGCGGGAAGGACCATCGGATCCGCGGCCGCGCCTTCTCGGTGAGCGTCGAGGGGTCGAACGGCGTCGCCTGCGGCGACTGCCACACCGCGCGCGCGCACCGCGACCCCCGGATCGAGGCGCACCTCCGTTCGGTCTCCTGCGAGGCGTGCCACATCCCCAGCTTCGCCCGGCGCATCCCGACCAAGGTCGCGTGGGACTGGAGCAAGGCCGGCGACCCTGCGCGCGAGGAGGACGCGCACGCGTACCTGAAGGCCAAGGGCGCGTTCCGGTACGAGCAGGACGTCGTGCCCGAGTATCGCTGGTTCGATCGGACCGTCGGGCGGTACCTGCTCGGGGACCGGATCGATCCGGACCGGGTCACGGCCCTCAACCCGCCGCGCGCCGCGATCGGCGACGCGAAGGCTCGAATCTGGCCGTTCAAGGTCCACCGCGCCGTGCAGCCCTACGACGCCGTCCACCGGATCCTGCTCCCGCCCGTGACGGGAGGCGCGGGCGGCTACTGGACGACGTTCGACTGGGACGCGTCGCTGCGGCTGGGGGCGAAGGCCGCGGGCCTGCCGTACAGCGGGGCGTACGGCTTCGCGCGCACGGAGATGTTCTGGCCGCTCGCCCACACCGTCGCGCCGAAGGAGGAGGCGCTCCGGTGCGACGACTGCCACGGCGCCGCGGGCCGGATGGACTGGAAGGGTCTCGGCTACGACGGCGACCCGCTGCGGACCGGAGGCCGGCCGTGACCGCCCCGCGTGCGATCCGGGCCGCGCTCGCGGCGCTCGCCCTCTCCGCCGCGCCGGCGCGCGCCGCCGAGCAGCCGCCGAACCCCATTCACCCCACGTTCACGCCCCTCGACGCGGCCGGCGCGCCGGCGGCGCGCGCCGCGGACGTCTCGGCCGAGAGGACCTGCGGCGCCTGCCACGACGCGGCGTACATCGCGGCCCACGACGGTCACGCCCGCGCCGGCGTCCGCGCGACCTGCATCGAGTGTCACGTGGACGGTGGCCGCCTCGCGGTCGGGCCGCTCGAGGGCGGGAAGCTCCGCCGCGAGGACCTCCGGATCGGCAGGCCCGGGAACGAGCGCTGCGCGAGCTGCCACGGCGTCGTCTCCGCCGGGGCGGCGCCGGTGGCGGTGCCGGAGGCGTTCGAGCTCCCGCCGGAGGACGGCCGGACGTGGTCGCTCACGCAGGGGGAGGGCGCGATCGTCTCCCCGCAGCGGATGAGCGCGTCCTTCCTGAACCTGGAGGGCAAGCAGGCCGCGACGGCGCCCTGGGATGTCCACGCGGCGAAGCTCCTCGCGTGCGTGGACTGCCACCACGCGAGGAACGATCCCCGGCGGACGGGGCTCGAGCAGGCGGCGCTGCCCTCCTTGAAGAGCGATCCGCGCCGCCCGAGCACGGGCGAGTTCCTCGTCCGCCCCGACCACGCGCTCGCGCGCGCCGCGTGCCGGAGCTGCCACGCGCCGCTCGCGGTCCACGACTTCCTGCCCTACCGCGCGCGCCACATGCAGGTGCTCGGCTGCACCGCGTGCCACGTGCCCGGGCCGATGGGCCCGGCGCTGGAGATGATCGACGCGACCGCCGTCACGGCCGGGGGCACCCCGGTCCTCGTCTACCGCAACGTGGAGCGCGGTGAGGGCGAGCCGCTCAACGCCGCGCTGGTGCGCCCGCTCCGGCCGCTGTACGTGCTCCGCACCGAGGCGGACGGCGCGCGGCGGCTCGCGCCGGTGAACGTGGTGAGCCGCTGGCGCTGGGTCGCGGGCGCGGACCGCACGGAGGTCCCGTTCGCCACGGTGGTGCGGGCCTGGCGCGAGGGGGACGGCTGGGCGCCCGCGGTGCTGGCGGCGCTCGACGCCGACCGCGACGGCGCCCTCGCCGCCGCGGAGCTCCGGCTCGACACGCCGGCGGAGGTGGAGGTCCTCGCGACGCGCCTGCGCGCGCTCGGCGTCGCCGACCCTGCCGTGGCCGCCGTGATGGAGCCGCATCCGCTCGCGCACGGGGTCGTGGGGCGCGACCGGGCGCTCCGCGACTGCGGCGCGTGCCACGGCGCGGAGTCGCGGCTCGGCGGCACGTACGCGCTCGCCTCGTGGCTCCCCGGCGGTGTCCCTCCGCGGCCGCCGGCCGGGGGCGGGATCGAGCTCGCGGGCACGCTGGCGGCGGCCGGCGGCGGGCTCGTCCTGGAGCGCGCGCCGGACGCGCTCCCGGGGCTGCACGTGCTCGGGCGGTCGCGGCGGGCGAGCCTCGACACCGCCGGGCTGCTCGTCTTCACGCTCGTCCTCGGCGGCGTCCTCCTCCACGGCGCGGCGCGCGTCGTCCTGCGCCGCCGCGCGCCGGCCGCGCCGCCGGCCGCGCCCGTGCGCGAGGTCCACGTCTTCGGCCGGTACGAGCGGCTCTGGCACTGGATCATGGCGGGCTCGGGCCTCGGCCTCATCGCCACCGGGCTCGTCCTCCGCGGCGGCGCCGGCGCCGGGCTCGCGGCCACGGTCGCGCTCCACAACGTCCTCGCGGTCGTCCTCGTCGCGAACGCCGCGCTCTCGCTCTTCTGGCACGTCACCACCGCCGCGATCCGGTCCTTCCTGCCGGCGCCGCGCGGCCTGCTCGGCCGGATCCTCGAGCACCTCGAGTGGCAGACACGCGGGATCTTCCGCGGCCACCCGCACCCGGGCGCGCCGGAGGGGCAGAAGCTCAACCCGCTCCAGCAGCTCACCTACCTCGCGCTCCTCAACCTGCTGTTCCCGGTCCAGATCGCGACGGGCGCCGCCGTCTGGGCGGTGGGCCACTGGCCGTCGGTCGCGGAGGCCGTGGGCGGGCTGTCGGTGGTCGCCCCGGTCCACGCGCTCGGGTCCTGGCTCTTCCTCTCGTTCTTCACGCTGCACGTCTACCTCGTCACCACCGGGCCGACCGTCGGCGCGCACCTGCGCGCGATGGTCACCGGGTACCAGCGGGTCCCCCGCCACGCCGCGGCGGGCCCGCCGGAAGGAGCGAACAGTGAGCCGCGACCGTGAACCCCGCCCGTACCTGGACCCGTACCTCGCCGGTGCGCTCCTCGGCGTGGTGCTCTTCCTCGCCTTCTCTCTCACCGGGGGCGGGCTCGGCGCCTCGGGCGCGCTCTCGCACGTGATGGCGGGCGCCGCGAAGTGGCTCGCGCCCGGGCACGTCGATCGCGTCGCCTACCTCGCCGACATGGCGGGCGGCGCGCGCAACCCCTGGCACACGTCCGGCGTGTACATGCTCCTCGGCACCGCGCTCGGGGGCCTCGCCTCGGGCCTCCTCCACCGCCGGGCGCGCGTCGAGATCCGCAAGGGCCCGCGGATCTCGAACGGCGCGCGCCTCGCGCTCGCGTTCGGGGGTGGGCTCGTCATGGCGTACGGCGCGCGCCTCGCGCGCGGCTGCACCTCGGGCCAGGCGCTCTCCGGCGGCGCCCTCCTCTCGGTCGGGAGCTGGGCCTTCATGCTCGCGGTCTTCGCCGGTGGCTACGCGGTCGCCTGGTTCCTGCGCCGGCTCTGGACCTGAGGAAGGATCATGGCTCCCTTCGACGTGAACGGACTCTCCGCCGTCGCGTACGCGCTCACCTTCCTGGCCGTCGGCTTCGCCTTCGGCGCCGTGCTGGAGATGGCCGGCTTCGGCGACACGAGGAAGCTCGCCGCGCAGTTCTACCTCTCGGAGATGACGGTCCTGAAGGTGATGTTCACCGCGATCGTCGTGGCGGCCGTGCTCCTCGCGCTCGCCGCCGGGTCCGGCCTGCTCGACATGAGCCGCGTGTTCGTGAACCCGACCTTCCTCCCGTCGCAGGTGGTGGGCGGGCTGGTGATGGGCGTCGGGTTCGTGATCGGCGGGTTCTGCCCGGGCACCTCGATCGTCGCGGCCTCGACGTTCAAGCTGGACGGCGTCCTGTTCGTGGTCGGCGGCCTCGCGGGCGTGGCGCTCTTCGGCGAGAGCGTCTCGTCGTTCGCGCCGTTCTGGCTCTCCGGCGCGATGGGGCGGTTCACGCTCCCGGAGTGGCTCGGGATCTCGACCGGCCTCACCGTCCTGCTCGTCGTGGTGATGGCGCTCGGCGCGTTCGCGGCGGGCGAGGCCCTCGAGCGGCGGTTCGGTCCAGCGCGGCCGTCCGCGGAGCGGAGTCCGCGCCTCGCCCGGGCCGGCGCGGGCGCGCTCGTGGTCGCCGCCGCGGTGCTCGCGCTCCGCGGCGACCCCACCCCGGAGCAGCGCTGGCGCTGGCAGTCCGCGAACGTGCACCAGCAGCTCGCGGCGCGCGCGCCGTTCGCCTCGCCGGCGGAGCTCGTGGCGCGCCGCGGGGACGTGGCGCTGCGGGTGGACGTGCTCGACCTCCGCCCCGAGCGCGAGTTCAACCTGTTCCACGTCGGGGGAGCGCGGCGGATCGAGCCCGCGGCGCTCGACACGCCCGCCGAGGTGCGGCGGCTCCTCGACGAGCCGCCGAGCACGATCACCTTCCTCGTCGCGAACGGCGAGGCCGAGGCGCGCGAGGGCTGGAGGCGGCTCGTCTCGCGCGGGGTGCCGAACGTCTACGTGCTCGAGGGCGGCATCAACCATTGGCTGGAGCTGTACCCCGTGCCGGCCTGCGTGGCGCAGCCCGATCCCCGCGCCGGCGAGGGGGCGCTCGCCTGGCGGTTCGCCTACGCGACCGGGGACCGCCTCCCCTCGGCGCGCCCCGAGCTGGCGCGCTCGCGGGCGTTCCGGATCCCCTGCGGGCCGGCGGGTGCGGCAGGGGCGGAGCCCGGCGAGCACCGCTGGCCCAGCCATCCGTACACCGAACGTGTGAAGCCACAGGTGAGGTCGGTGGTGAAGGGCGGGTGCGGGTGATACCAAAGAGCGCGTGATGGACGGCACCTCGCACGATCCAGGCCAGTCTCTGCCACCCCCGGCTCCGCCCAACCCCCCCGTGCCCCGCCGGCGCAGACCGACCCTGCGCGAGCTGTTCCGCCTCTCGAGCCTGCTCGGCCTCGTCGGGTTCGGCGGCGGAATCTCCGTCCTGAGCGGGATGCGCTCGCTGCTGGTCGTGCGGCGCCGCTGGCTCACCGATCGCGAGTTCGTGACGACCTCGACGGTGGCGCAGATGCTCCCGGGCGGCGCGGCGGCAAACGCGCTCGCCTACACGGGGCTGCGGTTCCACGGCCCGGCGGGCGCCCTCGTCGCGTACACGGGGTTCATCGCGCCCGGCGCGCTGATCGTGACCGCCCTCGCCGCCGTCTACGTGCGGTTCGGCGTGACCCCGTCGCTCCAGCCCTTCTTCGCGGGGATGAACGCGGCGGTGGTCGGCGTCATCGCCTCGATCACGCTGCAGATGGTCCGCACCGGCATCGGCCGCCCGTGGCAGATGGGCGTCGCCGCGGCGGCGCTCCTCTTCTCGCTGGGCGGCGGGGCGGCGGGCGAGGTGGCCGGCATGGGGGTCGTGGCCGGCTTCGTGTTCGACCTCGGGTCGAAGCGGTTCCGCCTCGCCCGCTTTCGGCGCGCGCGGCCTCCCCCGGTGGCGCTGCCCGACGAGGGCGCGCGGCTCCAGGACGCGACGGAGCGCGCGCTCGTGCGCGCGATGGATCGGTGGCGCGAGCGGCGCGAGCGCGAGAAGGCGCAGCGGGAGGAGCGCGATCCTCCGCAGCTCCCGCTGGGGGCGCTGGCGCTCCTGTGGCTCGGCCGCGCCGGCACCGTGGGTGCGCTCGCCGGCATGGCGCTCTCCTTCGTCCGCGCCGGGCTCGGCGCGTACGGCGGGGGGTTCGCCATCATCCCGAGCCTCCAGGCGGCCGTGCTCGACCAGGGCTGGGTGACGCCGCAACAGTTCGCCGACGCGGTGGCGATCGGCAAGGTGACGCCGGGCCCGGTCCTGCTCATGGCGACGTTCATCGGGTACGTGAAGTACGGGATCGTCGGGGCGATCGTCGCCACGCTGGCGATCTTCGCGGCGCCGCTCGCGATCGTGGTCACCCTCGGCGGGTGGATCGCGCGGGTCCGCTCGCGGCGGCCGGTGCGCGCGGCGCTGCGCGGCCTCACGCCGGCGGTGGTCGGGCTCATGACCGCGGCAGCGCTCACCCTCGGGTCGGGCCTCATCGGCCCTGCGGAGCTGGCGATCGCCGCGGCGACGGTCCTCACGCTCGCGCGGTTCGAGGTGAACCCGGTCTGGATCCTGTTCGTGGGCGGCGCGGCGCGGCTGGGGCTCGGCGCGTTCGGGGTCTGAGGAGTAACGGCGCGCCCGCTCGCGGGTGTGATCGATCGGACGGCGCGCGTGGCGCGCCGCCGGAACCCGCACCGCTCTCCGCGCCCGTGGCTCTCACGACGGGGGGAGCGACAGGAGAGATCATGAACGGCATCTCCAAGAAGCTCGCCTTCCTCGGCGTCCTCGGGGCGCTCGCGATCCCGCTCGCGCTCCGCGCCGACACGCCGGCGCCGGGCACCTGCCCGGGCGGCGGGCAGGCCTGCGCCGGTGGGCCGCGCCGCGGCGGTGGGTGGGGCATGGGCATGGGCGCGCGCGGCTTCGACCCGGCGACCGTCACCACCGTGCAGGGCAAGGTCGAGAGCGTCGAGGCGGGCCAGGGACGGCGCGGCCAGGGCGTCCAGTTGAAGCTCTCGGCCGGCGCCGACACGGTCTGGGTGATCGTCGGTCCGAGCTCCTGGCTCGACGAGCAGCCGGTGAAGCTCGCCGCGGGCGACCTCGTGGACGTGAAGGGCGCGAAGAGCGTCCGGTTCGGGCAGCAGGTGATCGTCGCCCAGGAGATCCGCAAGGGCAGCCAGGTGCTCACGCTGCGGGACGAGGACGGGCGCCCGGTCTGGCGGCGCGGGCGCCGGTGAGCGCGGTCGCGCGGGACGCGCGCCTCAGGGCTCCCGCGCCAGGAACCGCCGCAGGGCCTCGCGCACCGAGGTCTCGATGTGCGGCGGCACGGGGGCCTCGGCCGCGCGCTGGCAGAGCGTGAGCGTGGCCCGGAGGCTGTCGCAGCGGCCGCGGCACGCGGCGCACGACTGGAGGTGCGACTCGAGCTCGGCGCAGACGTTCGAGTCGATCTCGCCCTCCAGGCGGCGCGAGAAGATCGTGACCACGTCGCGGCAGGAGGGCGACGGCTCCGCCTGTGCCGCGGCAGCGGGCCCCAGCGCCGGCGCCACCCGCTCCCGGACGGCGACCCGCGCGCGGTGGAGCCGGCTCTTGACCGCCTCCACCGAGAGCCCCAGCACGTCGCCCACCTCCGCGGCGGAGAGCCCCTCGACGTCCCGGAGCACCAGGACCTCGCGGTACATCGGGTCGAGGGCGCCGATCGCCCCCTCGAGCGCCGCCTCGAGCCGCCGCCCCTCCAGCGCCTCCTCCGGCCCGCGCCCCGGATCCGGGAGCTGGATCGCCGCGCGCGCCGGATCGCCGGCGTCGAGGGACTCCAGGCTCTCGGGCGCGAACCTGGAGCGACGCCGCTGCTTGATGCAGAAGCTCCGGGCGATCGTGTAGAGCCACGTCGAGACCGACGACGCCCCGCGGAACTCGGGGAGCGTGCGCGCGGCGGCGAGGAGCGTCTCCTGGAGGACGTCCTTCGCGTCCTCCTCGGCGCGGCACATCCGCATCCCGAACCGGTAGACCCGACCCTGATGGCGCTCCAGGAGCTTGCCGAGCGCAGCGCGATCTCCGGCCTGGGCGGCCGCGAGCAGGTCCCGTTCGGAGGTGTCCATGGCCTCTACTTACACGAGGGCCGCTGGGCCAACAACGGCGCGCGCAGGCGCGCAACGGGGTGAAGCAGGGTGAGAGCCGCGCGCCGCGTCGAGGGTTCGGAGCCGCCCCAAGCTGCCGGCCCCGCACCGTTCCAGCAGGTCGCGGCTCAGAGCCTGCGTGACGCTCACGACCAGCCGTCCCGCCTGCGATCGCAGGCCCCCTGCCACGACCGGCGCGCTGCGCGCCCTCGCGGTCGCCGCGCTCCTCCTCCCGTGCTCCGCACTCTCCGAACCCACCGCGTCCGCCGCGGAGCGCGTCCGCGCCGTCCGGGCCACCGCGCCCGCAGCGGCGTCGTGGGTCCCGGCCAGCGTCGCCGCCGCCGAGCGCGCGACGGTCTCCACCCGCGTCGCCGCGTCGGTGCGCGCCGTCCACGTGCGGGAGGGCGAGCGCGTGGCCAGCGGCCAGCCGGTGATCTCGCTCTCCGACGCCGACCTGCGCGGCGCCCTCCGGGCGGCCGAGGCGGGCCGCACCGCCGCGGTGGCGCACGAGCGCCGGATCCAGGCGCTCCTCGCCGAGGAGGCGGCGGCGCCCGCGCAGCTCGAGGTCGCGACGGCGCAGCGGGCCCAGGCCGAGGCGGCGCTCGCTTCGGCGCGCGCGAACCTCGCGTACGCGCAGCTCCGCGCCCCGTTCGCCGGGACGGTCCAGGCGCGCCACGTCGAGCCGGGCGACCTCGTCGGTCCGGGGCAGCCGCTCCTCGTGCTCGAGGGCGACGCGCTGGAGCTCGTCGCCAGCCTCTCCGAGGCCGAGGCGGCGGGGCTCGCGGTGGGCGCCCCGCTCCGGTTCGAGGCCGACGGCGCTCGCGGGAGGGCCGTCGTGACCGCGCTCACGCCGGGCCGCGACCCGGTCACGCATCGGCGGGGCCTCCGGGCGCGCGTCGAGGCGCGTCCGGCCGGGCTCCGCTCGGGCGCGTTCGCCCGGCTGGAGGTCCGCGGCGGCGGGGCGGGGGACGGGCGCGCGTGGGTGCCGACCACGGCGCTCGTCGAGCGCGGCGATCTCACGGGAGTGTTCGTCGCCTCGGCGGGGCGCGCCGAGCTCCGCTGGATCTCCGTCGGCGAGGCGGCCGGGGACGGCGTCTGGGTGCGCGCCGGGCTGCGGTCGGGCGAGACGGTGATCGACGCGCCCGGCGCCCTCCGCGACGGCGCGCAGGTGGAGGTGGCGCCATGAGCGAGCCGCGCTACGGGCTCGCCGGCCGGATGGCGGGTCCGTTCCTCCGGTCGAAGCTGACGCCGGTGGTGGTGCTCGCGTCGATCCTCCTCGGGGTCGTCGCCGTGAGCCTCACGCCGCGCGAGGAGGAGCCGCAGATCGTCGTGCCGATGATCGACGTCGTCGTCCCGATGCCGGGGGCCACGCCGGGCGAGGTGGAGAGCCAGGTGGTGACGCCGCTCGAGCGGCGGCTCTGGGGCATCCCCGGCGTCGAGTACCTGTACAGCACGAGCCGCGCGGGCGTCGGGTTCATCACCGTCCGGTTCCGGGTGAACGAGCCGCTCGAGCCGAGCCTGGTCAAGGTGCGGCAGGAGCTCGACGCCCACCCCGAGCTCCTCCCGAGCGGCGCCCTCCGGCCCACGGTCCGCGCCCTCACGATCGACGACGTGCCGTTCCTGACGGTGACGCTCCACGCCCGGGAGGCGATGCCCGCCGGGACGCTCCGGGCGCTGGCCGCGGAGGTGGCCCGCGAGCTCGCCGCCGTCCCCCGCACCGCGCAGGTGGGCGTCGTGGGCGGCGCCCGGCGCGTCGTGCGCGTCGAGCCGGACCCGGCGCGGCTCCGGACGCTCTCCGTCTCGCTCGGCGAGCTCCAGCAGGCGCTCGCCTCGGCGCAGGCGCAGCTCCCCGCGGGCGCGCTCGTCGACCGCGGCGCGCGGGTCGTCCTCGAGGCCCGCGGGTTCGCGCGCTCCGCCGAGGAGCTCCGGCGCGTCGTCGTGGCCGTGCGCCAGGGCCGGCCGGTCTACGTCGAGGACCTCGCGAGCGTCGTGGACGGCCCGGAGCCCGAGCCGCCGGTCGTGCTCACCGCCTCGCGCGCGCGGCCGGGGTTCGAGCAGGCCGCGAGCGTCGTGGTGGCGAAGCGCCCCGGCACCAACGCCACCGCGCTCGCCGACGCGGTGCTCGCCAAGGTCGAGGCCCTCCGGGGCGGCCTCATCCCCGCGTCGGTGGACGCGACCGTGACCCGCAACTACGGCGCCACCGCGGGGGAGAAGTCGGACGAGCTGATCGAGCACCTCCTCATCGCGACCCTCTCGGTCATCGCCCTCATCCTCGTCGCGATGGGCTGGCGGTCGGCGCTCGTCGTCGCCGTGGCCGTCCCGGTCACGCTCGCGCTCACGCTCGTGCTCACGTACCTGAACGGCGCGACGCTCAACCGCGTCACCCTGTTCGCGCTCATCTTCTCGATCGGCATCCTGGTGGACGACGCGATCGTCGTGGTGGAGAACATCCACCGGCACCTGTACCTCCCCGGGCCACCCCGCCCCTTCACCCGCGTCGTCCTCGACGCCGTGGACGAGGTCGGCAACCCGACGATCCTGGCGACGTTCGCGGTCATCGCGGCGATCCTCCCGATGGCCTTCGTCCGCGGCCTCATGGGGCCGTACATGCGGCCCATCCCGGTGGGCGCCAGCGTCGCCATGATCTTCTCGCTCGTGATCGCCTTCGTGGTGAGCCCGTGGGCCGCGCTCCGGGTGTTCCGGCGCGAGGCGCGGATGCCCGCGCTCGATCCCGGCGGGATGCACCCCGCCGACCCGGCGCGCGAGGCGCCGGAGCCGGAGCGCGACCTGCCCTCCGCCCACGCCGAGACCGCGCCCGAGGGTCGGCTCGCCCGCGCCGATCGGCGGGTGATCCGGTGGCTCATCGGGTCCGGCAAGGTCCGCCTGGGCTTCCTCGCCGCGGTCGCCGTCCTGCTCGTCGCCGCCACCTCGCTGCTCGTCCTGGGCGCGGTGGAGGTGAAGATGCTCCCCTTCGACGACAAGCGCGAGCTCCAGGTCCAGCTCGATCTCCCCGCCGGCGCCGCGCGCGAGCGTGCGCTCGCGCTCGGGCAGCAGGTCGCGCGGCGGCTCCTGGAGGAGCCGGAGGTGGAGAGCGTGCAGGTCCACTCGGGCGTCGCCGCGCCGTTCACGTTCGTCGGCATGGTCCGCCACAGCTTCCTGCGCGACGCGCCGGAGCAGGTGGACCTCCAGGTGAACCTGCTCCCCAAGCACGAGCGCGACGCCTCGAGCCACGCCATCGCGGTCCGCGTCCGGCCGGAGATCGAGCGGCTCGCCGCGGCCGAGGAGGCCCGGGTGAAGGTGGTCGAGATCCCGCCCGGTCCGCCGGTGCTGGCGACGATGGTGGCCGAGGTGTACGGCCCGAGCGCCGCCGAGCGTGACCGGATCGCCGCCGAGATCCGCGGCGCGTTCCAGGCCGTGCCCGGGATCGTGGACATCGACTCGACCCTCAACCCCACGCTCCCGAAGGTCCACCTCACCGTGGATCGCGAGAAGGCCGCGCTGCACGGCGTGCCGCCCGCGCGCGTCATCGAGACGCTCGCGGCGGCGGGCCAGGGCGCGCCGCTCGGGACGTTCCACGTCGAGCGGGGCGCCTCCCAGGTCCCCGTCGTCCTCCAGCTCGCGCCCGCGCTCCGCAGCCGCCTGGACCCGCTCCTCTCGCTGACCGTGCCGGGCGCGCGCGGCCTCGTCCCGCTCTCCGCGCTGGTCCGCGTGGAGGAGACGCGCGAGGATCCCGAGATCCAGCACAAGAACCTGATGCCGGTCGCCTACGTCACGGCGGACCTCGCCGGCGAGATCGAGAGCCCGCTCTACGCCCTGCTGGCGCTGGACCGGAAGCTCTCCGGGCTGCGGAGCGCCGGGGGCGCCGCCGTGCCCTTCCTCGGCCTCGCGCACCCGGCGGACACCGAGACGCCCTCGGTGAAGTGGGACGGCGAGTGGCACATCACGCTCGAGGTGTTCCGGGACCTCGGCCTCGCCTTCGCCGCGGTGCTGCTCCTCATCTACGTGCTCATGGTCGGCTGGTTCCAGTCCTTCCGGATGCCGCTCGTGATCCTCGCGCCCATCCCGCTCTCCCTCGTCGGCATCCTCCCGGCGCACGCGCTGCTCGGCACCTTCTTCACGGCCACGAGCATGATCGGCTTCATCGCCGGCGCCGGCATCGTGGTCCGCAACAGCATCATCCTCGTGGACTTCGCCGAGCTGAAGCTCACCGAGGGGATGCCGCTCGCGGCCGCGGTGGAGGAGGCGGTCCGCGTCCGGTTCCGGCCCATGGCGCTCACCGCGCTCGCGGTGATCGTGGGCAGCGCGGTGATGCTCGCCGACCCCATCTTCCAGGGGCTCGCGGTGGCGCTCATGTCGGGCGCCGTGGCGGCGACCCTCCTCTCGCGGTATGCAGTCCCGGTGCTCTACGTGCTGCTGGCCCGCGGGGGCCGGGCGGCGGAGCTGCAGCGCCGGGCGCCCGCCCCGGTGCCCGGGTCCGTCCCGGCGACCCACGCGGCCTGAACGGAGGACCCGATGCACGAGTTCGATGCCAAGGCCCGGAGCTGGGACGAGCCCGCCAAGGTCGACCGGGCCCGCGCCGTGGCGGAGCGGATCGCCGCGCGGGTGCCGATGCTCGCGCGGGCCCGCGTGCTCGAGGTGGGCGCGGGCACGGGCCTGCTCGGGTTCGCGCTCCGGGACCGCGTCGACCACGTCACGCTGGTGGACGGCTCGGCGGAGATGGTCGCCGTCGCGGAGGAGAAGCTCCGGGCCCAGGGCGCCTGCAACGTGGACGTCGTGAAGCTGGACCTCGAGCGTGACCCGCTGCCCGCGGCGCGGCACGACGTCGTCTGCGCGCTCCTCGTCCTCCACCACGTCGCCGACGTCGAGGCGCTGCTCCGGAAGCTCCACGGGGCGCTCGAGCCCGGCGGATACCTCTGCGTGTCCGATCTCGACGCGGAGGACGGGTCGTTCCACGGCGCGGACTTCGGCGGGCACCCCGGCTTCGATCGCGCGGCGCTCGCGGCGCAGCTCGGGCGCGCCGGGTTCGTGGACGTCCGGTTCGAGGACGCGTTCCAGATCGAGAAGCCGGTGGCGGGCGGCGCGACGCGGAGCTTCCCCGCGTTCCTCGCCGTCGCGCGCGTCCCCCCGGCATGACGCTGCCGCCCCCTGCCCAAGCGGGGTCTCTCCGAACCCCGCGGGCCGGGCGAGGCTCCCACGGGAGGGAGGCACGGATGCAGGAACTCGACACCCGGACCGAGGGACACGCCAGGACGTCGCCGCGCACCGCGCTGCGCGGCCGGCGCTGGGTCTTCACGGCGATCGCGGCGGCGCTCGGGGCGGGGGTCGCCGGCGCCTACGCGTACTTCGTCGGCTGCGACGGGACCTGCCCGCTCACCTCGAACGTCTGGACCGCCTCGCTCTACGGCTCCGGCGTCGGCGCGCTCGTGGGCTGGCCGGGGCGCAAGGAGGCGGCATGACGCGGCGGCTCGTCATCGTGGGAGGCGTGGCGGCGGGCGCGACCGCGGCGGCGCGCGCGCGGCGCATCAGCGAGGACACCGAGATCACGCTCCTCGAGCGCGGGCCGTACGTCTCGTACGCCAACTGCGGGCTCCCGTACTTCGTCTCCCGCGACATCGAGCAGCGCTCGAAGCTCCTGCTCCAGACGCCCGAGGGGTTCGCGCGCCGGTACCGCGTCGCGGCGTTCGTGAACACGGAGGCGCTGGAGCTCGATCGCGCCGGCCGGCGCGTGCGGGTCCGCGGCCCGGAGGGCGAGCGGTGGATCCCGTACGACGCGCTCCTCCTCGCGCAGGGCGGGAACCCCGTGGTCCCGCCGGTGCCGGGCGGGGACGCGCCGCACGTCTTCCGGCTCTGGACCGTGCCCGACATGGACCGGGTGGACGCGTTCCTCGAGCGCGAGAAGCCGCGGACGGCGGTCGTGGTCGGGGGCGGGTTCATCGGCCTGGAGATGGCCGAGGCGTTCCGCAAGCGCGGCCTCGAGACGACCGTGGTCGAGCTCCTCCCGACGGTGATGGCGGTCATGGATCGCGAGTTCGGCGCGCGGATCGCCGGCGAGCTCGAGGCGAACGGCGTCGCGGTCGTCACCGGGGCGGCCGTGAAGGCGGTGCTCCCGGCGGAGCGGCACGTGGAGCTCGCCGACGGGCGGAAGCTCCCCGCGGACGTGGTGCTCTTCTCGGTCGGCGTCCGGCCGGAGCTCGCGCTCGCGCGCGCGGCCGGGCTCGAGATCGGCCCGACGGGCGCGCTCCTCGTGGACGACCACCTCCGCACCTCCGACCCGCACGTCTGGGCCGCCGGCGACATGGTCGAGCTCCAGCACAAGGTCTCCGGCCGCCGCGTCCGGATCCCGCTCGCCGGCCCCGCCAACCGGCAAGGCCGGGTCGCCGCCTCCAACGCGCTCGGCGTGCCGATGCGGTACGGCGGCGCGCTCGGGACGAGCGTGGTGAAGATCTTCGAGGCCACGGCGGGCATGACGGGGCTCTCGGAGCGCGCGGCGCGCGAGGCGGGCTTCGACGTCGGCGTGGCGGTGATCCACAAGGACCACCACGCGGGCTATTACCCGGGCGCGGAGGAGCTGTCGCTCGCGCTCGTCCACGACCGGAAGACCGGCCGGCTCCTCGGGGCGCAGGCGTTCGGGAAGGCCGGCGTCGACAAGCGGATCGACGTCGCCGCCACGGCGCTGCACGGCAAGATGACGCTGGCGGATCTCGCCGAGCTCGATCTCGCGTACGCGCCGCCGTACTCGTCGGCCAACGACCCGCTCAACCTCGTGGCGTTCGTCGCCGAGAACGACCGGACGGGGTTCAGCCCGGTCGTCACCGCGGCGGCGCTCCGCGCCGAGCTGGCGTCGGAGAAGCCGCCCGTCGTGCTCGACGTCCGGACCGAGAACGAGTGGAGGCGCGGGCACGTGCGCGGCGCGGTGCACCTCCCGGTGGACGAGCTGCGGGCGCGCGCGCAGGAGCTCCCTCGCGGGCGCCGGATCGCCGTCCACTGCCGGTCGGGGTTCCGCGGGCACCTCGCCCTGCGCACGCTGCGCGCGCTCGGGTTCGAGGACGTCGTGAACGTCACCGGCGGGAGCCTGAGCATGCGCGCCGAGGGCGGGTTCGAGTGGGAGGCGTCGTGAAGCTGGTCTGGATCCTGTTCTTCGTCGCCGTGGCGCTCGTCCTGGCCCGGCGCTTCCTGGGAGGCACGCGCGTGAGCCAGTCGGTGGTGCTGGAGAAGATCAAGGCGGGGGCGCAGATCGTGGACGTCCGGTCGCCGGGGGAGTTCCAGGGAGGCGCCTACCCGGGCGCGGTGAACATCCCGGTGCAGGAGCTCGAGGCGCGGATCTCCGAGCTCCCCAAGGACCGTCCCATCGTCGTCTACTGCGCCTCCGGCGCGCGCAGCGCCGCCGCGGAGCGGATGCTCCGTGCACGCGGCTACGCCGACGTCGTGAACGGCGGCGGCCTGTCCCAGATGCCGCGGTGAGCCGGCGGGGTGGCGGGGCGCAGCCCCCCGCCGCGGGGCAGGACGCCCCGCGGGCTCAGGTCGAGCTCCTCCGGACGAGCACGGGGTCGAGGAGGATGGTCTCCGGCCTCTCCACGATCGCGGCGGCCTTCTCCGTCGCGAGGCGGACGGCCTCCTGGGCGATCCGCGCCATCGGCTGGCGGATCGTGGTGAGGGGCGGATCCGAGATCGCGGCGATCGGCAGGTCGTCGAAGCCGACCACCGCCAGATCGGCCGGGACGACGAGCTTCCGCTCCCGCGCCGTGGCGAGGATGCCGCCTGCCGCGGTGTCGCCAGCGGCGCAGAAGATGCCGTCCACCGTGCGGCCGCTCGCGAGGAAGGACGTCAGCGCGTTCACCCCGTCCTTCCGCGAGTACTCGATGCACGAGTGCACGCGGTCGGGCTGCAGCCGCAGGCCTGCCTCGGCCAGCGCGCGCTCGAACCCCTGGCGGCGGCGGACGGCGTTGTAGTGGGCCCCCGGGGGCACGGTGGGCCCCGCGAGCAGCCCGAGGGACTTGCGCCCCTTCTCGAGGAGGTGCTTGCCCGCCATGTACCCGGCCTTCACGTTGTCGCAGGCGACCGAGCTCGCCCCCAGCACCTCCTCGTCCACCGTGATGACCGGGATGCCCGCGGCGTTGAAGGGCTTCACCTCGGCGGGGGAGGGCGCGAAGGTCAGGCTGATGATGGCGTCCACCCGCGGCGTCATCTCGATGATCTTGCTGAAGCGGTCGTGGAGGAAGGTGTCGTCTTCCCGCCGCACGAGCCCCACCTCGATCAGCTCGTCCTCCGGCCGGAGGGCCTTCTTGAGTTCCCCCATGATCGAGCGGGTGAAGTTCCAGGTGAAGCTCACTGCTGCGACCGCGATCCGGACACCCATGTCCGTATCGTCCCAATCGGCGCGAAAGGGATCAAGGGGGGAGGCGCGCCGTCATCGATTCGAGGTGGGTCGGGAGAGGGGGGACCGGGTTCGCCCTCGCGCTCGCCGGCGCCGGCCGCACGCCTCCCGTGAGGCCCTCCGCGCGCCGCAGCACGGGCGGGGCGCGGCCGTTCACCCCGGGGCGATCACCCGCAGCGCGCCGGGCTCCACGCGGACGTCCGCCGGCGTCCGGCCCCAGAGCTCGCCGTCCACGTCGAGCTCGAGCGGCGGATCGGTCTCGATCCGGACCGTGCGCGCGGCGGCGACGTGCACGTCCGGGTGCGTGAGGTGCCGGCCGCGCGCGAGGAGGAGGGCGAAGCGGGCCACGCGCGTGAGCTCCCGGAGGCGCGCGGCGGGCGAGAGCGCGGGCCCCGAGGCGCCGGCGGCGAGCACGTAGAGGTGGAGCGTGCCGTCGCGGTTGGAGGCGCCGGGCGCGACCAGCCGGCCCCCGCCGTGGAAGGGGCCGTTCCCCACGACGATCTGCAGCGCGTCGTGCTCCGCGGCGACGCCGTCGGCGACGACGCGCGCGCGGAACGGCCGGAGGTTCGCGGCCTCGGCGGCGCCGGACACGACGAACGCGAACCTCCCGACCTTCCGCTTGAGCCCGTCCTCGAGCCGCCTCGTCAGGCCCGAGGAGATCCCCAGCGACGCGACGTTCAGGAACGCGCGGCTCCCGACGCGCCCCAGGTCCACGCGGCGGGGCACGCCGCGCACGAAGGCCTCGACCGCGCGCTCCACCTCGCGGGGGATCCCGAGCGTCCGGGCGAAGTCGTTGCCGGTCCCGAGCGGAAGCACGCCCAGCGCCGCGTCCCGCCCCGCCAGCGCGCCCGCCGCGCAGGAGAGGGTGCCGTCC
>JAEYZK010000265.1 GCA_023428085.1 Pseudomonadota bacterium
GCCGGCGCCCGTCCCGCCGCGGCGGGCCGCCCCCGCGCCTCCGGTCGCGCGGACCGCGCCCGGCCAGCTCGTCGCGGTCGCGAGCTCCACCGGCGGCGTGTGGGTGCTGGGCGCGATGCTCCGCGACCTGCCGCAGGCGGGGCGCGCGGTCCTCGTCGCGCAGCACATGGACGCGGAGTTCATGTCCTTCTTCGCGCAGTGGCTCTCCGACGCCTCGGGCTGGCGGGTCGTCGTCGTGGACGACGTGGCGCCGCTCGAGGCCGGGACCGCCTACGTGCCCGCGGGCGGGCGCGACCTCGTCGTGGACGGCGATCGGGCGCGGGCGGTCGAGGCGCGGTCGCGGTTCGTGCCCAGCGCCGACCGGCTGCTGGCGAGCGCCGCCGCGCGCGCGGCGCGCGCGGTGGGCGTCGTCCTCTCGGGCATGGGCGCCGACGGCGCCGCCGGGCTCGCGGAGATCGTCCGCGCCGGCGGGATCGGGATCTGCCAGGCCCCGGCGTCGGCCGTGGTGGCGTCGATGCCCGAGAGCGCGCTCCGCGCCGCGCCGCAGGCGCTGCAGGCCGCGCCGGAGGGGCTGGCGGCGACGGTGGCGGGGCTCAGGCCCGAGGCCTGACGGGCGGCGGACCCGTCAGAGCTCCACGGTCTCGAGGTGCGCCGGCACGTGCGCCGGCCAGCCGAGCTTGTCCATCCGCGCCTTGGCGGCGGCGAGCGCCGCCGGCTCGCCGTGCACGAGGAAGGTCTTCTTCGCGGGCGCGGGGAACCCGCCGAGCCACCGGACGATCTCGCCCTCGTCCGCGTGGGCCGAGAACCCGGAGATCGTGGCGACGCGCGCCTTCACGGGGATCTCCTCGCCGTGGATCCGGATGAACGGCTCGCCCGCCTGGAGCCGCGCGCCGCGCGTGCCCGCCGCCTGGAAGCCGACGAGGAGCACCGTGGTCGTGGGCTCGGGCAGGCGGCGCGCGAGGTGGTGGAGCACGCGGCCGCCGGTCGCCATTCCGGACGCGGAGATGACGATGAAGGGCCCCGTGCGCTGGTTGAGCGCCTTCGACTGCTGCACGCTCCGGACGAACGCGAGCCCGGCGGGGCGGAGCGGCTCCTCGCCGGCGGAGATCCGCCGCGCCATCTCGTCGTCGTGGTCCTCCCGGTGCGCGAGGAAGAGCGGCGTCGCGTCCACGGCCATCGGCGAGTCCAGGAACACCGGCAGCTCCGGGATCGACCGCGCCTCCTCGAGCGCCCGGATCGCGAAGAGCATCTCCTGGGCGCGGCCGATCGCGAACGCGGGGATGATCAGGACGCCGCGCTGGTCGACGGTGCGCCGGATCTCCGCCGCGAGCGCCTGGTCGGGCGTGCCGCCCTCGTGCCGCTTCCCGCCGTACGTGCTCTCGACGAGGAGCGCGTCCACCTCGGGCGCCTGCTCCGGATCGGGCAAGATGGGTGCGTCATACCGGCCCAGGTCGCCGCTGAAGAGGGCCCGTCGCACCGGCGTGCCGGCGAGCTCCAGCTCGACGTGTGCGCTCCCGAGGATGTGCCCGGCGCGGCGGAACCGGACGGCGACGCCCGGCGCCACCTCGCGCCGCTCGCCGTACGAGAGCCCGCGGAGGCGCGGGAGCGCCGTCACCGCGTCGCGCTCGGTGTAGAGCGGCCGGGCGTTGGGCGCGTGCTTCGAGTAGCCCCTCTTGTTCGCGTAGCCGGCCTCTTCCTCTTGCAGCCGGCCGGAGTCCGGCAGGAGGAGCCCGCACAGGTCCTTGGTCGCAGGGGTGCAGTGGATGACCCCGCGGAAGCCGTCGCGCACCAGGGCGGGGAGGGCGCCGCTGTGATCGATGTGCGCGTGGGTCAGGATCACCGCGTCGATGCTCTCGGGCGGGACGGGCCACGGCGCCCGGTTCCGGAGCCGCAGGTCCTTCGACCCCTGGAAGAGGCCGCAGTCCACGAGGACGCGGGCGGGGCCGTGCTGCACGAGGTAGCGCGAGCCGGTGACCGTGCCCGCGGCGCCGAGGAAGCGGATGGACGTCATGGTCCGGCGATTCTACAATTGGTGCCCCGGCGCGAGCGATCGATCTCGACCGGGCCGCAGCACGACCCCGAGGGACCGCCGCACGGGAGCCACGAGCGATGGCGAAGAGAAGGAAGATCCGGGTGGTGGGGGCGATGATCGAGAAGGACGGGAAGTACCTCATCACCCAGCGTCCGGCGTCGGCGACGCTCCCGAACCTCTGGGAGTTTCCCGGCGGTCGCGTGGAGCCGGGCGAGACCGATCCGGCGGCGCTGGCGCGCGAGCTCGCCGAGGAGATGGGGATCGGGGTCGAGGTCGGCGATCGCGTGATCCACATCGAGCACGCGTACGAGGCCTACGACATCGACTTCTGCGTGTACCGCTGCCGGCTCGTCTCGGGCCCGCTCCGCCACATCCGCGTCGCCGACCACCGGTGGGTCCGGCCGGACGAGCTCGATCAGTACGAGTTCCCGCCCGCGGACGAGAAGAGCATCGCCAAGCTGCTGGGCCTCTGACCCGCGACCCCTCTCGAGCCCGAGCCCCAGCCCGAGCGAGCCTCTGCTCGCCCGCAGGGGTGCGAACACCCAACGGAGCCGGGGAGAGACGGCGCGGGCGCCGCGTCGTGGTTATCCGAACCTCACGAGCCCGGCGCTCCCCTCGCATCGAGGCGGGCGCCTCCGGCAAGGTGCCCGCGAGGCCTCCGCTCCCTGGTGGCGCTGGCGTGCGCAGATTGCCCGGGGAGGGGCCAGGGAGGCCGAATTGGCGGAAGACCGCAAGACCCAGCAGCGCGGCGATCGAGGTTCACGGCTCGGGAACCAGCCCCGGTTGCCGCTCGCCTCGCCGGCCGCGTGGCTCGTGCTGATCGCCCTCGCGGTCTTCCTCTTCCGCGCCTTCCAAGAGGTCGGGGTGAGCCGCATCCCGTACTCCCAGTTCAAGCAGATGGTCCGCGACGGCGCCTTCAAGCGCGTCGTGATCGGCCCGGACTGGGTGCGCGGGATCCCGAAGGAGGCCGAGGGGACCCGGGCCGAGAGCGGCGGCGGTGAGGGGCAGGCCGCGCCCTACCTCGCCAACCGGATTCCCGGCGGCGGAGACGACCTCGTCCCCACCATCGAGAAGGCGGGCGTCCCGTACGACGCGGTCTCGGGGGGTGGGATGGGCGACCTGTTCTGGATCTGGATCGCGCCCATCGCGATCGGGCTGCTGTTCTGGGTGTGGGTCATGCGCCGCATGTCCGGGCAGATGGGCCAGGGGCCGCCGGGCGTGATGGCCTTCGGGAAGTCGCGCGCGCGCGTCCACATGGAGCCGGACACCGGCGTCACGTTCCAGGACGTGGCCGGGATCGAGGAGGCGGTCGAGGAGCTCCAGGAGATCGTCGAGTTCCTGAAGACGCCGGAGAAGTACCGGCGGCTCGGCGGCCGGATCCCGAAGGGCGTGCTCCTCGTGGGCCCGCCGGGCACCGGCAAGACGCTCCTCGCGCGCGCCACCGCGGGCGAGGCGGGGGTGCCGTTCTTCTCGCTCTCCGGGTCGGAGTTCGTGGAGATGTTCGTCGGCGTCGGCGCCGCGCGCGTCCGCGATCTCTTCCAGCAGGCCACGCAGAAGGCGCCCTGCATCGTCTTCATCGACGAGCTCGACGCGCTCGGCAAGTCGCGCAACGCCGGCATCGTCGGCGGCCACGACGAGCGCGAGCAGACGCTGAACCAGCTCCTCGCGGAGATGGACGGCTTCGACGCGCGCGCGGGCCTCATCATCATGGGCGCCACGAACCGCCCCGAGATCCTCGACCCGGCGCTGATGCGCCCCGGCCGCTTCGACCGGCAGGTCCTGGTGGACCGGCCCGACAAGCGCGGCCGCGAGCGCATCCTCCAGATCCACGCGCGGAACGTGAAGCTCGGGCCCGACGTCGATCTGCGGGCGCTCGCGGCGCGGACCCCCGGCTTCGCCGGCGCCGACCTCGCGAACGTGGTGAACGAGGCGGCGCTGCTCGCGGCGCGGCGCAACAAGAACGCCGTCACGCGGTCGGAGTTCGAGGAGGCGGTGGAGCGCGTCGTCGCGGGCCTCGAGAAGAAGAGCCGGCGGATCAACGAGCGCGAGAAGGAGATCGTCGCCTTCCACGAGTCCGGGCACGCGCTCGTGTCGTGGATGCTCCCGCACGCGGACCGGGTGACGAAGGTCTCGATCATCCCGCGCGGCCTCGGCGCGCTCGGCTACACGCTCCAGCTCCCCATCGAGGACCGATACCTCCTCACGCGGAGCGAGCTGCGCGACCGCATGGCGGGGCTCATGGGCGGCCGCGTCGCCGAGGAGGAGGTGTTCGGCGAGCCGTCCACGGGCGCCTCGAACGACCTCCAGCAGGCGACGGGCCTCGCCCGCATGATGGTCCGCGACTACGGCATGAGCGCCGCGCTCGGGCCGGTGGCGCTCGGGGATCAGGCCGGGCCCAACTTCCTCGGCATCAAGGGGATGGAGCAGCGCTCCTACTCGGATCAGACCGCGCTCGCGGTGGACCGCGAGGTCCAGGCGCTCGTGGTCGAGGCGCTGGAGCGGGCGCGCGAGGTCGTGCGGCAGCACCGCGACAAGCTCGACGCGGCGGCCGCGCGGCTCCTCACGACCGAGGTGATGGAGGAGGAGGAGATCGCGCGCCTGTGGGGGCCGAAGGCGACGCGGCCCGGGGTCGAGAGCCCCGGGCACACCGAGGCGCCCCCCGAGAACCCGAACCGCCCCGTCGCCGTCTCCGAGCACCGGTCGGTCGCGCTCCCGCGCGCCGAGGTGGCGGTGCGCGGCGTGGGGCCGCGCGAGGAGTGAGGGGCCTTGAGGGGCGGGAGCGAGAGCCACGAGGCGCGGAAGACGCTCTTCCAGCTCGGCATCCGGCGCGGGTGGCTGGAGCTCGCGGAGATCGACCGCGCGCTGCCCTCCGGCAGCCTGTCCCCTCCGGAGCGCTGGCTGCTGTTCTACAGCCTGCGCGCCGCAGGCGTGGAGATCCGGGACGAGCAGGGGGGGGCGCTCGAGGACCTGCCGGAGCCGGCGCAGCCGGACGCGTGAGCGCGAATTGACAGGGGGCGCCGGCTGGTTAGCTTCGCCGCCGGAGGAGAGGAATGTCCGGAGAGCGGCAGGATGTCCCGGGGAACGACGGGGTCGAGGTGAAGGTCGTCGACAAGCGGCGCTTCCGATCGGACGGCGCGCCGGTCGAGGCGTCGCAGGACGAGGAGCGCGCGGCGCCCGCGGCGAGCGATCCGGCGCCGGCCGGTGGAGAGGCCGCCGCGCCGGACGACCGGGACGAGCGGATCGCCTCGCAGGCCGCGCGCATCGACGAGCTGACCCGCGCGTACGCCGCGCTCGTCGAGGACAACAAGGCGTTCCGGCAGCGCCTCGAGCGCGAGAAGGCGCGGGTGATCGAGGCCGAGCGGACCGGGATCGCGCAGGCGCTCCTCGAGGCCGCCGACGACCTCGAGCGCGCCCTTGCGGCCGTCTCCTCGAGCGACGTCGCGGACGCGGCGGTGAAGAACCTGGTGGAGGGCGTGCGCCTGTCGCTGGCGTCGCTCCAGAAGCGGATCGCGGAGCTGGGCGCCGAGCGGATGGTGGTGGCGGGCCAGCCGTTCGATCCCAGGTTCGCGGAGGCGGTGGACACGGTCCCCGTGGCGGACGCGGCGCAGGACGGCTGCGTCGTCCAGGAGGTCCGGGCCGGATATCGGATCGGCGAGCGCGTGCTGCGCCCCGCGCGGGTCCGCGTCGGCAAGCTCGCCCGGGCGTAGCGCGTCCGGCGGCGCAGCGCCCATTTCCGGCGCGAGCTATGAGGAGGGGAGCGCGGTTCCGCCGCGCCCACCCTGGAGAACGCATCGATGCGCCGGACCCTCGGCCGAACCCTGATCGCTGCCGCGGCGGTGACCGCGCTCGGCGCCACGCAGCCCCGGGCCGAGACGCCCGAGCCGCTCGTCCCCGGCGGCGCCTCGCTGGCGCCCCTCGTCGAGCGCCTGCGGCCCTCGGTCGTGAACATCTCGACCGTCA
The DNA here is from genome assembly GCA_023428085.1 of Pseudomonadota bacterium. GTDB lineage: Bacteria > Myxococcota > Myxococcia > Myxococcales > Anaeromyxobacteraceae > Anaeromyxobacter. Next base: position 5,993 of record JAEYZK010000265.1, read on the forward strand.
CCGCCGCCCGGAGCCCGAGCCGGCGGCCGCAGCGGAGCGTCAAGCGCCCGAAGGCCGCCGACCCCTTCGACGAGCTGTTCGAGCGGTTCTTCGGCGCGCGGCCCGGCCCCGCGCCGGAGCTGCCCGAGGGGCTCCAGGGCGCCTCGCTCGGCTCCGGCTTCCTCGTGGACGCGCAGGGCTCGATCCTCACCAACAACCACGTCGTGAAGGACGCGACCGAGATCCGCGTCCGCCTCTCCGACGGCCGCGACTTCCACGCGAAGGTGCTCGGGCGGGATCCGCTCACGGACGTCGCCCTCCTCCAGCTCGAGGACCCGCCTCGCGATCTCCCCCCCGCGGTCCAGCTCGGCGACTCCGACGTGCTCCGCCCGGGTGACTTCGTGCTGGCGATGGGCTCGCCGTTCGGCCTGCGGGACACGGTGACGCTCGGGATCGTCTCCGCGAAGCACCGGGCCGGCATCAACGCCGCGGACTCGTACGACGACTACATCCAGACCGACGCCGCCATCAACCCCGGGAACTCCGGCGGGCCGCTGTTCAACCTCCAGGGCGAGGTGGTCGGGATCAACACCCTCATCGTCTCGCCGCAGATGGGCCAGGGGATCGGCTTCGCCATCCCGATCACCATGACCCGGGCGCTCCTCCCGCAGCTCCGCGAGAAGGGGCGGGTGGTCCGCGGGTTCCTGGGGGTGACGGTCTCCGACGTGGACCCCGAGATCGCCGAGCACTTCCGCCTCGCGCCCGGGACCAAGGGCGCGCTCGTCCAGACGGTGCAGCCGAAGTCGCCCGCGGATCGCGCCGGCATCCGGCCGTACGACATCATCACGCAGTTCGAGGGCCGCGCGGTGGACTCGTCGGGCGCGCTCACCCGCGCGGCCGGGCTCGTCCCGCCCGGCCAGGCGGCGGCGCTGACGCTGTTCCGCGGGGGCGCGCAGAAGCAGCTCACGGTGAAGCTCGCGCCGCGCCCGGAGGACGAGGCGGCCGCGGCGGCGGTGCGCGAGAAGCCGGAGCGGGCCGTCGAGAAGGAGGCGCCGCCCACGCCCGGGCTCGGCCTCGCGCTCGCGCGGATCACCCCCGAGCTCCGCAGCCAGTTCGCCCTGGACGGCGATCAGGGGCTCGTCGTCCTGCGGGTCGTCCCGGACGGCCCCGCGGATCGCGCGAACCTCCGGCGGGGCGACGTCGTCCTCGAGCTGAACCAGCAGCCGATCCGGAAGATCGAGGACGTGACCTCGATCCTGAACCGGCTCCGGGAGAACGAGGTCGTGCTGCTGCGCGTCCAGCGCGGCGGCGCCGCGTCGATCCTCACGCTGCGCGTGGGGGCGAAGCGGTAGCCATCCCCGCTCACCCTTCGACGGGCTCGGCCGTCCTCACAGCACCTTGGCCGCGATCGGCGCGCCCGTCCGCGCGTCCAGCACCCGGACCGCGAGGAACCGGGCCGCGACGCCCTCGTAGCTGCCCGCCTCGCCGCGCCGGGAGAGCTTCCAGACCTTCTCCGGGCGGAAGACGATCTCGAGGTCGATCGCGCCGGTGCGGAACGGGCTCTCGAACTCCATCTCCATCATGCCGTCCGGGAGCGCCGTCGGGATGGGCACGAGGTTCACGATCGGCCGGCCCGCCGCGTCCTGCCGGACCGGCGCGCCGTGCGTGAGCGCGAGCCCGCCGCCGTCCACGAACGGCGTGAGCAGCACGACGAACCCGCCGCCCTTGCGCTGCGTCCGCACCAGGCCGGCGGCGTCCGTGACACGGACCGTGAAGACACGTCCCGCCGCCGCCTTGCGGGCCTGCGCCACGTTGGCCTGGCACCGCTGCCGCTCGTACACGTCGGTGCAGTGCCCGACGTAGTTCGCGAGGAAGCTCTCGAGCCCGTCGAGGCGCTCGGCGCCGCGGGCTGCGGAGTCGAAGTCGGCGTCGCGGGCAGCCGCGGGGAGGGCGAGGAGCAGGAGAGCGAGCAGGCAGCCAGAGCGCATGGACACCTCGGGGCGGGCGGAAGCGCCCGGAAACACGGTCATCATACCTTGAGTTCAGGACACGATCGGGGCTAACCCCGGGTGAGTCAAGGTCGGTTATTTGCCTACATCGACCTACCGGGCTACGGTGGCTCCGTTCGGAGGTGGCGATGCAACGGCTTCGGCGGGCGGAGCAGGACGCGGGGCGGTTGGAGCGCCGCGAGGGCACGCGGCTCGACAAGGTGTTCCGCGTGTACCTCGAGGGTGAGCACGGCTGCGGCCTGGGCATCGCCCGCAACATCTCCGAGGGCGGGCTGTTCGTCGAGACGCGCGCACCGCAGCCCATCGGCACGCACGTCCGCATCACCTTCCCCTCCGAGTCGGGAAACATGCTCGCGGTGGCCGAGGTCCGGTACGTCTGCCACCTGCTGGCGCGCGGGTCCGGCCGTGCGCCGGGACCGCTCGCCATGCGCGGCATGGGGCTCCGCTTCCTGTACTTCGAGGGCGGGCAGGAGAGCGTGAGCAGGCTGCACTGAGCGCGCGCGCTCCACGCCGTCGCCTTGCCGCGCCTTCCTCCGCGTGTTAGCCGAGGAGGGCGTGCACGCCATCGAGACCGAGGGGCTCACCCGCCTGTTCGACGACAAGCCGGCGGTGAGCGAGCTCACCCTCGCGGTGCCGGCGGGCGCGTTCTTCGGGTTCCTGGGACCGAACGGGGCCGGGAAGAGCACGACGATCAAGATGCTCACCGGCCTCCTCGCGCCCAGCGCCGGCCGCGCCCGGGTGCTCGGGCTCGACCTGGGGCGCGATCCGCTCTCCGTGAAGCGCCAGATCGGGGTGGTGCCGGACGGGCTCGGCCTGTTCGAGCGGCTCTCCGGGGCGGAGCAGCTCCGGATCCACGGGCAGCTCTACGGGCTCGCCCGGGCCGAGGCGGCGCGGCGCACCGACGAGCTCCTCGCCGCGCTCGACCTCGTCGCCGACGCGGGCAAGCTCGTGGGCGAGTACAGCCACGGGATGAAGAAGAAGCTGGCGCTCGCCTGCGCCCTCATCCACGGCCCGCGGCTCCTCTTCCTCGACGAGCCGTTCGAGGGCATCGACGCGGTGGCCGTCTCCGGCATCCGCCGCCTGCTCGTGGACCTGGTCGGGCGCGGCGCCCTGACGATCTTCCTCACGAGCCACGTCCTCGAGGTGGTGGAGCGGCTCGTGACGCACGTGGGGATCATCCGCGGCGGACGGCTCGCCGCGCACGGGACGCTCGAGGAGGTCCGCGGCACCGGGACGCTCGAGGAGGTCTTCATCCGCACGGTCGGCGAGGAGGCCGCGCCCGTCGGGCTCTCCTGGCTCGGCGAGGGCTCCGGGGCGTGAGCGCCTTCCTCGCGCTCGCCGAGCTCCGGCTGCGGCTCACGGCGCGCCGGCTCCTGGGGAAGGGCGGGATCCAGGACCTCGTCGCGCGGTCGGTGCTGTTCGCGCTGGCCATCCCCACCGGGCTCGTCTTCGCGGCGCTCGCGGGCAGGGGCGTGTTCCTCGCCGTCCGCATGAGCTCCTCGCGGGCGATCGCCCTCGCCACCGCGCTCTTCTTCTTCGGCGTCTGGACCTCGTGGACCTCGCTGGCGCTGACGATGTCCGATCGTGAGACGTTCGACCTGCGCCGCGTCCTCGTCTACCCCGTGCCCCCGTGGCAGGCGTACCTCTACGAGCTCGCCGCGGGGCTCGTCGCCGATCCGTTCGCGCTCTTCTGGCTCCTCCTCCAGGCCGGCGCCTTCGTCGGCGCGGCGGCGGCGCGGCCGGGGAGCTGGGTGGTCCTCCTCGCCCTCGTGCACCTGCTGTTCGCGGCGGGCACCGTCTGCCTCGTCGCGCTCCTGCAGGAGCTCCTCGCCCGCGCCGTGAGCCGGAAGCGCGTGCGCGAGCTCGGGGTGGCGGCGGTCTACATCGCCGTCATCGTGCTCGTCGCGTACGTCGCCGCGGGCGGCGGCCGGACGGTGTGGGTCGGCCTCCGGGAGCTCACGGCGCTGCGCTGGCTCGCCGCCCCGGCCGCGTTCGCGGTCGAGGCGACGCAGGCGCTCTACGCAGGGGAGGTCTCCCGGGCGCTCCCCTGGATCGCCGCCCTCGCGGCGGTGGTGCCCGCGACGGCGTGGGCGGCGTACCGGCTCGCCCTCGCGGACGCGCTCGCCGGCGTCGAAGGGGCGCGCGCGAAGGGCGGCGCCGGGCGCGGGTGGCGGCTCCCGGGGCGGCTCGGGCCGATCCTCGAGAAGGAGCTCAAGTACCTCCTGCGCCACCCGCTCACCGCGGTGCTGTCGCTCGTGCTCCCCGCGCTCGCCGCGGCCATCGGCTGGAAGGCCGTGCCGCTCCTGCCGCCGGACGAGATCTACCGCTCGCTCCCGCTCTTCGGCTTCGCGCTCTACACGCTCCTCGTGACGCAGACCGCCTGGCTCAACGCCTTCGGCTGGGATCGCGGCGGCGTGCGGCTCTGGTTCCTCGCGCCGGTCGCGCCGGCGGACGTGCTGCGGGCGAAGAACGGCGCCAGCCTGGTGCTCGCGTTCGCCCTGTTCGCGGGGAGCGCGGCGGCGCTCTTCGCGACCGGGGGGCCGCCCCAGCCGTGGGCGCTCTGCGCCGCGCTCGCGCTCCACCTCGGCGCCGGCGCCTGGTGGACCGCCGCCGGGAACTTCGTCTCGATCCTCAACCCGCGCCCCGCCGCCCACTCGCTCCAGCGCGGCGCCGGCCTCGCGCCGATGACCGCGCTCGCCGGGATGGCGATCGTGTCCGGCGGGACGACGCTCTTCGGCCTGCCGGTGCTCCTGGCGATGCGCTTCGAGAACCCCTGGCTGCTCGTCGCGTGCTGGAGCGTGCTCGCGCTCGCGGGCGCCGCGGTCCGGCGCGCCATCCGCCCGCTGACCGCGCGGCTGCTCGAGCGCCGCCGGGAGCAGCTCCTCGCCGCGGTGGCGGGGGACGACGCGTAGGGCCCGGACGATCGCAGGGCGCGCAGTCGACCGGCGTTCCCGCGTGGGGTCGCCGCCCGGTCGCACCCCTCCTGCGGGCCAGCGCGCCCATGCCCAGCCTTCTCTCCGAGACGCGGTCCACGCCGGAGGGCGAACATGGAATTCGGATCCCAGGATCAGGACCTGTATGCGCAGGGCTCGCCCGGCTCGAAGGACACCGGGGAGCTGAAGGAGAAGGCGACCCAGCTCACGCACAGCGCGCGCCAGCGGGCCATGAGCACGGTGGACGGGCAGAAGGAGCAGCTCAGCGGCCTGCTCGAGAAGATCGCGCAGTCCGCGGAGGGCGACCGGTTCGGCCAGTACGCCGCCGACTACGCGCGGCGGGGCGCGGACTACCTCCGCCGCCACTCGGCCGAGGAGATGTTCGACCACGTCCGGTCGGGCATCCGGGCCCGGCCGGGCGTGCTGCTCGGCGCCTGCTTCGTGGCCGGCCTCGCGATCGCGCGGGTCATGAAGGGCAGCGACACCGGACAGCAGCAGCGCTGGCTGGGCGACGGCGGCTGGGACCCGGAGGGCCGGATGGCGCGCCAGGGCGGGCCCGCGTACTGGGACGAGGAGCTGCCATGAGGGCGGAGCGGGAGTTCTCCCGGGAGAGAGGGCTGGATGACCGGCCGCTCGGAGACCTCCTCCGCCAGCTCGGGCAGGAGAGCCAGGGCCTCGTGCGCGACGAGCTCCGCCTCGCGAAGGAGGAGCTCCGGGCCGAGCTGAAGAAGGTGCAGAAGGGCAGCGTCGCGATCGGCGCGGGCGGCGCGGTCGGCTACGTCGCGCTCTTCCTGCTCGGCATCACGCTCGTGGCGATCGGCGCGACGTTCCTGCCGCTGTGGCTCTCGGCGCTGATCGTGACGGTGATCTACGCGGCCGTCGGCGGCGGGCTGATCGCCGCCGGGCGGGCCGAGCTGAAGAAGGCCCGCCCGGCGCGGGCGGTCGAGCACATCAAGGAGGACGGGCGATGGGCGAAAGAGACGATGCACGACATCAAGTCGAGCAGAGGCGCGGACGCATCGCGCAGCTCGCCGGCGAGGTATCACGACGCCTGACGCCGGAGTACGCCAAGGGGAGGGCGCGCGACATGGCACGAGAGAAGATGGGCAAGGTGCGGGACAGCGCGGTGCACAGCTCCTGGCTCGCGCCGGCGCTGGGGGCCGGCGTGGGGATGCTGATCGGCAAGGCGCTGCAGTCGCGGGCGCAGTCGCGCGAGGACCACCGCCCCGAGGACTACTACGGCAGCGAGCGGTTCCGCAGCTCCGGGTATCGCGGGGACTACCGCGAGTACTACGGACGGGCGGGGTACCGCGAGGACTCGCCGTACCAGACCCACGGGGAGGGCACGCTGCCGTCCGAGGTGGGTGAGGTGCCCGCCGGGCAATACGCCGAGGGCCACGAGCAGCACTCGGGCTCGCGGCTCCAGGACATGAAGGAGCAGGCCGGCTCGCGGGTCCAGGAGATGAAGGACCGCGCAGGCTCCAGGGTCGAGGACCTGAAGGAGCGCGCCGGCGAGATGAAGGACCGGGTCGGCGCGAAGGCCGGCGAGCTCAAGCACCGCATGGGCGAGCAGGCGCACTCGCTCCGCGACCGGCTGCCGGACAGCGGCCAGATCCGCGCGAGCACGCACGAGGACACCGGGCTGTGGGCCCTCGGCGCCGCTGCGCTCGGGCTCCTCTTCGGCTTCGCGCTCCCGGTGTCGCAGAAGGAGCGGCAGCTCCTCGAGCCCGCGAAGCGCAAGGCGCGGGAGCTCGGCGAGCAGGCCAAGGACATGGCGGTCCAGAAGGGCAGCCAGGCCCTCGACCAGGCCCAGGAGCGGATCGACGCGCCGTCGCAGCAGGGCGAGCAGGGGCAGCCGCCGCAGGGGGAGGTGGAGCCGCCGCCTCCCGCGCTTCACTGAAGGTCGCGCGCCCCGCGATGGCGTGGCTGATCCTGTTCATCGCCGGGCTCTGCGAGATCGCGTGGGCGGTCGGTCTGAAGTACACCGCCGGGTTCACCCGGCCCGGACCGACCGCCTTCACCGCCGTCGCCCTCGTCGCGAGCATGGCGCTCCTCGGGATCGCGCTCCGCACGCTCCCGCTCGGGAGCGCCTACGCGATCTGGACCGGGATCGGGAGCCTCGGGACCGCCGCGCTCGGGATCGCGCTGTTCCGGGAGCCGCTGACCGCGCTGCGGCTCGTCTGCATCGGGCTCATCGTGGCGGGGATCGTCGGGCTCAAGATCGCGACGCCGGCGGAGGGGTAGGGGGCGGCCCCGGTGCCGTAGCCAAGCAAGCGGCGGCCCCGCGAGCATCTGCCCGCGAGGCCGCGGACGCACCGGAATCCGAGAGAAGTCGAAGCCGACACCCAGACTTGAACTGGGGACCTACTGATTACGAATCAGTTGCTCTACCAGCTGAGCTATGTCGGCGCGAAACCGGCGTTAACTAGCATCGCCCGCGCGGGGCCGCAAGGGGGTGGACGAGGCGAGCGCCTGGGGCGTTCCGTCCCACCGTTCGTTCGTCCTTCGACTCCGCGGCCGCTGGCGCGGCCGCTACGCTCAGGACGAACGGAGTTCTCGGCCCGGTGATGGCGATCCTCCTGGGCCGCGCGCTCCTTAGCTTCCCCTCCATGGCGAACAAGATGCGGCCGGGATCGCAGCGGGGCCTCGTGGGGCAGGAGGCGGCCAGCCTCCGGCGGGGCGCGCCGGGGAAGCGGTTCATCGGCGAGCGCGCGGCGCAGGCCCGCGAGGCGAAGCAGGAGGAGCTGGCGAAGGTCACGCAGCTCGCGGCGGGCGCGGCGGAGGCGCGCCGGCGCGAGGAGCTGGAGAGCGAGTCGGTGGTCGGCATCCTTGCGGGGCTCGCGGTCGAGTCGTTCCGGCTCGCGCGGACGTTCGCGCTCGCACCGTTCCGCATCGCCGATGCCATCCGGCGCAGCCGCCGGACCGAGGCGGAGGCCTAGGCGGCGCAACCCTTGCAAAGTACGTGAGAACCGGCCCTCTCGGGTCGTCGTTTTCCGAATGACCATTCGGTCGCATTGACTGTTTACTCGGTCTGCCCGATAACGCGTTCGTGATGTCGCCCACGAACGCCCGGGGAGACCGCCGCGCGCGCGAGATCGAACGGACCCGCCAGGACATCCTGGAGTCCGCTGCGCGCGTCTTTGCGCGGGGCGGCTTCGGGGCGGCGACGGTCCAGGCGATCGCCCGCGAAGCGGGGTTCACTGCCGCCTCGCTCTACACCTACTTCTCGAGCAAGGACGAGATCTTCGAGGGCCTGCGCGAGGACATGCGCCGGCGCGTCCTGGCGACCTTCGACGCTCCGGTCCCGGCCGGGCTGAGCTTCGCCCAGCAGCTCGAGCTCCTCCTCCAGCGCCAGCTCGCGCTCGTCGTCGAGCGCATGGACTCGCTCCGCGTGTTCTTCGAGCGGCCCCCGGCGCTCGTCGAGGAGCGGGCCCTGCGCGCGACGCTCTTCCAGCGCCTCGTGACCTTCCTCGAGAACGCGGCCGGGCCGCGGGGCCTCCGGCTCCCGCCGCGCGAGGCGGGGCTGGCGCTCATGGGGCTCGTCCACGGCGTCGTCATCTCGTGGGTCGCCGGCGACGAGCCGCCCGATCCGCAACGCCTCGCCGGTCGCCTCGTGGACGTCTTCCTCCACGGCGTCGCCGGCCCGGAAGTCCCTTGACCGAAGTCGCCTCGAAGCCGCTTCACGCTCGGAGAACCGTCATGAAGACCTCGTCCCCGCTCGCCACCCTGGCCCGCCTCGCCGCCCTGGCCGCGCTCGCGCTCGGCGCGTGCAAGAAGGCCGAACGCGCCGCGCTGCCCGTGGCGCCCTCCGTCGCCGCGAACGCGGTCGGCGTGAAGATCGTGACGCCCCAGGCCGACGCGGGCGCGGTGCTCCGGGCCACGGGCGAGCTGCGCGCCCGCAACGAGGCGGTGCTCTCGGCCGAGGCCTCGGGCCGGATCCTCCGCTTCCACGTGGACGTGGGGTCGCGCGTCCGCAAGGGCGAGGTGCTCATGGAGCTCGACTCCTCCACGCAGCGCATCCAGGTCCACCAGGCCCAGGCGGCCCGCGCCGCGGCCGACGCCGCGCACCGGTCCGTCGTGCTCGACCTGAAGCGGACGGAGGAGCTCGCGAAGGGCGGGGCGGCGGCGACGGCCGCCCTCGAGAAGGTCCAGATCGGCGAGCAGCAGGCGGCGGCCGCGCTGCAGCAGGCCGAGGCGGCCCTCGCGGCGGCGCAGGACGCGCTCTTCAAGACCGCCATCCGCGCCCCGTTCGACGGCGTCATCACCGCGCGCCTGAAGAGCGCCGGCGAGTACGTCGCGATGATGCCGCCCACGCCGGTGCTCGCGATCGTGGACGTCGCCACGGTGGAGGTGCGCCTGGCGGTGCCGGAGGCGCTCGTGGACCTCCTCGCGCCGGGCGCCGCGCTCGAGGCCAACGTGAGCCCGTCGGGCAAGGCGTTCCAGGCCAAGGTCCGCACGGTCGGCGTCTCGGTCGAGCCCGGGACCCGCACCGTGGACGTCCGCGCCGACGTCGCCGGGTCGCCGTTCAAGGAGCTCCGGCCGGGCGCGATCGTCCAGGTCCGGCTCGGCGTCGCGAGCGGCGACTCGAAGGGCGTGTTCCTGCCGGCCGAGGCGGTCCGCCAGGAGGACGGGAAGAGCTATGTCTGGGCGGTCGTGTCCGACGCCGCCCACCGCCGCGCCGTCGAGGTGCAGCGGCTCACGCCCGGGACGGTGCGCGTCCTCGCCGGCGTCGCCCCCCAGGATCGGGTCGTCGCGGACGGCGGCGCGGGCCTGACCGAAGGCGCGCGCGTCCACGTCCAGGAGTAGCCCGCAGATCGCCAGGAGCCTCACGTGAGCCCGATCCGCACCTTCATCAACCGGCCGCTCTTCACCAGCATGCTGGTGATGGGCCTGGTCGTCTTCGGCATCAACGCCTTCCCGAACATCGGGGTCGATCAGACGCCCAAGGTCGACATCCCGATCGTCACGGTGAACACGATCCTGGCGGGCGCCGATCCGGAGACGATCGAGAAGAACGTCTCGCAGCCGCTCGAGCAGGAGCTGAACGCGATCTCCGGGCTCGACACGATCAGCTCCTTCAACTACGAGAGCCTCTCCGTCATCGTCCTCGAGTTCGATCTCGACAAGGACATCGACGTCGCCGCCCAGGAGGCGCGCGACAAGGTGAGCGCGACGATCACCAAGCTCCCGGCGGAGATCGAGACGCCGGTCGTCCAGAAGATCGACCTCCAGGCGCAGGCGCTCATCCAGCTCGCCCTCACGGGCCCGCTCCCGGTCGAGACCCTCACCAAGGCGGCCGAGGACGACCTGCGCCCCGCCCTGCAGCGCGTCGCGGGGGTCGGCACCGTGGACGTGATCGGCGGCCGGAAGCGGGAGATCGCGATCGAGGTCGATCCCACCCGCCTGCGCTCGTACGGCCTCGCCGCGACCGACGTCTCCCAGGCGATCGCCGCGCAGAGCGTCAACATCCCCGGCGGGCGCACCCTCGAGCCGGGGAAGGAGCGGGTGGTCAAGCTCGAGACCGAGGCGCAGTCGGTGGAGGAGCTCCGCGAGCTCGTGATCGCCAGCCCGAACGGCCGGCCCGTGCGCGTGCGCGACGTCGCCAGCGTGGTGGACGGCCCGGCCGAGGCGCGGTCCACGGCGCGGCTCGACGGGAAGCCCGCCATCGCGCTCGTCGTGAAGAAGCAGTCCGACGCGAACACGACCGAGGTGGCCGAGGGCGTGAAGGCGCACCTGGGCGAGCTCCAGAAGCTCCTGCCGGCGGGCTCGCAGCTCACGGTCGTGAGCGACAACTCGCGGTTCATCCGCAAGTCCATCGAGTCCGTGCAGCACGACCTCCTCATCGGGGCCGTGCTCGCCGTGCTGGTGGTGCTCCTGTTCCTCCGCAACTGGCGGGCGACCATCGTCGCCGCCTTCGCGCTGCCGACCTCCATCATCGGCACCGTCGCGGCCATGCACGCGATGGACTTCACGTTCAACATGATCACGATGCTGGCGCTGACGCTCTCGATCGGGCTGCTGATCGACGACGCCATCGTCGTGATCGAGAACGTGTTCCGGCACCTCGAGAAGGGCGAGAAGCCGCGCCAGGCCGCCTTCGCGGGGACGACGCAGATCGCCCTGGCGGTGCTCGCCGTGACGCTCTCGGTCATCGCGGTGTTCGTGCCCGTCGCCTTCATGAAGGGCATGGCGGGGCGGTTCTTCTTCCAGTTCGGCATCACCGTCACGGTGGCGGTCGGCCTCTCGTACCTGATCTCGATGACGCTCACCCCCATGCTGGCGGCGCGCCTGCTCTCGCACGGCGAGTCCACCGACGCGGTGAGCCAGTTCCTGGAGCGCGGGTTCCGCGCGGTCGAGGACCTCTACCGGCGCGTGCTGGGGTGGGCGCTGCGCCACCGGCTCGCGACGATCGGCCTGACGGTCGCCGTGCTCCTCCTGACCGTGTTCATGAGCCGGTTCCTCTCGTTCGCGTTCATGCCCGTGCAGGACGTGAGCGAGCTCACCGGCCGCCTCGAGCTGCCGCTGGGCACCCCGCTCGACGACACGGATCGGGCGGCCGAGGACGTGAGCCGCCAGATCCGGGCGCTGCCCGGCGTCTCGGGCGTCTTCACGCTCGTCGGCGGCGGCACGGACGGGGCGGTGAACAAGGCCACGCTCACCGTGAACCTCGTCCCCATCGCCGAGCGCACGTTCAAGCAGGAGGAGATGAAGATCTTCCTGCGCAAGGCGATCCAGCTCCCGCACGGGACCCTGTTCACCGTCGGCGAGCGCGGCTGGGCCGGCGGCCGCACCCAGCTCGTCCAGTTCAACCTCCAGAGCGACGACCCCGCGCTGCTCGACGAGGCCGTCGCGAAGGGCCTCGCGTTCCTGCGAGCCGACCAGGGGTTCGCCGACGTGGACTCGAGCGCGCGCTCCGGCAGCCCCGTGGTCGCCGTCCGGGTCGATCGCGATCGCGCCGCGGCGCTCGGGCTGCCCGCCGCCCAGGTGGGCCTGACGCTGCGCGCCTTCCTCGGGCAGCAGGAGTTCGTGAAGTACCGGGAGAAGGGCGACCAGTACGACGTGAAGCTCCGGCTCCCCGCCGACGTCCGCGCCGACCCGCAGGCGCTCGGCGCCCTCACGCTGCGGACCGGGCGCGGCGAGCTCGTCGAGCTCCGGAGCGTCGCCAGCCTCGTCCAGACCACCGGCCCGGCCGAGATCGACCGCCAGGGGCTCAAGCGGCAGGTGACGCTGCTCGCCGACCTCAAGGGCATGTCGCTGGGCGACGCGACGAAGAAGCTCGACGCGTTCGCGAAGACGCTCCCGCCCGGCGTCCAGTACGGCTACGCCGGCCAGCAGAAGATGCTGGGCGAGACGATGGCGGAGTTCATGAAGGCCCTGCTGCTGGGCGTGATCCTCATCTACATGGTGCTCTGCGCGCAGTTCGAGAGCCTCCTCGATCCGCTCACGATCATGATCTCGCTCCCGCTCTCCGTGATCGGCGCGCTCTCCGGGCTGCTCCTCGCCCAGGAGTACATGACCATCTTCGCGATGATCGGGATGATCATGCTCATGGGCCTCGTCGCGAAGAACGGCATCCTCATCGTGGAGTTCACGAACCAGCTCCGCGAGGAGGGCCGCCCGACGAACGACGCGCTCCTCGAGGCGGGCCCGATGCGGCTCCGCCCGATCCTCATGACCAGCGTGGCGATGATCGCCGGCATGCTCCCGGTCGCGTTCGCCCGGGGCGACGGCGCCGAGAGCCGCACCGGCATGGCCTGGGCGATCATCGGCGGCCTGGTCGCGTCCACCGTCCTGACGCTCCTGGTCGTGCCGGTGATCTACTCGCTCCTCGATCGGTTCCGCCGGCGCCACGCCTCGCGGCACGAGGAGGGTGGGGGCCAGGGCCCGGGCGATGCCCAGCGGCACGCGGCGTGAGGCGCGTGCCGCCGGTCACTCCGCGAACAGCCGCGGCCACCAGCGGAACGCGCAGTGGTTGCCTGCGTCGAGGGTGGGGCCGGTGAGGCCCGCGCCCTCGACGAGCGTCCCGTCCTGGCCGAGCCAGTAGCCGAAGACGGATCGTTCTCCGTCGGTCGGCGGCGGGCCCGGAGGCGGCCGCAGGAGCCCGCAGCTCTCGCCTGCGGGCGTGAGGAGCTCGGCGTCGCCGGGGCCCCGGAAGGCCGCCCCGCCGAGCGCGAGGTAGCCCCTGCCGCCGGGCAGCGCGGCGAGCCTCTTCCCGGCACGCGCCGCGAGCCACGCCGGCGGGTCCTCGGGCTCGGCCTCGCCGTCCGGGAACGCCGCCGCCCAGCGCGAGCCGTCGAAGACCACCGGCCTGCCGTCGAGCAGGAGGCGGAGCGCCGGGCTCCCGGTCCCGGAGTATCGGAACCCGGCGTCGAACCAGTCCGTGAGCGGCGCGCCGTCGCCGTCGAACCAGCGCGCGGTGGCGTCCTCGTCGCCGCCGGACGCGAGGACGAGCACGTGCCCCGTCTCCCACTGCACGATCGCCTGCGTCCCGCGCCGGTCGAGCTCGACGCTCCGGGAGAGGGTGCCCGTGGCGTCCACCCAGAGCAGGGAGGGCCGGGTCCGCGTCTCGGCGTCGAGGGCGAGCGCGATGCTGCCGCCCTCGCCGTCGGGGGCGGTGTGCGCGATCTCGAAGTCCGGGACGAAGCGCTGGAGCGCGCCGAGCTCGTCCCACGCCGCGAGGGCGTGGAGCGGCCCCTCGGTGTCGTTCGTGATCCCGTGCCACCCTTCGCCGCTCCAGTGGAACCACGCGTCCATGTCGGTGCCGAAGCCCTGCACCCCCGTGAGCGGCGCGCTGGTCTGCTGCGCGCCGGCGGGCGTGTGGAGCTGGACGACGGTCTCGGTCCCGCGCTGGAACGCGAGCGCGAGCTGACCGTCGGGCGAGGTCGTCGCCATCGAGCAGTAGGCGTGCGTTCCGGTGGCGAACTGCAGATCGACGGCGGCCGGGTACGTGGGCAGGAGGTCCGCGCACGCGCTCGAGGGTCCGGTCGGGCCAGTGGGTCCGGTCGGGCCAGTGGGTCCGGTCGGGCCAGCGGGGCCGGTCGGGCCGGTCGGGCCGGCCGGGCCAGTCGGGCCAGTCGGGCCAGTCGGGCCAGTCGGGCCGGCCGGGCCGGCCGGGCCAGTCGGGCCGGTAGGGCCCGTGGAACCAGTCGGACCGGTGGCGCCCGTGGGCCCGCTCGGACCGGGATCGCCCGACGGATCGCCGCCCCCACCACCCCCGCCGCCACCGACGCTGTTGTCACATGCGACCGACAGTGAGAGCGACAGCACGATCGCCAGCGTGGAGCGCCCGAGCATGACTCCCCCTTGGACGGCGTCGCCGCCGCTGGTGACGGTGCCCACGCGCGCGCGCCCGGGAACCCCTGGGCTCCACCCAAGGTGTACGTCGCGCCCCTGCGGTCCGTCAGAAGCTCGCGCCCAGCACCGCGTACCCGGCCACGGCGGCGACCCCCGGCTCCTCCGCCTCGCCGCGGAGCGGGCGGCCGAACGCGTGCGCGACGCCGAGGCGGAGATCGGTGACGATGGCATAGCCGAGCGCAAGCTCGAGCCGCAGCTCCGCGCCGGCGCCGAGGCGCAGCTCGTCCCAGCGGAACCGGTGGCCGGCGAAGGGGAGGGTGCCCGGGAGATCGAACGCGTCGCCGAGGTCGGCGAAGACCGCGCCGTGGACGCGCCGGAGGTAGACGGGCCAGGTGGAGTAGCCGCGCTCCGGCGCGGCGATCGGGAACCGGAGCTCGGCGTTCGCGAGCGCGAAGCCGGTCCCCTCGAGCCACTCGAGCGGGTACCCGCGCAGCTGGTCGGGGGCCGCGGCGGGGCCGACGAGGAGCGAGAGCGGATCGGGCTGCGCGGGGCCGCCGAGCGCGAACGGCGCGGACGTGCCGAGCGAGCCGTCGGCGGCGCCGCCCGCGACCCGGAGCGCCAGCACTGCGTGGCGCGTGAACGGGATCCGGAGGTACTGCGTGACCGCGCCGCGCGCGCGGAGAAGCGCGTAGTCGCTCCCGAGCTCCTTCGCCGAGAGGCCCGCGGCGAGGCTCAGCGTCCGGCCCTCCTCTGGCGAGACCGACCGCACGTACCGCCGCGCGGTCGACCACGCCGCGCGCAGCGTGACCTCCGACCCGAACCCGTCCTCGGTGCGGAGCGCCTCGGGCTCGGTCGCGGTCCCCTCCGCCCCGCGCACGTCGCGGAAGGTCCCGTTCCAGCCGAGCCGCACCAGCGCCGCCCACTCGAGCCGCGTGAAGGTGAAGCTGACGCCGGCGTCGAGCGGCGTCCAGACGGCGCGGAGCCCCTTCCCGGCCCGCGCCGACTCCAGGACGCGGCTCGACGAGAGGTCCACCTGCGGCCAGGACCACGTCCCGAGGTAGCTCGCGGCGTAGCCGGGCTCGCGCGAGGCGAGGCCGTACCAGGCCGAGAGCGCCCACGAGTGGCGCAGGAGGACGTCATGGCCGCCGGTGATGGCGCCGAGGATCGTCCCGTCGGGATCGGCGCCGGCGATCGGGAGCCACCAGCGAGGCCAGACGGTGCGCCAGGGCGAGTACGGGGTTGCGGGGAGGGGATCGTGGGGCGGCGGTTCCGTGGCGAGGAGGGCGGGCTGCTGGGCAAAGGAGAGGCCGGGATCGGGTTCGATCGGGTCGAGCCACTCGTCCGGCTCGAATGGCATCGTCGCCAGGTCGTAGCCGGCGCGGGTGTACGTCACGAACGCGATCGTCTTGCCGTCGGGCGAGATCGAGGGCTGGAAGGCGCCGGTCTCGACGTTGGTGACCTGACGGAGGGGGCAGCGCGTGCCGGACCGCACCGCTCGTGCTTCGACAGGCCCGGCACGCGCGGATGAGCTGGCGCGAGCGGCGAGGCACTCCTCGAGCGGCAGCGCGTACAGGTTGTAGATCCCGCCGCGGTCGGACGAGAACAGGAGCCACCTCCCGTCCGGCGTGAACGCGGGGCTCGCGTCGATCGCGTCGTCATCCGTCACCGTCACCGGCGGCCGATCGCCGTGGAGGACGGCGAGCTCCCGTCTCCCGGCGCGCTGCACCGCGAACGCGAGGGTCCTCCCGTCCGCCGAGAGCGCCGGGGCGAACACCTCGACGCCGGCCTCGGAGAACACCGTCTCCTCGGGGCCGGCGCCGCGCCGGCGGACGAGCGCGAGCCGGCCGGGCCCGACCCGGCGCACGTACGCGAGCGCCGCGCCGTCGGCCGACAGCGCGGGATCGCTCGCCCGCGCGCCCTCGGTGAGCCGGCGGAGCCGGCCCGTCGCGAGCTCGACCTCGTAGAGGTCGTGGTAGAGGCGCCGCTCGCGGTACACCTGCGCCTTCGAGACGACGACGCGGCGGCCGCCGGCGGCGAGCCCCGAGAGGCCCAGGACGCGGATCGGCGCGCCCGCGGGCCTGCCCTCGGCCGTCAGGCGGAGGATCGCGGGAACCTGGTCGAGGTCCCGCCGGAGGCCGACGAGCGCGCCGCCGGCCGTCCACCGCGGCCAGCCCGTCCGGCCGCCCTCGCGCGTGATCCGCGCCGGCCGCGTCACGGACCGTGAACGGACGCGCTCCAGCACGGCGCGGGCGCGCTCCTCCTCGCGCGCGGCGTACTCCTCCCAGAGCGCGGGGAAGGTCGCGCCGAAGACGGGCGCGCCCACGACGCTGGGCGCGTACGGCCAGATCCAGGCGCTCTGCCGCGAGAGATAGTCGCGGATCGCCGCCGGGCCGCTCCGCTCCTCGAGGAACGCGAGGAACCGCCCGCCGAGGAGGTACGGTTCGGTGCCGAGCGGAAACGCGAGCGGCGGGTTCGAGGCCTGGTCGAGCCGCGGGAACCCCGGCGGCTCGGTCGCGAGCGATCGGACGTACATCGCGTGGAGCGCGCTCCGGTTGCGCCCTGCGCCCGCCCCGGGCGCCCCGTCGGCCTCGTGCAGCACGGCGAGCCCCTCGACGAGCCACGGCGGCGCGAGCCCGTTGGGTCGGACGAGCCTGCCGAGGAGGCCGTTGGCGAGGCGCGGGAAGCCCTCGACGTGGTCGAGGTGGAGGATGTGGACGTACTCGTGGAAGACGAGCGTCGCGATCCACTCCCGGTACGCGTTGAGCTCGGAGAGCTCCTGGGGCGGGGTCGCGTAGAGCCGGAGGGTGTTGTACGGCAGCGGCGTCGCCGACCCGTTGGCGTCGTCGCTGTCGTCCGAGAGGACCACCTCGGTGCGGCTCCGCGGCGTCCAGCCCAGGAGCGGCACCAGCACCTCGTGCGCGCGCTCCGCGGTCCGCGCCACCGCGGCCGCGAGGGCATCCTCGCCCTGGTGGAAGTGGACCCGGAAGTGCGGCGTCTCGAGCGTGCGCCACCGGTAGGCCGGGTCGTAGGGCTGGGCGCGGGCGGCGCCGGCCGCGGCGGCGACGCCGACGGCGAGCAGCGCGGCGCGCGCGCGCAGCAGGCTCACGGGGTGGCCTTCCGGGGGCGGCGCGGGCG
>JAEYZK010000281.1 GCA_023428085.1 Pseudomonadota bacterium
CGCCCGCGCCCGTCCCGGCGCAGCCGGCGGCGCCGCCGGAGACCGCGCCCGCGACCCCGCCCGGGGACGCGGACCTCGCGCGCGCCGAGCTCGCCGAGGCCATCGCGCGGTTCGAGGAGGAGGGGAAGGCGTACCGCGCGGAGCTGCAGCGCGAGGTCCGCGAGGCGTACGACGCACGCCGGCAGGCGCTCGCCGACCACTTCGATCGCGCCCTCGACGAGGTCGAGGGCCTGGAGAAGGAGGAGCGCGACGCGGCCATCGCCCGCTTCGAGGAGTTCCTGAAGCGCTACCCCGAGGACCCCGGGTACACGCCCGAGACGATGTTCCGGCTGGCCGAGCTCTACTACGAGCAGGCGAACGAGGACTTCCAGGCCGCGGTCGCGCAGCACGCCGAGGAGGCGCGGGCGGCGCTCGAGGACGGGCGCGAGCCGCCGCCGCCGCCGGTGAAGAGCTACGCGCGGTCGATCGCGCTGTACCAGAAGATCATCACCGGCTTCCCGGACTACCGCTTCCTGCACGGCATCTACTACCTCCTCGCGTACTCGCTCGGCGAGATGGACCAGGGCGACGAGGCGCAGCAGGTCTACGCCGCGCTCATCCAGCGGTTCCCCGAGAGCCCGTACGTGCCCGAGGCATGGGTGCGCATGGGCGACTGGCACTTCGACGCGGTGGAGGCGGACGCGCTCGTCCGCGCCGCCGAGGCGTACCGGCAGCTCGAGCGGTACCCGGATCACCCGCTCTACCCGCGCGCCCTGTACAAGCTCGGGTGGACGCACTACCGCATGGACGACTTCGGCCCGTCGGTGGACGCATTCGTGAAGCTGCTCGACCACTACGTGGACGAGGCGGCGAGGTCCGGCGCCGCCGCCGGGGCGCGGCCCGCCGGCGAGGTCTGGCCCGAGGCGATCCAGTACACGTCCATCAGCTTCACCGACGAGTTCTGGGGCGGCGTGGAGAAGGCCCGCGCCTACTTCGCGTCCGCCGGCGGCCGCCCGTACGAGGCGGAGATCTACGGCCGGATGGGTGACGTCTACTTCGAGGAGACGAAGTACGCGCTCGCGGTGCAGGCGTACCGGGCGGTGCTCGACGCGGATCCGCTGTCGCCGGACGCGCCGAAGTACCACGCCAAGATCGTCCTCTGCTTCTCCAAGGACCGGCGCTTCGACCTCGAGGCCGCCGAGCGCGAGCGGTTCGTCGCGTCCTACGACGCGGGCACGCCCTGGTTCGAGAAGAACCGGGGCGATCCCGAGCTCACCACCGCGGTCCGCGATCTCTCCGAGCGCAGCCTGCTCCGGACGGCGAGCTTCCACCACGCGCAGGCGCAGCAGTACAAGTCCGAGGGCAAGCTCGAGGCCGCCGTCGCCGAGTACCGGATCGCCGCCCGGGCGTACGGCGATCACGTCACCCGCTTCCCGCACTCGAAGCAGGCGCACGAGCTCAAGTACCAGTGGGCCGACTGCCTGTACAACGCCCTGGAGTTCGAGAAGGCGGCGCGCGTCTACGCCGACGTCCGTGACGATCCCGCGAGCGACGCGCACCTCGCGGACGCGGCCCGGTCGGCGATCATCTCCTGGGAGGGCGAGATCACCCGGCTCCAGCGCCTGGGCGAGCTCGAGGAGCGCAAGGTGCTGCGCTCGGCCGACCGGAAGCCGGACGAGGTGGTGCAGGCGGAGCCGCTGCCGGAGGTGCTCCAGCACCTGGTCCGCGACTCGGACGCGTTCCTCGACAAGGTGGACGACGAGCACGCGCCGGCGGTCGCGTACAAGGCGGGCGAGCTCTTCTACGAGTACGGCGACTTCGACGAGGCCCGCTGCCGGTTCGAGGAGGTGGTGGAGCGGTGGCCGCGCTCCGACGTGGCCCAGTTCGCCGCCAACCTCATCATCGAGAGCCACCTGACGGAGAAGGACTGGGCGGCCGTCGAGGCCTCGTCCGAGCGGCTCCAGGCGTCGGCCGTCGGCAAGAACCCGGCGCTCCACGCCACCCTCCAGAAGTTCAAGCTGGGCGGCCGGTTCAACCGCGCCATGCAGCTCATGGAGGCGAAGCAGTGGGAGCCGGCGGCGGAGCTCTTCCAGAAGCTCGTCGCCGAGGAGCCGAAGCACGAGTTCGCCGACAAGGCGCTGTACAACGCGGCCAGCTGCTACGAGGGCGCCCGGCGGTTCGAGAGCGCGCTCCGGCTGTACGAGCGGATCTCGGCCGAGTACCCGAAGTCGGCGCTCGCCGACGAGGCGCTCTTCCGCGTGGGCTTCAACTCCGAGAACACCTACGACTTCGACAAGGCGGTGAGCCGCTACCTGCTCCTCGTCGAGCAGTACCCGAGGTCGAAGCACCGCAAGGACGCGCTCTTCAACGCCGCCCGCTCGCTCGAGAACCTGCAGCGCTACGGCGAGGCGGCCGCGGCGTACGTCCGCTACTCGAAGGCCTACCCCGACGCCGAGGACGCCGCGCGCACCCAGTTCCACGCGGCGCTCATCTACGAGAAGACGACCGACTGGACCGGCGAGGTCCACGCGCTCCAGGAGTTCGGCCGCCGCTTCTCGCGCAGCAAGGAGCACGATCTCGTCGTCCAGGCGCACCTCAAGACCGGCCTCGCGTACAAGGAGCTCGGGCGCGAGAAGGAGGCGAAGGCCGCCTACTCCGCCGCGGTGAAGGAGTTCGCCGCCCGCGGGCTCCGGCCCGAGGGGAGTCCGGTCGCCGCCGCCGCCGCGGCCGAGGCGCGCTTCCGCCTCGCCGAGTACGACTTCGAGCGGTACGACCGGATCACGCTCCCCGCGACCACCAACCCGAAGAAGCTCAAGAAGGCGCTCGACGCGAAGCTCGGCGAGGCCAAGCGCGTCGCCCCGCAGTACGACGAGGTGATGAGGTACAAGCGGCCCGACTGGATCCTGGCGGCGTTCTACCGGAAGGCGTACATGCTCGAGCGCCTCGCCCAGACGCTCTACGACGCGCCCATCCCGCCCGAGGTGAAGAAGGACGAGGAGATGCTGGCGGCGTACCAGGACGCGCTCAACGCTTACGCGCAGCCGTTCGAGGACCAGGCGGTGCAGGTCTACGTGGACGCCGCCGAGGCCGCCCGCCGGCTGCACGTGAAGAACGAGTGGACGAAGAAGGTGAACGAGTCGCTGGCGCGGTACAGGCCGACCGAGTACCCGGTCCTCAAGGAGGCGAAGTCCGCGCTCCTCACCGAGGACATCTCCCCCGCCGCCTTCGCCGATACCCCGGACGGCCCCACCCGCCGCCCGCTCCCCGCGCCCGCGGCGCCCGCCGAGGCGGTGCCCGCCGAGG
>JAEYZK010000323.1 GCA_023428085.1 Pseudomonadota bacterium
GGCGGACCTCGCGGTGGACGTCGTCGCCGAGCCGATCGCCGCCACGGCCGCGCAGGAGGCCGCGGTCGAGGCGGCCTACGCCCGGCAGAAGCAGAAGCCGGACCCCGAGGTGGTCGCGCTCCTCGCCCAGTCGGCGCTCGCGCGCGGCGACGCGGCCCGGGCCGCGCTACACGCGGCGCGGCTCGGGAGGCTCGAGGACGGGGCGCGCAGCCTGCTCCTGGCGGCGCAGGCGGCGGTCCTGGCCCGCAAGCCCGAGGAGGCCCGCGCCGCGCTGGTGAAGGCGATCGAGCGGGATGCGAACCTGCTCGCGGCCCACCTCGAGCTCGCCGCCCTCGACGAGCAGGCGGGAGCGCTGGAGCGGGCGCGGGAGCGGCTCGAGCCGCTCGCCGCCAGCGCCGCGAAGGAACGGCTCGCGCCGGCCGAGCGCGCGCGGGCGCTGGCGCTGCTCGGCTCGATCGTGGGCCGGGACCCCGCCCGCGCCGACGACGCGGACAGGCTCCTCGCCGAGGCGTTGGCCGCGGATCCGCGGGCGGTGGACCCGCGCATCCGGCTCGTCCTCCGCCGCATCCACGTGGGCGACGCCGCGGGGGCGGTCGAGGCCTCCGAGGTGCCGGAGCAGACGATCGTCGCCCGGCCCGCGCTCGCGGCGGCGCGCGTCCGCGCCCTGGCGCTCTCGGGGAAGATGCTCGACGCCGCGCTGCTCGCCGACCGCGCCCTCGCCGCGAACCCGGGCACGGTCGAGCTCATGGTCGCGAAGGCGGTCACGCTGGTCGCCGGCGGCAAGACGGCCGAGGGGAAGCAGCTCTACGCGGACGCGCTCGCGCGCGACCCGGACGCGGTGGAGCCGCGGGTCGCGCTCGCCCGCTTCGCGCTCGCGGAGAACGACCTCGGCGCCGCCGAGACGCTCCTCGCCGCCGCCGTGCAGAAGGGCCCGCGCGACGCCTCGGCGCAGGCCGCCACGGGCGACCTCCTGCACGCCAGGGGCGACCTCCCCGGCGCCGAGGCGGCGTACCGCAAGGCGCTCGAGCTCGACCGGGCTCACGCGCCGGCGGAGGTGGGGCTCGCGCGGCTCGCGCAGGCGCGGGGCGACCTCGCGGCGGCGCGCGCGGCGCTCTCACGAGCCGTGAAGTACGATCCGCGCAACCCCGACGTCCTCGTCGAGCACGCGACCCTGCTCTGGAAGGCGGGCGAGCTCGCGCCGGCCCTGGCGGGCCTCGAGGCGGCGGTGGACGCCGCGCCCCGCCACCCGCTCGCGCTCACGCGGCTCGGGGCGGTGCTCCTGCAGAAGGGCGACGCCGAGGCGGCGGTCCGGCGGCTCACGGCCGCGTCCAACGAGGCGCCCCTCCTCGTCGAGGCGCGCTACTGGCTCGGGCAGGCGCTCCTCGCCCGGTCGGAGACCCCCGCGGCGATCCTCCAGCTCCGGAAGGCGGCCGAGCTGGCGCGGACCGCGGAGAACCTGGTCGCGCTCGGCGGCGCCTACGAGCGGTCCGGCGCGCTCGCCGAGGCGCTCGAGGCGTACGGCGCGGCGGCGGCGCTCGCGCCGGACTCCGCCGGGCCGCAGGAGCGGATCGCGCAGCTGCTCGCGCAGAACGGCCGCTGCGACCAGGCGATCCCCGCGTTCGAGAAGGCGCTCGCGATCGCGCCCCGCGTCTCCCGCGTGCGCGTCGCGCTCGCCCAGTGCACCGCGCAGCGCGGGAAGCACGAGGCCGCGGCGCGGCTGCTCGAGGCGCTCCTCCGCGACGACCCGCGCGCGCCCGGGGCGCGGTACCTCCTCGCGCGCTCGCTCCACGAGGCCAAGGGCGCCGGCGCCGCGCTCCCGCACTACGAGCGGGCGGCGCAGGAGGAGCCGGACAACGCCCTGACGTACTACTACCTCGGCTACGTGTACAAGCAGCGCAACCAGCGGGCCAAGGCGGTCGCGGCGTTCCGGCAGTTCCTGCAGCGCAAGCCCGACGCGCCCGAGCGCAAGGACATCGAGACGGAGATCGAGGACCTCGGCGGGAGGTGAGCGTCGCCTCCGCTCCCGCCGGGGTCCTGCGCCCTGGCGCGCGTTGACCGCGCGGACAATCCGCTCTAGTGGATAGTCCGTGCCCCGGAGTAAAACCCGCGCCCGCGCCGCCCGCCCCGCCGCCCTGGCGGTGCAGGCGCGCCGCCTCCACGGCTTGCTGGTGGGGCTCTCGCGGCTCCGCCCGATGCGGGATCCGCTCGCGACGGCGGCCGCGGAGCTCCACCTCACCCCGGCGCAGATCCACGTGGTGCTCTGGCTCGGCACCGACGGGCCGCTCACGATGGGCGATCTCGCGCGGCGCCTGGCGGTGACGGAGAAGACGATCACCGGCGTGATCGACCGGCTGGAGCGCGACGGCCTGGTGCAGCGCGCGCGGCACCCGGCGGATCGTCGCGTGGTCCACGTGCGGCTCTCGCCGGGCGGGGCGCGGCTGCACCGGCGCATCGACGAGGGGATCGCCTCGAAGCTGACGGGCCTGCTGGCCCTGCTCGAGGCCGCGGACCGGCAGCGGCTGGTCCGGATGGTGGAGAAGCTCACGGCGCGGCTCGCCGCGGAGGAAGCGACATGACCTGGACGACAGCGATGGCGGTGGCCCTGCTCCTGGGGCAGACGAGCGCGGACGGCGCCGCGACTTCCGAGGTGCCGCCGGCGCAGCCCACCCTCCCGGCCGACGCCACGGGCCCGGTGATCACGCTCGACGAGGCGCTCCGCGTCGCCGGCGAGCGGAACCTCGAGCTCCAGGCGCTCGAGGGGCAGCTCGACCAGGCGCAGGAGATCACCTGGAAGGCGCTGTCGCTCTACTTCCCGCAGGTGACGGTCGGGGCGAGCTACACGCTGCAGGAGGAGCAGCGGCAGGACGTCGTCTTCCCGCTCGGGGCCGCGAGCCCCCAGCCCGGCAACCTGCCGCCCGGGACGACCGCGGTCAACGTCGGCTCGGCCTCGGTCGTGACCCAGAAGAACGGCCTCCTCGGCGCGCAGGCCGAGGCGACGCAGACGCTCGTCTCACCCCGCCTGTTCTTCGCGATCCGCGGCGCGCGCGACACGCAGCGCGCGGCGGTGCTGAACATCGAGAACGGCCGGCGCCAGGTGCTCTTCGGCGTCGCGCGCGCGTACTACGGCGTGGCCGCGCTCAAGGAGGCCATCGGCGTCTCCGAGCGGCTCCTCGAGATCGCCCGGCGCCAGGAGCACGACGCGCGGGTCCGGTACAACGCCGGGGCGATCGCCAAGGTCGGCCTCATCCGCGCCCAGATCGACCGGGCGCGCGCCGAGGAGGATCTGCGGCGCGCCCGCGCCCAGTACCTCTCCGCGAAGGTCGCGCTCGCCGGGCTCCTCGCGCGGGACACCGCGTTCGAGGTGGAGGCGCCGCCCGAGCCGACCCTCCCGGCGACCGAGCTCGACCCGCTCGTCACCCAGGCGATCGAGAGCCGGCCGGACGTGAAGGCCGCGCGGAGCCAGCAGCGGGCGGAGGAGGAGAACCGGAGGGCGGCCTGGAGCCGGTACTTCCCGGACGTGCAGGCCTTCGGTCAGTACCAGTGGTCCAACATGGACGTCCCGGGCCGGGACAGCGGGGCCTGGTACGGCGGCGTGCGGCTCCAGTGGACGATCCTCGACGGCTTCCGCCGGGAGTCGGACATCCGCGAGGCGAACGGCCGGGTGGCCGAGACCCGGGCGCGCGCCGAGTCTGCCGTGGTCACCGTCCGGACGCAGGTGACCCAGGCGTTGCTGGACCTCGAGGCGCTCCGGTCGAACGCCCAGAAGGCCAGGGAGCAGCGCGACCTCGCGACCGAGAACCTGCGGCTCGTGGACGTGGCCTACCGCGCCGGCACCGCCACCGCCGTCGAGCAGGCCGACGCCGTCGCCCAGCTCCGCAACGCGGAGATCCTGGTCACCACCGAGCGGCTCAACGCGCAGCTCGCGGCGCTCAACGTGTTGAACGTGATCGGCTCGTTCAACCCGCGGGCGCACTGAGCATTTCAAGGGGCGTGCCGCCCCGCCCCAGCGGCGGAGCCGCTGGGGCCCCCACCCCTGCTGCGCGGGACCCTGCGCCGTGCTCGCCGCTTCGCGGCTGCGCGCGGCTGCCCCGCGGGGAGGGCTCTGCCCCTCCCCCCAGCTTCGCTGGGGACCCCCACCCCGGAGGATGAGCGGCCAGGCGAGCCGGTCTGCTCGCCCCGGCGCGTCACAGCACCACGAGCCCCATCCGCGCGGCGCGCACGATCGCCTCGGCGCGAGACTCCACCCGGAGCTTCGCCAGGATGGCGTTGACGTGGAACTTGGCCGTGTGGTCGGAGATCCCGAGCCGGGCGGCGATGGCCTTGTTCGTGAGCCCCTCGGCGAGCAGGGCCAGGACCTCTCGTTCACGGTGCGTGAGCGGATCGACCGGCGCCGCCGCCTCCGGCGCGCGCACGAGCCCGCCGGCCACGGCGGCGTCGAGCACGGTCAGCCCGAGGGCGGCCGCGGCCAGCGCGGCGG
>JAEYZK010000415.1 GCA_023428085.1 Pseudomonadota bacterium
GCCGGGGCGCTCGCCGCGGCGGCGGTCGGGGCGGTCGGCTGGCGGGCGGCGGTGCGGGGGCCGTCCGCGATCGTCGCGAAGGTCGATCGGGGGGGGCAACCGCAGCCGCAGCAACCGCAGCCGAAGCAGCCGCAGCCGCAACCGCAGCCGCAGCCGCAGCCGCAGCCGCAGCCGGCTCCCACACCGAGGTCCCTCGTCGAGCCTGACGACTCCCCCGGACCGACCTCCCGCCCTGTGCCGCGCGGGCGGCAGGTCCCGCCGCGGCCGCCCGCGACCGCGAACGCCCAGGCGCGCGCTCCGCTCGCGATCCGCGCCGTCCGCGCCGAGCTCAACTCGCTCCCGCTGCCGGCGCCCGACTCCGGCGAGGGGCTCCTGGCGCTCGAGGCGTCGCCCTGGGCACACGTGGCCGTGGACGGCCAGGACCTCGGCGAGTCGCCGCGCGAGGTCCAGCTCGGCGCCGGGCGGCACCGCGTCCGCGCCGTGCACCCGGAGCTGGGGACGCGCGAGGCGCAGGTCACGGTGAAGGCCGGGCACCGCACGGTCTGGGTGGCGGCGTTCGAGTGAGCGCCGCAGGGCGCGGCCCTCAGTCCACGAGCCCGTCCGCGCGCGCGAGGCTCGCGAGCTTCGCCTTGATCCGCTCGAACCGCTTGCGCAGCGCGGCCTCGTCCACGGACCGCCCCTCGGCCGCCATCACCTCGGCCACCTCGCGCCACGAGAGCCCGCGGTCGAGCCGCAGCACGAGCAGGCTCTGCTCCTCGGCGTCGAGCGCCGCGCGGAGCTTCGCGAGCTGCGCGCTCTCCTGCGCGCGCTCCTCCGCCGTCCGCGAGAGCACCTCGCCCGCGATCCGCGAGGCCATCGACGTCGGGAAGCGCTCGCGCCGGCGGACCCACGCCTCCGACCGGACCCGGAGGGCGGAGCGCCAGGCGACCTGGTACGCCCAGACCCGCACCGAGCTCCGCCCCGCGAACCCGGGGAGCCCCTTCCAGAGCTGCTCCGCGAAGAACGAGAACGCGTCGGCGGCCTCACCGCGGGAGCCGAGGATCCTTATGAGGTACCCGAGGATCTCCGGGCCGTAGCCGCGGAGCGCGCGCTCCGCCGCCTCGTCGTGGGCGCCACGCGCGAGGGACTCCGAGAGGCTCTGCTCGAGGTCTGCGCGGGTCACGGCCGCGAGCATACCGCGCCCCGGCCGTCCCCGGCTCCTCCCCGGTTCGCGGGAGGCCCGGGGCCGCGGCGAGGACCTCCGGCCGCGCGGCGGACCTCCGTCGCCCAGGGGCCCGAGTCGCGGCGGGGGGTTCCGCGCGGACTCCGGCGGCATGCCCGTTGCTCATGCGCCGCGCGGTCCTGCTCCTGCGAGAGGTGAACGATGGTCCCCGCCCTGCTGCTCTCCGCGGCGCTCGCCGCGAACCCCGCGACCCCGACGATCGGTCGAGACGGTCGCGTGCACGCCCCCGAGGGCTTCCGCGCCCAGCTCCCCGCCGGTCTCCGCTACGTGGTCGCGCAGGAGAACGGGTACACGTACTACCGGGGCGTCGATCCGGGCGGGAAGGGCGTCGTCAGCCTCGCGCTCGTCACGGCGGGAGACGCGGGCCAGTGCCCCGCGCCCGGCGAGGTCGAGCCGCGGCCCGGCGTCCGGGTCCAGATCGCCGGGCTGCGGACGCGCGCGGGGCTCGAGGGGTGCGTCGTGCGGAGCCGGAACGAGCAGGGGGCCGTCGTGCTCGCGTTCGTGTTCGGGGAGGATCCCGACGTGGTGGTGATCGCTGCGATCGCGACGGCCGCGGAGCGGGCCGAACGGCAGGCGCGCGCGGTGGCGGAGAGCGTCGCCTTCGCGCCGCGAGAGGTCGTCGATCCGCGGCTCGTGGGGTGCTTCACGCGCGAGTCGTCGAGCTCGATCCGCGGCACCGGCGCCACGCCGTACTTCGCCGGCGTGCGGTGGACCACCCGCTGCTTCCTCCCCGACCGGCGGTTCGTGGAGAAGGGCGGGGTCGCCGCGGGCATCGCGTCGAGGGAGTCGATCGACGCGCGCGGCGTCTGGACCGTCCAGGACGGGCGCCTCGAGGTCCAGACCGAGGAGGACCGCTGGGGGGCGCCGATCGAGTTCGACGGCGACGATCTGGTCCTCGACGGCGCGACCTGGCGCCGTGAGTCCGACATGGACCCCGGCCTGGACGGCGACGCCGGGTGAGACATCGACAGCCCTCCCGGACCGGGTGCACAATCCCGGGCGTGTCGTGCCTCACAGCCTGCAGCCTCCGGGAGAACCGCCCATGTCGATCCGCTCCGTCGTTCGCCTCGCCGCCTGCGTGCTGCCCGCCGCGGTCCTCTCCACCGCGGCCCGGGCGGCCGACACCGAGCCGGGCGTCTGGTGGGAGCACTCCATCCAGGCCGAGATGGGCGGGATGACCATGCCCCCCACGACGACGAAGAGCTGCGTGCCGAAGGCCGGCATCGAGGAGCCGCCCGGCGCCGCCGCGGACGAGCGGTGCAAGGTCACCGAGGTGAAGAGGTCCGGGAACAAGATGTCCTGGAAGATGGTCTGCCCCGAGGACGGGATGAGCGGCACGGGCGAGATCGTCCACACGAAGACCAGCTTCGACGGGAAGATGTCGATGCACACGCCGCAGGGCGACATGACGATGAAGATGAAGGGCAAGCTCGTCGGCGGCGACTGCGACGCGGGCGCGACGAGGAAGCAGCTCGCCGCGATCCAGGAGCAGCAGGCCGAGCAGCAGGCGCAGAGCGAGAAGACCCTCGCCGCGACGTGCCGGCAGGGCGCGGACGAGCTGCAGTTCCGCCTCTTCGCCCCGCCCCTGTCGCTCTGCAAGGACAAGGCGGCGGCGAGCCGCGCCTGCGCCCGCCTGGGCACGCGCGACGGCTACCTCGCCTACCGCAAGGCGGCGCGCTCGGACCCCGAGCTCCCCGCGATGGCGAAGCAGGTCTGCAAGAAGGATCCGGACGCGTACCGCGCGAAGCTCTGCGCGCAGGTGGCGAAGGAGGCCCGCGGGCTCGAGACCGCGGACGAGGTCCTCGAGTTCCTCGGCGAGAGCTGCCCGGACGAGGCGCGCGCCCTCGCGAAGCAGGAGTGCGCCGGCCGCAAGTTCACCGGCATCCCGCCGGGCTTCCGGAGGATCTGCGTGGAGTACGCGCGCCAGGACCTCGAGGGCGGGGACGCGCAGGACGCCGCGTCGGGCGAGCGCGCCCCGCAGCAGGACCCCGCCCGGAAGGCCGTGAAGGAGAAGGCCAAGGGCGTCCTCCGCGGCCTCTTCAAGTGAGCGCGGCGCGCGGTCTCGGGGCCGCCGTCGCCTGCCTCGCGGCGTTCGCGGCGGTGGCGCGCGCAGCCCCGCCGGACCGGTTCCCGCGGGCCGCGCGGGCCTACCTCGTCGTCGTGGACGGGGTCGAGGTCTGGGCGCGGGCGGCCGGCGAGGCCCGCCCGCCCGCGTCGCTCACGAAGATCATGACCGCGCTCCTCGCGCTCGAGGCGGGCGTCGACCCCCGCGCGTGGATCGAGGTCTCCCCGCGGGCGGCGGCGCAGACCGGCAGCCGGCTCGGGCTCGCCCCGGGGGACGCGCTCCGCGCGGAGGACGCGGTCGCGGCGACGCTCGTCGCCTCCGCCAACGACGCCTGCCTCGCGCTGGCGACGCACGTGGGCGGGAGCGAGGCCGCCTTCATCGCGCGCATGAACGCGCGGGCGCGCGCGCTCGGGCTCCGCGACACGCGGTTCGCGAACGCCTGCGGCTTCGACGCCCCGGGGCACGCCGCGAGCGCGCGCGACCTCGCCGCGCTCACCC
>JAEYZK010000422.1 GCA_023428085.1 Pseudomonadota bacterium
CTCGCCGACGCCGCCCGGGGCCGCCGGAGCTTCGCCGAGCTTCGCGAGGCCGACCTGCCCGCGCTGCTCCTCGCCCGCCTGGAGCCGAAGGCGCGCGCCGCGCTCGAGCGGCTCGCGCCGGAGCGGATCACCCTGCCCGGCGGCCGGAGCGCGCGCGTCCGCTACGAGCCCGGGAAGCCGCCCTGGCTCGAGAGCCGGCTCCAGGACTTCTTCGGCATGGCCCAGGGGCCGACCCTCGCCGGGGGCCGCGTGCCGGTCGTCCTGCACCTGCTCGCCCCCAACGGCCGGGCGCAGCAGGTGACGACCGACCTCGCCGGCTTCTGGGAGCGCCACTACCCCGCGCTGCGGCGCGAGCTCTCGCGGCGCTATCCGCGCCACTCCTGGCCCGAGGATCCGCGGACCGCGGCGCCGCCCGCCGCGCGACGAAGACCCTGAGGCGCACGACCGTGCGCCGTACCGGGAGCCGTCGCCCGTCCCCGACCCCGGTTCCGAGACCGAACCCGGTCCCGGTCCCGGTCCCGCACCCGGTCGTTCGCCCTTCGACCCCACTTCCCCCCACACCCCCAGGTTGCCCGCCCGCCTCCCCGTCCCGTACCGTGAATTCCGCGCTGCGCCGCCGCGTCCCGTCTCCGGAGGTCACCCGTGCGTCGATCGCCCCTCGTCCTGCCCCTCCTCACCCTCGTCCTCGTCCTGTCGGGCTGCGTCGCCCACGAGAAGGTCGGCGACAAGGCGGCCCTGACCGGAAACTGGAAGGTCGCCGAGCGCGAGTACGCCGAGGCCCTGCGCCGCAACCCCAAGGACAAGGCGGCGGTCCAGGCGAAGTGGCAGGACGCGCGCGCCCGCGCCATCGACGGCGCGCAGCGGGCGGCCGAGGCCTGCCGGGTCGGGCAGGACTGGGAGTGCGCGTACGCCGAGGCGCAGTACGTGCTCGGGCTCGATCCGGGCGACGCGCGCATGGCCGCGATGAAGCGCGACGCGGGGCGCGAGGTGGGGTACCTCCGGCTCCGCCGCGCGGGGGAGGAGCTCGATCGCGGGCAGCTCCCGCACGCGATGGAGCTCGTCGAGTCCGCGCGCAGCGTCACCGACGATGCGGGCGTCGCGGCCGAGGCGCGCCGGCTCATCCCCGCGGTGACCCGCGCGGCGGCCGCCGACGCCGACCGGTTCCGGGCGGCGCGGCAGTTCCCGCAGGCGATCGACCTCCTCGCGCGCGCCGTCCGCCTCGAGCCGGACCTCACGCCGCGGCTGCAGGCGGCGCAGGCGGAGTACGAGCTGTGGAAGGACGCGGAGGCCGAGCGCCTCACGCGCGAGGGCGACGGGCTGCTCGCGACGCGCCGCTTCGCCGAGGCGAAGGCGCGCTACGACGCGGCCCTCTCCTTCCGGCCGCAGTGGCGCGCCGCGCCGCTCGCCCGCTACGCCGGGCTCCTCGCCGAGGGCGAGGAGGCGATCGGCCGCCGCGACTTCGCGCACGCCGAGCGCGTCTACCGCGAGGCGGTGCAGAGCCCGGTCGAGACCGGCGCCGCGCGCGAGGCGCTCGAGCGCGTCCAGCTCCGCAACTACTCCGTCGCGCTCCGGGTGCTGAAGGTCCGGCCCGGCGGCCCGCAGGGGCCGATCGTGGTGACGGTCCGCCTGCCCGACGGCCGCTCGGTGCAGACGCTGCCGCAGCGCGCGGGCCGGGTCGTGCGCCTCGACGCCCGCTTCGTCGTCACCGCCAACGCCTACGACGACCGCCCGGTCTCGGTCCGCGTCTTCCGGCTGCCCGAGCGCGAGGGGTCGAACGACCCGCCGTTCGATCTCGGCGCGGTGCGGTTCGCGCTCTCGGAGCTCCTCGGGCGCGGCGCGCTCTCGCTCGAGAACGGCGTCGTGGACGAGCTGCGGGTGGAGATGGCGCCCACGCAGGCGCCCGCCGGTGACCTGCGCGGCCTCGTGCCGGTGCAGTGATCAGTTGACAGTGATCAGTTGACAGTGATCAGTTGGCAGTGCTCCCAACTGAGAACTGACAACTGACAACTGACAACCGACAACTGACAACCGACAACTGACAACCGACAACTGACAACCGACAACCGACAACCGACAACCGACAACCGACAACCGACAACCGACAACCGACATGTCCCAGGTCCAGCATCACGCGATCCCCATCCTCACCACGTTCGATCCGCCGCCCGGCTACGTGATCGAGCGGATCATCGGCCCGTGCTGGGGCATCACCGTCCGGAGCCGCAGCATCGTGGGTACGACCTGCGCCGGCTGCCAGACGATCTTCGGCGGCGAGATCACCATGTTCACCGAGCTCGCCATGTCCACGCGCAACGAGGCGATGAACCGGCTCGAGACGACGGCGCGGCAGATGGGCGGGAACTGCATCCTCGGGATGCGGTTCGACAGCTCCGAGCTGATGCAGAACACGAACGAGATCGTCGCCTACGGCACGGCCGCCGTGATCCGCCCGGCCTGATGCCCCCTTGAGCCGGATCCCCGCTCCCCTCGCGCGACGGATCGATCGCCTCGCCCGGCGCGCGCACGCGTTCCACCGCTGGGCGCATCACCCGCTCTGCGCGCGGTATGCCCCGGAGGTCCTCCGGCTGGGGCGGCGGACGCGCGTGTGCCGGGGCTGCGCGCTCACCGCGCTCGGCGCGGGGGTCGGGCTCGCCGCCGGGTTGGGCTCGCCCCCCGCCCTCGGCCTCGCCTGGCTCGGCGCGGCGG
>JAEYZK010000441.1 GCA_023428085.1 Pseudomonadota bacterium
GCGCCGCGCCAGGCGTAGATCGACTGGTCGTCGTCGCCCACCACGGTGAAGTGCGCGCGCTCCTGCACAAGCAGCTTGACCAGCAGGCGGAAGTAGCTCATCAGGTCCTTCACTTCCTGGCGGGCGAAGAAACTGGTGCCGCCGGACAGTCGGTAGGGAATCTGGTGGTGCTGCAGCTTGAGCTCCATCAGCTTGGCCTGGAAGTTGCCCCGATAGAGAATGGCGAAATCGCTGTACGGCCGCTGGGTGCGCAGGTGCAGGGTGAAGATCTCCAAGGCGATGCGCTCGGCCTCGGCCTCCTCGTTCTTGCAGCGGATCACGCGGATCGGATCGCCATGACCCATCTCCGACCACAGCTGCTTCTGGAACACGTGCGGGTTGTTGGCGATCAGCACGTTGGCGCACTTGAGGATGCGGCTGGTGGAGCGGTAGTTCTGCTCGAGCATCACCACCTGCAGCGACGGGAAATCCTCCTTGAGCTGCATGAGGTTCTCCGGGCGCGCGCCGCGCCAGGCGTAGATCGACTGGTCGTCGTCGCCCACCACGGTGAAGTGCGCGCGCTCCTGCACAAGCAGCTTGACCAGCAGGTACTGGCTGGCGTTGGTGTCCTGGTA
The DNA here is from genome assembly GCA_023428085.1 of Pseudomonadota bacterium. Taxonomy (GTDB): domain Bacteria; phylum Myxococcota; class Myxococcia; order Myxococcales; family Anaeromyxobacteraceae; genus Anaeromyxobacter. The sequence goes on from JAEYZK010000441.1 coordinate 615, forward strand.
TTCGTCCACCAGCATGTAGCGCACGCGGTTGCGCCATTTCTCCAGCACCTCGGGATGGTCCTGGAACAGCTTCACCGGCAGCAGGATCAGGTCGTCGAAGTCCACCGCGTTGTACGCCTTGAGCGTGCGCTGGTAGTGCATGTAGACGATGGCGGCGGTCTGCTCGCGCGGGTTGCGGGCGCTGGCCCGCGCCTCCGCTGGCAGGATCAGGTCGTTCTTCCAGGCGCCGATGTAGTTCTTGATCTCGTCGACACCGTCGTCGCCGGAATACTCCTTCTGCATGATGTCGCCGAGCAGCGCCTTGATGTCGCCCTCGTCGAAGATCGAGAAGCCCGGCTTGTAGCCGAGCTTGGCGTACTCCTTGCGGATGATGTTCAGACCCAGGTTGTGGAAGGTCGACACCGTCAGGCCCTTGCCCTCGCCGGGCTTGAGCAGGGTGGCGACGCGCGCCTTCATCTCGCGGGCGGCCTTGTTGGTGAAGGTCACCGCCACGATGTACTGGGCGCGAATACCGCATTGCTGGATCAGGTAGGCGATCTTGCGGGTGATCACGCTGGTCTTGCCGGAGCCGGCGCCGGCCAGCACCAGCATCGGCCCGCCGATGTAGTGCACCGCTTCCTGCTGGCGGGGGTTGAGTCGTGACATGGGTCGCGCCCTGGAACCGAAAGCCGGCGATTCTAACAGGGGTGGGCAGAGACGGATTGGTCCGGGCGGCGGAACGGCTTAGACTACCCGGCAGGGCGTAATGGCATTATGGTTTTTTCAGGATCGAGACGAGCCGAAGAAATGCGTAAGTTCAGCCGCTTTCCGTTCATCAAAGGGATGCGAATCGATGTGCGTGATCCTGCCCGCAATGTATCGCTGGGCTACGCTGCCGACGTTTCGCTGGGTGGGATGCGCCTGATTGGCGAGGAGACGTTCACTGCCGGGGAGCAGTACGAGATCGTGCTGGAGGTGCCCAAGAACGACCTGACGCCCGAGCAGCAGATCCCGCTCACGGTGATCTGCCAGTGGACGCGAAAGAATTTTCGCCGTGGCTACGAGCAGGGCCTGCGGGTGCTGGAGCCTTCGCGGGCGTTCGAGAACCTGGTGAAAAGCCTCAGCCACAGCCTGGGGCTGTCGGAAACCAGCCTGCCGAAGCGGCGCGTCTGAGCGCCGCCGGTCGGCTGGCGCTATGACTTGCCCACCTGCGCCGCCAGCGCATCCTCGATGGCGAAGCGCAGGTGCGGCGTTTCTCCCGCCAGTCCACGCAGGAACGCCTGGATACGGGCGTCGGCGGGCATCTCGCCCAGCACCTCCAGTATGCGTTGCTGCACCAGGCGCTCCTGTGAGGGAAAGGCCTGCAGGAGCGCATCGAGGCTGCCCGGGTAGAAGGCCACCAGTGCCTGGCGACTCTGCCGGGGGAAATCACCGTCATCCAGATCGCCCAGCAACTGGATCATCAGGGCGACGGTCTGCGCGTCGGCGCGACCATGGCGGGTCAGGAAGGTGATCAGGTTGGCCTTCGTCTCGATGCGCCGATAGCCGGTGCGCTGCACCCTCAGTCGCTCCAGCTTGCGCACCACCTCTGCCTGCTGGCTGCCGGCCTGTGCACCGTGTGCCAGCAGCAGCACGCTGGCCTCGAAGGCCCCTTCGTCGCTGAACAGCTGGCGCGCGCACTCGGCAGGCGTGCAGGCCGTCGAGCCCGGTAACTGATAGCGAATGAACAGCCTGTCACGCGTCAGGGCGTCGACATGCGGGTAGGTTGTCAGCGTATTGGCAAACAACGTGCGGTGCCGGTCGATGATCTGCTGCGGCCCGGCTTCGTAGCGCGCGTCCAGTGAGCGAAGCAACTGGTGGACGTCCTGCAGCGGCTGGCGCTCCAGCCCTTGCCAGTCGTGGTCGAGGCGGGGCAGCAGGCGATCGAGCGCCTTCCCA
>JAEYZK010000056.1 GCA_023428085.1 Pseudomonadota bacterium
GTACCGGCCGGAGCGCGCCTACCGCGCGGTGCCGTTCTCGTCCGGGCCGCGCCGGCGCGGCGCCGGGGAGGCGGCGCTCCCGGAGGAGGCGGCGCACCGGCCGACGCGCCTGCTCGCCGTCCCCGAGCTCGTGGTGGCGGAGGGCGAGGGCGGGCGGCTCACGGCGCTGCGCGTCGGCGGGAAGGACCGTGCGGTGCTGTCGTGGCGCGGGCCGGAGCGGCTCGCGGGCGAGTGGTGGTCGGAGCGGTTCGAGCGCGACTACTACCGCGTCCGGCTGGAGGGGCTGGGCGACTGCTGGCTCTACCGCGACGGCGCGGACGGGCGGCTCTGGCTGCACGGGTTCTTCGACTGATCCTTCGCCAGGCCCCAGGGTGAGCGGAAAAATGGCCGCGCCTCGATACGCGGAGCTCCGCTGCAAGTCGTGCTTCTCGTTCCTCGAGGGCGCGAGCCACCCGGAGGAGCTCGTCCGGACGGCGGCGGAGCTCGGCCTCTCGGCGCTCGCGCTCGCCGACGTGAACGGGCTGTACGGGGTGGTGAAGGCGTACGCCGAGGCCCGGCGGCTCGGGTTCCCGCTCCTCGTGGGGGCGGAGCTCGACGTCGCGGGGCTCGCCGCGGAGGGGACGGCGCGGCTCGTCCTGCTCGCGCAGGATCGCGAGGGGTACGCGGGCCTGTGCCGGCTCGTGACGCGCGCGCACTGCGGGCACGACGGCGCCGCCGGCGCGGAGGGGCAGGGGGCGCCGCGGCGGCGGGCGAAGGGCGACGTCCACGTGCCGGTCGAGGCGGTGCTGGCGGGTGCGCGGGGGCTCTTCGCGCTCTACCCGGGCGGCGACGACGCGGGCGCGGGGCGGCTCCGGGAAGCGTTCGGCGCGCGGCTCGCGCTCCTCGTCGCGCGGCACCGCGTGGCCGGCGAGGAGGCGCGGATCCAGGCCGCCCGTGCGACCGGCGCCCGGCTCGGGATCCCGGTCGCGGTCGCCAACGACGTGCACACGCACGTCCGCGCGCGGCAGGTCCTGCAGGACGTCCTCACCTGCGTGCGCCACGGGACCTCCGTCGAGGAGGCCGGGCGGAGGCTCTTCCCCAACGCGGAGCGGACGCTCAAGGGGCCGGAGGAGATGGCCCGGCTGTGGCGCGACTTCCCGGAGGGGCTCGCGGCCGCGGTCGCGATCGCCGACGCCTGCCGGTTCCGGATGGACGAGATCCGCGGTGAGCACCCGCTCCCGCCGGTGCTCGTGGAGGCGGCGACGCTCGCGGGCGGGGCCGAGGTCGCGACCTCGAGCCCGCACCAGGCGGAGCGGCCGGCGGCGCCGGCCACCGCGCCGGTGCTGCGGGCGAGCGCGTCCTTCGACTCCGCGGCCGCTGGAGGCGGCCGCTACGCTCAGGACGAGCGGAGGGGAAGCGATCCGTTCGCCCTGAGCGTAGGGGCGCGAAGCGCCCCGGAGTCGAAGGGCGAACGCGGGGGAGGCGCCCTCACCGGCATGCAGCTCCTCCGCGCGCTCGTCGGCGAGGGGGCGCGGTGGCGCTACGGCGGCGATCCGCCGGAGGACGTCGCGCGGCAGCTCGCGAAGGAGCTCGACCTCGTCGATCGGCTCGGCTACGCGAGCTACTTCCTCACGGTCTGGGACGTGGTCCGGTTCGCCCGCGCGCGCGGCATCCTCTGCCAGGGGCGGGGCAGCGCGGCCAACTCGGCGGTCTGCTTCGTGCTCGGGATCACCTCGATCGATCCGGTGCGGATGGGGCTCCTGTTCGAGCGGTTCATCTCCGCCGAGCGCGGCGAGCCGCCGGACATCGACGTGGACTTCGAGCACGAGCGGCGCGAGGAGGTGATGCAGTACGTCTACCAGCGGTACGGGCGCGACCGCGCCGGCATGGTGTGCGAGGTGATCACCTACCGCGCGAAGTCCGCGCTCCGCGACGCCGGGAAGGCGCTCGGGCTCTCGCCGGCGCAGGTGGATCGGCTGGCGAAGCAGGTGGGAACGTACGAGGCGCTCGACGCCGTGGGCCCGGACGCCCTCCGCCGCGCCGGCCTGGACTCGGACCGGGTGCGCCTCACGTTCGCGGTCGCCCGGGAGCTCCAGGGGTTCCCGCGCCACCTCTCGATCCACGTGGGCGGCTTCGTCATCACGAAGCGGCCGCTCTGCGAGACCGTCCCCATCGAGCCGGCGGCGATGCCCGACCGGACGATCGTCCAGTGGGACAAGGACGACCTCGCCGAGCTCGACCTGCTCAAGGTCGATCTGCTCGCCCTGGGCATGCTCAGCGCGCTCTCCCGGGGGCTCGCGCAGCTCGCCCGCCGCCGCCCGGCCCCGGCGCTCGCGACGCCGGTGCCGCACCCGGACTCGCTCGCGACGATCCCGGCCGAGGACCCGGCGGTCTACGACATGCTCTGCAAGGCCGACTCGATCGGCGTCTTCCAGGTCGAGTCGCGCGCGCAGATGGGCCTCGCGCCCCGGCTCAGGCCGCGGAGCTTCTACGACCTCGTCATCTCGGTGGCCATCATCCGGCCCGGGCCGATCCAGGGCGGGATGATCCACCCGTACCTGCGCCGCCGCGACGGCAAGGAGCCCGTCCACTACCCGTACGCGCCGCTCGAGCCGGTGCTCGCGAAGACGCTGGGCGTGCCGCTCTTCCAGGAGCAGGCCATGCGGCTCGCGGTGGTCGCGGCCGGGTTCACGCCGGGGGAGGCGGACGAGCTCCGCCGGGTGATGACCCACCGCCGCTCGCACGAGCGGCTCGCGGCCATGAAGGCGCGGCTCGTGGCGGGCATGGCCGAGCGGGCCATCGCCGCGGCGGACGCGGAGAAGATCTTCCAGCACCTGCTCGGCTTCGCGGGCTACGGCTTCCCCGAGTCGCACGCGGCGTCGTTCGCGCTGCTCGTCTACGCGTCGGCCTGGATCAAGCGCTACCACCCCGCGGTCTTCGCCTGCGCGCTCCTCAACAGCCAGCCCATGGGGTTCTACGCGCCGCACACGCTGGTCGAGGACGCGAAGCGCCACGGGGTCGTCGTGCGCCCGCCGGACGTGACGGCGAGCGGCTGGGACTCCGTGCTCGAGGGGGAGGAGCCCGGGGCGGCGGTGGAGCCGGGGCAGGTCCCCGCGCTCCGGCTCGGGCTCCACGCCATCCGCGGCCTGCCGCGCGCGGTGGGGGAGGCGATCGTGGCGGCGCGCGCGGCGGGGCCGTTCGGTTCGCTCGGGGAGCTCGTCCGCCGCGCCGGGGTGTCGCGCGCGTGGCTCGTGCGGCTCGCCGAGGCGGGCGCGCTGGGCGCGCTCGCGGGCGAGCGGCGGGGCGCGATCTGGCGGAGCCTCGGGATGGAGGCGGACGGGGGCGATCTCTTCGCGGGGGTGGCGCCGCCCGAGCCGGCGCCGGCGCTGCCGGCGGCGAGCGCGGCGGAGGAGATCTCGGCCGACTTCGCGGCCACGGGCCTCTCGGTCCGGAGCCACCCGATGGCGGTCGTCCGCCCGTCGCTCCGGAGCGGCACGGTGCGGACGGCGCGCGAGCTCCAGCGGATGGCGGACCGGGCGCAGGTCGAGATCGCCGGGATGGTGATCGTCCGCCAGCGGCCGGAGACGGCGGCGGGGATCGTGTTCGTGAGCCTGGAGGACGAGACGGGGATCGCCAACCTGGTGCTCATGCCCGACGTCTACGAGCGGTACCGCCCGGTCGTCCGCGGCTCCCCGTTCCTCCTCGCCCGCGGCCGGGTCGAGCGGAACGGGCTCGTCGTCAACGTCCGGGTCGAGACCGTCACTCCCCTCGCGCTCGCGCCCCCCGTCGGCGACCGCGCGCGGGATTTCCATTGATTCGTGCCCGCGCCCGTGCCCGGTCCCGGAGATGAGAACGAGATCTGTCGACCTCGGATCGCTCGGAGTCCCTGAATCCCGTTCGCCCTGAGCGTAGGGCCGCGAAGCGGCCCGGAGTCGAAGGGCGAACTATCGGGCATACGCCGCCTCCGCGCCTCCGCCCCGATCCCCCGGCCGCTACCTCGGTCGCGCGGCAGGGATCATGTGTCGCGCGCGGAGGACATGCAGCCCGTCTGGGCGAGGCGCGGCAAACTCCGCCGGTCACCTCGGCGCGCTGCGCGCGCCGGTGCCCGGCGTCGGACAGAGCCGCGCCCGCTGCAGGCGATCCGCTCCGCGCGCGATGACGTTCAGCGGGGCTGCGCGCCCTCGGTGTACCGCGGCCCGGGGGATCGGGCTGCGGCGCTCCGGCGGCTACGGTTGAAGTCGACGGCTGCCGGGTGATCCAGACGAGGAACGCCCAGGGCGGTCCGTGCCCCGGGCGTTCAGGTGCTCGTGACGATTGCGGACCGTCGGGCCTAGCTGCACCCCGTCGTCGACCCGCAGTTCACGCACTTGTAGCAGGCGCCGCTGCGGACGGTGATGGAGCCGCAGGTGGCGCAGGTGGGGGCGTCGGTCTCGCGGGCGTGCGTGAACGCCTCGCCGTTGGTCCCGTGGACGCCGTTGCTCCCGTTGCGGCTGGGGGCGGCGAGGGTGAGCTGCTTCACGACGACCTGATCGGCGGCGGCGGGCTTGCTGGGGGCCTGGCCGGGGGAGAGGAGCGCCGGCGGGGAGACCGCGACGCCGTCCTCGCTCGGGATGAACTTCAGCGCGAGCCACCGGAAGATGTAGTCGGTGATCGACTTGGCGATCGGGATGTCCGGGTTCCCGGTGAAGCCCGACGGCTCGAACCGGGTGTGGCTGAACTTCTCGCAGAGCACGCGGATCGGCACGCCGTACTGGAGGGCCATCGAGATCGCGGTGGCGAAGGAGTCCATGAGGCCGGAGACGACCGACCCCTCCTTCGCCATCGTGATGAACACCTCGCCCGGCGTCCCGTCGTCGTACAGGCCGACGGTCATGTAGCCCTCGTGGCCGCCGATCGAGAACTTGTGGGTGATGGCGCGGCGCTCGTCGGGCAGGCGGCGGCGGGCGAGGCGCGGCTCGAACGTCTGGGCGGCGTCCTTCTCCGCCTCCTTCTCCTTGCCCGTGTTGAGCGGCTGGCTCCGCTTGCAGCCGTCGCGGTAGATGGCGACGGCCTTGAGGCCGAGCTTCCAGGACTCGACGTACGCGTGCTCGATCTCCTCGGCCGTCGCCGAGGTCGGCATGTTGACCGTCTTCGAGATCGCGCCAGAGAGGAACGGCTGGACCGCGCCCATCATCCGGATGTGGCCCATGTAGTGGATCGACCGGGCCCCGTTCCGCGGGCGGAACGCGCAGTCGAACACGGGCAGGTGCTCGCCCCGGAGCTCCGGCGCGCCCTCGATCGTCTCCATCTCGTCGATGAACTGGAGGATCCCGGTGATCGCCTGCGCGGAGTAGCCCAGCTTCTGGAGCGCGAGCGGGACCGTGTTGTTCACGATCTTGAGCATCCCGCCGCCGACGAGCTTCTTGTACTTCACGAGGGCGATGTCCGGCTCGATGCCGGTCGTGTCGCAGTCCATCATGAACCCGATGGTCCCGGTGGGCGCCAGCACGCTCACCTGCGCGTTCCGGTAGCCGCTGTCCATCCCCTGGCGCAGGGCGTCGGCCCAGGCGTCGCGGGCGGCGCCGAGCAGCGCACCGTCCACCAGCGTCGGGTCGATCCGGTCCACGTGCTGCGCGTGCTTGCGGATGACGCCGAGGAACGGATCGCGGTTCCGCGCGTAGCCCGCGAAGGGGCCGACGCGCTCGGCGATCCGGGCGCTCATCGCGTAGGCCTCGCCGGTCATGAGCGCGGTGATGGCCGCGGCGGCCGCCCGGCCGCCGTCGGAGTCGTAGGGGACGCCGCTCGCCATGAGGAGCGCGCCGAGGTTGGCGTAGCCGAGGCCGAGTGGGCGGTAGTCGTGGCTGTTCTTCTCGATCGCCGGGGTGGGGTACCGCGCGTTCCCGACCAGGATCTCCTGGGCGAGGATGGTGAGGTCCACCGCGTGCCGGAAGGACTCCGCGTCGAACCCGCCGTCGATCGACCGGAAGTGCATCAGGTTGAGCGAGGCGAGGTTGCAGGCCGAGTCGTCGAGGAACATGTACTCCGAGCACGGGTTGGACGCGTTGATGCGGTCCGTGTTCGGGCACGTGTGCCAGGCGTTGACGGTGGTGTCGAACTGGAGACCGGGATCGCCGCAGAGCCAGGCGGCCTCGGTGATCTGCTTCATGAGGTCGCGCGCCCGGATCGTCTCGAGCACCCGGCCGTCGGTCCGCGCCTTGAGCTCCCACGTCCGGTCCTCGACCACCGCGCGCATGAAGGCGTCGGTGACGCGGACGGAGTGGTTCGCGTTCTGGAAGAAGACCGAGTCGTACGCGCCGCCGTGGACGTTGAAGCCGCCGTCGTAGCCGGCCTCGATGAGCGCCCAGGCCTTCTTCTCCTCGTCGGACTTGCAGGTGACGAACTCGCCCACGTCCGGGTGATCGACGTCGAGGATCACCATCTTCGCGGCCCGGCGGGTCTTGCCGCCGGACTTGATGACGCCGGCGAAGGCGTCGAAGCCGCGCATGAAGGAGACCGGGCCGGAGGCCTCGCCGCCGCCGGAGAGCAGCTCCTTCGAGGACCGGATCCGGGAGAGGTTCGAGCCGGTGCCGGAGCCGTACTTGAAGAGCATTCCCTCGGTGTGGGCGAGCTTGAGGATCGAGTCCATCGAGTCGCCGACCGAGTTGATGAAGCAGGCGGAGCACTGCGGGTGCTCCTCGACGCCGACGTTGAACCAGACCGGCGAGTTGAAGCTCATCTTCTGCCGGTAGATGAGGTGGGCGAGCTCGGCCTCGAAGGTGGCGGCGTCCTCGGCGCTCGCGAAGTAGCCGTCCTTGCGGCCCCACGCGCCGATCGTGTTCACGACGCGCGAGACGAGCTGGCGGACCGAGCGCTCGCGCCCGGGGGTGCCGATCGTGCCCCGGAAGTACTTCGAGGCGACCACGTTCGTCGCGAGGAGGGACCAGCTCTTCGGGACCTCGACGTCCTTCTGCTCGAAGACGGTGGCGCCGCCCTCGCCGGTGATCTGCGCCGTGCGGGTCTCCCAGGCGAGCTCGTCGGCCGGATCGACGCCGGGACTCGTGAAGAAGCGGGGCACCTCGAGGCCCCGCTGCGCCTTCGGCGCCGCCTTCCTGGAAGCCTTCGTGCTCCGCCCGCGACCTGCGATCTCACGCTCCATCATGTCCTCGATCTCCCTCGCTCGCGCCCGCGGCGCGGGCAAACACCTGCCCCTTCGGGGGCGACCAGAAGTCGCTCCCGAGCGTACGGACCTCCGGCCGGCCCGCGTTTTGTGGACCGGAGGCTAGCTCCCCTGTCTGACGGTCGTGTCCGAGGCCCGCGCTCTACGTCCGCGGGCAGAAGAAATCTCTGTGATGTCGCCGCTCCACCCGCCCATCCCGCCCGTCCTCCTCTGCTTCCACCCCCGCAGCGCGGATTCGAACTCTACCAACCGCATCCGTGCTGTCAACGCCATGCACACAATATATGGTGCCATACACGCATGGCTACACAACCCACGGGAATCTTTGGGGCGTGTCTTGCGCGCCAGGGCACACGAGGCAACCTGCCCAGGGACTTTCCAGCGTCGCCGATATCGCGGGTGATGCCCCAGCCCGCGGAGCGGGGGGGCGGTTTCTACGCCCGTCCAACCGATCAGGCGCTGCGCCGCCGCGCCGCGCGCCCATTCACCTCGGCCGCGCGGGCGCGGGCGGCTGCGCGGACGGACCTGCGCCGTGGCCCCCCGGTGCAGCGCGTGCTAAGAACCCCGGGCCCGAATGGCCGAAACGAGCAGCCACATCCGCAACTTCTCGATCATCGCGCACATCGATCACGGCAAGTCCACCCTCGCGGATCGCCTCCTCGAGAAGACCGGCACCGTGACGGCGCGCGAGTCCCAGGCCCAGTTCCTCGACAACATGGAGCTGGAGCGCGAGCGCGGGATCACGATCAAGGCCCAGACCGTCCGCATGCGGTACCGCGCCCGCGACGGGAAGGACTACGAGCTCAACCTCATCGACACGCCCGGCCACGTGGACTTCGCCTACGAGGTCTCGCGCTCGATGGCGGCGTGCGAGGGGGCGATCCTGGTCGTGGACGCGACGCAGGGCGTCGAGGCACAGACGCTCGCCAACGTCTACCAGGCGCTCGATCACGACCTCGAGATCGTCCCGGTCATCAACAAGATCGACCTCCCCAGCGCCGACGTGCCCTCGGTCCGGAAGGAGATCGAGGAGGTGATCGGCCTCTCCGCCGCCGACGCGGTGCCCTGCTCGGCGAAGGAGGGCACCGGGGTCGAGGAGATCCTCGAGCAGATCGTGAAGAAGGTGCCGCCGCCGAAGGGCGACCCTTCGGCGCCGCTCAAGGCGATCGTGTTCGACTCGTGGTACGACTCGTACCGCGGCGTGGTCATGCTCGTGCGGGTGTTCGACGGCGGCCTCCGCCCGAAGCAGCGCATCCAGCTCTGGTCCAACAAGAAGGCCTTCGAGGTGCAGGAGCTGGGCGCCTTCGTGCCCTTCGCGCGCGGCGTGGACCGGCTCGACGCCGGCCAGGTGGGCATCGTCGTCGCGAACGTGAAGGACGTCCACGACGCCAAGGTGGGCGACACCCTCACCGAGGAGGACCGGCCGACGACGGAGCCGTTCCCCGGCTTCAAGGTCGTGAAGCCGATGGTCTTCTCCGGCGTCTTCCCCATCGAGGCGGCGGACTACGGGAACCTGCGCGACGCCCTCGAGAAGCTCTCGCTCAACGACTCGGCGTTCACGTACGAGGCGGAGACCTCGCAGGCGCTCGGGTTCGGCTTCCGCTGCGGCTACCTGGGCCTCCTCCACATGGAGATCGTCCAGGAGCGGCTCGAGCGCGAGTACAAGCTCTCGCTCATCACCACCGCGCCGTCGGTGGTGTACCGGGTGACCGACACCTCCGGCAAGGTGGAGGAGATCGACAACCCGGCGAAGCTCCCGCCGATCCAGAAGATCGCCAAGCTGGAGGAGCCGCACCTCACCTGCCACGTGCACGCCCGCACCGACGACGTGGGCGCGATCCTGAAGCTCTGCCAGGACCGGCGCGGCATCCAGAAGGATCTGAAGTACGTCGGCACGTCGCGGGTCCAGATCACCTACGACATCCCGCTCGCCGAGGTGGTCTTCGACTTCTTCGACAAGCTGAAGAGCGTCTCGCGCGGCTACGCCTCCCTCGACTACGAGCTCAAGGGGTACGAGGAGGCCGACCTCGTGAAGCTCGACATCCTCATCAACGGCGAGCCGGTGGACGCCCTGTCCGTCATCGTGCACCGCGAGCGCGCCTACCAGCGCGGCCGCGACGTCTGCCAGAAGCTGCGGGAGGAGATCCCGAAGCAGATGTACGAGGTCGCCATCCAGGCGGCCATCGGCGCCAAGGTGATCGCCCGCGAGACGGTCAAGGCCTTCCGCAAGAACGTCATCGCGAAGTGCTACGGCGGAGACATCTCCCGCAAGCGCAAGCTCCTCGAGAAGCAGAAGGAGGGGAAGAAGCGCATGAAGCAGGTCGGGTCGGTGGAGATCCCGCAGTCGGCCTTCCTCGCCGTGCTCAAGGTGGAGGAGTAGGTGACCTCCGCCGCGGGCCGGACGGCGCGCGCCGGGCGCGAGGCGCTCCGGTT
>JAEYZK010000075.1 GCA_023428085.1 Pseudomonadota bacterium
CGTCCGCGCCGCTCGACGCGCGGAGCCCGAGCCCGGCGAGCGCGAGCACGAGCTCCGCGAGCTCCTCGCGCTGGATCTCCGGCGCGTCGAACGCGGCCCGGCCGTCGTGATCGTGGCGCGTGTAGAGGCGCAGCGCGCGCCCCGGGCCGGTCCGGCCGGCGCGCCCGGCGCGCTGGGCGGCGGAGGCGCGGCTCACCTTCTTCACCTCGAGCGTCGGCAGGCCGGACCAGGGCGCGTGCGAGGCGATCCGCGCGAGGCCGGAGTCCACGACCGCGGTGACGCCCTCGATCGTCACGGAGGACTCGGCGACGTTGGTCGAGAGGATCACCCTGGGGGCCGGTCCCGGCCGGACGGCGCGGTCCTGCTCCTCGGGCGGGAGATCGCCGTGGAGCGGCAGGAGGTCCACGCCGGCGTCGCCGGCCCAGGGCCCGAGCGCCTCGCGCGCGCGGCGGATCTCGGCGGCGCCGGGGAGGAACACGAGCACGTCCCCCGGCCCGCGCGCGCCCGCCTCACGCGCTTCACGGTGGAGCCGCCGCACCGCCCGCGCGACGCGCTCCTCGAGCCGCTCGTCGCGCGCCGCCTCCTCGGGCGAGAGGTGCTCGACCGCGACCTCGAAGCGGCGCCCCTCCGACCGGAGCCGCGGCGCGTCGAGGAAGCGGGCCACGGGCTCCGCGTCGAGCGTCGCCGACATGACGACGAGCTTCAGGTCCGGGCGGGCGGTCCGCTGGAGCCGCCGGAGGAAGGCGAGCGCGAGATCGCCGGGGAGGTGGCGCTCGTGGAACTCGTCGAGCACGACGGCGCCGACGCCGGGGAGGGTCGGCGCGGACAGGAGGCGGCGGGTGAGGAGCCCCTCGGTCACGAAGCGGATCCGTGTCCGCGGGCCGGCGACCTCCTCGAAGCGGACCTGCCAGCCCACGGTCTCGCCGGGGCGCTCGCCGAGCTCCTGGGCCACCCGCCGCGCGGCCAGCCGGGCGGCCAGGCGCCGGGGCTCGAGCACCACCACCTCGCCGCGCCCGGCGAGCCCCGCCGCGAGGAGCGCGGGCGGGACGCGCGTCGTCTTGCCCGCGCCCGGCGGCGCCTCGATGACGACCGACGGTCCGGCGCGGAGCGCGGCCACGACCTCGGGCAGGAGCGCGTCGATCGGGAGCGGTGGCAGGGGCGGCGGCACGGGGTCAGTTGTCAGTTGTCAGTTGTCAGTTGGCAGTTGTCAGTTGGCAGTTGTCAGTTGGCAGGGACTCGGCGGGGGCCGCAACTGTGAACTGTGAACTGTGAACTGTGAACTGTGAACCGTGAATCGTGAACTGACAACCGCCGTCGCTTGACAGCCTCCCGCCGCGACTTACGTAGGAGACGAGGCCGCGCGACGAGGGGCACCACCCCCCCCGGAGCGCGGCCCCGACCGAACCCCACCGACGGCTTGCAGCGCGCGGCCACGTCCGCGCGAGGAGGAGACGACCATGTTGACGCTGTGGAGCACCCCCGCGCGGACCCTCTCCGCGCTCGACGAGCAGATGAACCGGATGGTGAAGGGCCTCGCGTCCGAGGCGTGGAGCTACGGCCTCGCCCCGGCGGCGGACGTCGTGGAGACCGAGGGCGAGTACCGCGTGCTCGTGGACCTGCCGGGCGTCGATGCGGCGGCGATCCAGCTCCGCGTCGAGAAGGACACGCTCTCGATCCAGGCCGAGCGGAAGCAGCCCGCCGCGCAGGCCGGCGAGGCGGTGCACCGGAGCGAGCGCTCGTTCGGGACGTTCTACCGGTCCTTCACGCTGCCGACCGGCGTGGACGCGAGCCGCGTCGAGGCCGCGTACGACGCCGGCGTGCTCGCGGTGAAGCTGCCGAAGCGCGAGGAGGCGAAGGCGCGGACGATCCCGGTGAGCGTGAAGTAGCACGTTCCCCCTCCGACTCCGCGGCCGTGAGGCTCGTCCGGTCGTCCTGAGCGTAGCGCCGCCGATCTCGCGGTCGCTCCGCTCAGGGCGGACGGGATCCGGGCAAGGCGCGGAGTCGAAGGACGACGGGCACGGGAGAGGAGGGCGCCTGTAGCATCGGGCGCCCCGCCTCATCGCTCGGCGGCCCGCGCCTCCTGGACGACGACGTTGGGGGCCGTCAGGATCACCTCGACGTCGGACCCGCCGACCTCGATCCGCCGGAGCGACACGCGGGGCGCCTCCCCTGGCGCGGCGGGATCCGCGACGCACGCCGCGGTGTACGGGCCCGGCGCGAGGCCGCGGTACAGGAGGACGCGGTCCTCGTGCGTCGCCGCGGCGAGGACGCGCGGGCGGGCCTGGAGGAGCTCGGCAGCGCCGCTCGCCGTCCACGCGCCGGGGACGAGCCACACGCCGCAGTCGTCCGGGGGCGGGACGCGGAGCGTCAGCGTCGCGCCGGTGCTCTCCCGGAACTCCACGCGGGCGGTCCCCGCGGCCTTCACCGCGGCGAGGCGCGGCGAGAGCCCTGCGTTCCCGTCCGCGACGCCCTCCTCGAGCGCGACGGTGTATTCGCCCGGCGGGAGCCCTTCGACCGTGAACCGGCCCTCGCGGTCCGTGAGGCCCGCGCGCGAGAACGCGCCGGCGGCGGTGACGGGCACGTTCCGGACGGGCTCGTCCGCTGCGTTCCGGACGATCCCCTCGATCCGGCCGCCCGCCTCGAGCCGGACCGCCAGATCGGTCACGCCGGCGCCGAGCGGGACGAGCGCGGGGGCCAGCCCGTCGGCGGAGACGAGCACGTCGAGCGGCGTCGCCGGGAGGCCGCCGAGCGACACGGTGCCGTCGCGGCCGGTGCGCCCCCGGGCGTACGGCGGCGCGACGCCCCACGGCCGCTGCGCCGCGGCGGTCCCCACCTGGACGTCTGCGGAGCGGACCGGCTGCGCGGTCGCGGCGACGAGGACGGAGATCCGGACGGTGCGTCCGCGCGAGAGGCGGAGCTCACCCAGGTCGCGGTCCCGCCGGTCGTCGAGGGTGACCTCCCTGACCAGCGGCTCGTGGCCCTCGGCCTCGACGCGGAGCGTCTGCGGGCCGGCGCGCTGGATGGGGAGCGCGAACGCTCCGCCGGCGGCGCGGAAGGGCCGCCCGCCGACCGTGAAGTGGTCGAGCGGGGCGCCGTCGTGGCCGCTCACGCGGCCGGTCAGCAGCGCCGCCCGCCGCATCGTGAGGACGAGGCCCGTCTCCATCGGGCGTGCCCAGCGTCCGCCCTCGGAGGCGACGTGGTCCTCGAGCGCCCAGGACAGGCGGTGCCGGTGAGGGCGCAGGTTCGGGATCTCGAACCGGCCCTCGGCGTCGGTGATCGCCAGTCCTCCGGGGCGCCTGGGCGGCCCATCGCCCGGTCCGATCGCCGCCTCGCGGACCTCGTCCGCGGCCGCGACCTCGACGCCGGCCAGCGGGCGGCCCGTCCCCTCCTCGACGACCTTGCCCGCGATGGCCATGCCGAGCTCGAAGCGGAGCAGGAGCGCCGTCGTCACCGGCCCCTCCACCGTCTCCTCGGCGGTGACGGTCCGGAAGTACCCGGCGCCGTCCTCCGCGCGCGCGAGGCGTTGCGCCACGACGCGGTACCGCCCGGGCGGCAGCCCGTCGAAGCGGTGCCAGCCGCTCGCGTCCGCCGCCGCCTCCTCGCGGAACGTCTCGCCGCCCTGCGGCTGGAGGGCGACGGCGCCGAGCAGCGCGCCCGGCACCGGCGCACCGCTCTCGTCCACCACCTCCACGTCGAGCGCGCCGCCGCGGAGGAGCGTCACCGCGAGCTCCTCCGGGGCCTGGGCGTCGAACGCGGCGGGGATGTACCCGTCGGCCGTCACGGACAGGCGCCACGCTCCGGCGGCCGCGTGCTCCAGCGCGAACGCGCCGGCGCGATCGGACCGCGTCTCCAGGTCCCTGCGGGCGTCCCAGTCGCCGGGCAGCGGCCCGCGCTCGCGGATCCGGCGGCCCACGATCGCGGCATCCGCGATGGGGATGCCGTCCTCGTCCTCGACGACGCCGGCGATCCGCGCACCCCGGAGCAGGCGGTAGGAGGCGCGGACCTCGCCGCCCTGCTCGACCCGGATCGCCCGCGGGCCGGGTCGGACGTAGCCGGCCGGCGGGAAGAGCCAGACCGTGTACGCGTCCGCCGGCAGGCCCGCGAGCCGGAACCGGCCCTCGGGGTCGGTGACCGCGGCCATGTCGAGGAGCTCGGCCTCGAGCGCGACGCGCACCCCGGCGATCGGCGCGCCGGCGTCGTCCCGCACCTCGCCCGCGACCGCGCCGCCCGGCGCGAGCGCGATCACGAGCCCCTCGCGATCCTCCGCGGTCAGATCCACCGTGGCGAGCCCGCCCTCCTCGCCGGAGAACGCGGCGACCGCGGTGCGCGCCGGCAGGAGCCGCTCGAGGACGAAGCGGCCCTCGGCGTCGGTCGTCGTGACGGACGGGCTGCACGCGACGTCGGTGCGCACCTCCGCCCCGGCGACCGGCGTCCCATCCCGCTCGACCGTGCCCTCGACGCGCGCGGCCGCGACGAGCTTCAGCTCCATGTCACCGGACGGCGAGGTCTCGACGGCCGGGATGCGCCCTTCGGACCAGCCGAGGACCGCGTAGGGCCCCGCGGGGACCGGGCCGAGCAGGAACCCGCCCTCCTCGTCCGTCCGCGCCGCGAAGAACCGGCTGTGACCGCGGTGCACGGCGGCGACGAGGGCGTCCTCGACCGGCGCTCCGTCCTCGTCGCGGGCGACGCCGGCGTACCAGACGCCCGGCGCGACGGCGAGCTCCACGCTCTCGCCCGCCGCGACGTCGTACGCAGAGGCGACGAGCTCGCCGGCCTCGGCCCACACCGCGTACCGGCCCTTCGCGAGCCCCGTGACGACGAAGGTCCCATCCTCGGCGGTCGTCGCGTGCGCGACCGGCGCGGCCTCGCCGCGTCCCGCGGCGAACCGCCAGCCGACGAGGTCCGGGACCGCGGCGCAGGGGCAGTCGAAGATCGACCGGTCCTCCTCGTTCGGGCAGCGCGCCGAGGAGAAGGCGTCGCCGTCGTCGTCCGAGGTGACGAGGACGGTGGCCCCGGGGACCGGCGCGTCGCCGTCGAGGACGACGCCCCGGAGCGCGAGGCCGTGCGCCTTCCCCCCGCGTGCCGCCGAGAACACGCCGGCCAGCGGGCCGCCGCCCGCAGCGACCCGCAGCCAGACGGCGTACGCCAGCCCGGCGAGCACCGCCAGGCCGGCGACCCCGAGGAAGGCTACCCGCGCTCCCCGCATGGGAGCGATCGTAGCAGGAGTTGGTTGGCAGTAGACAGTTGACAGTTGTCAGTGGTGCGGACTGACGCCTGACAACCGTGAACCGACGACTGAAAACCGTCGCGCTACGCCGGCTCCGGCACCGGCTTGCGCGGCGCGGGCGGCGCGTCCGCGGTGACGACGAGCCGGAGCTTCTCGCCGTCCGGCTCGACCTCGACCTTGACCGTGCCGCCGCCGTGCAGGTCGCCGAACAGGATCCGCTCGGCGAGCGGCTTCTTCACCTCGTTCTGGATGAGGCGGCTCATGGGCCGGGCGCCCATCTTGCGGTCGAAGCCGTGCTCCGCGAGCCACTTGCGCCCCTCGGGCGTGAGCTCGATCCGGACCTTCTTCTCGGCGAGCTGGCCCTCGAGCTCCTTCACCATCTTGTCCACGACCTTGAGGATCACCTCGTGCGGCAGCGAGTCGAACGCGACCCAGGCGTCGAGGCGGTTGCGGAACTCGGGGCTGAAGGTCCGCTCGATGGCGTTCCGCGCGTTGCCTGGATCGGACTGGTCCTGCCCGAATCCGACGCGCCGCGCCGACAGCTCCTGCGCGCCGGCGTTGGTCGTGAGGATGAGCACGACGTGGCGGAAGTCCGCCTTCCGGCCGTTGTTGTCGGTCAGCGTCGCGTGATCCATCACCTGCAGGAGCAGGTTGTAGATGTCCGGGTGCGCCTTCTCGATCTCGTCGAGCAGGAGCACGGCGTAGGGGGTCTTGCGGATCGCGTCGGTGAGGAGCCCGCCCTGGTCGAAGCCGACGTAGCCCGGCGGCGCGCCGATGAGCCGGGAGACGGTGTGCTTCTCCTGGTACTCCGTCATGTCGAACCGGATGAACTCCACGCCGAGGATGCGCGCGAGCTGCTTCGCGAGCTCGGTCTTCCCGACGCCGGTGGGGCCGGAGAAGAGGAAGTTGCCGATCGGCCGCTCCGGCGCGCCGAGGCCGGAGCGCGAGAGCTTGATGGCGCTCGCGATCGCCTCGATGGCGCCGTCCTGCCCGTAGATCACCTTCTTGAGCTCGGGCTCGAGGTTCTTGAGGGCCGCCTCGTCGGTGGCCGAGACGGTGCGCTCGGGGATCTTCGCGATCTTCGAGACCACCCGCTCGACGTCGCGCGCGGTGATCCGGTGGCGCCGGTCCGCGTCGGCGCGCATCCGGTCGCGCGCGCCGGCCTCGTCGAGCACGTCGATGGCCTTGTCCGGGAGCTGCCGGTCGTTGATGTGCTTGGCCGAGAGCTCCGCCGCGGCCCGGAGGGCCCGGGGCGTGTACGAGACGCCGTGGTGCTCCTCGTAGACCCGCTTCAGACCGCGGAGGATCCGGATGGTGTCCTCGACCGAGGGCTCGTGGACCTCGATCTTCTGGAACCGGCGGGCGAGCGCGTGGTCGCGCTCGAACGTCTGCTTGTAGTCGTGGAAGGTGGTCGAGCCGATGCACCGCAGCTCGCCGGAGGCGAGGCCCGGCTTGAGCAGGTTCGAGGCGTCGAGCGAGGAGCCGGTGGTGGCGCCCGCGCCGACGATGGTGTGGATCTCGTCGATGAAGAGGATGGCGTGCGGGGTCTTCTTCACCCCGGCGATGACGCCCTTGAGCCGCTGCTCGAACTCGCCGCGGAACTTGGTGCCGGCGAGCAGCGCGCCCATGTCGAGCGAGTAGATGGCCGCCTTCTCGAGCACGGCGGGCACCTTCTTCTGGTGGATGCGGAGCGCGAGGCCCTCGACGATCGCGGTCTTGCCGACGCCCGGCTCGCCCACGAAGACGGGGTTGTTCTTCCGCCGCCGGCAGAGGACCTGGATCGTCCGCTCGATCTCGGCGTCGCGGCCGATGAGCGGGTCGATGAGCCCCTGCGCCGCGCGCTCGACCAGGTTCACCGTGAAGGTCCGGAAGGGATCCTTCACCGGGCGCGGACCTCCCTCCTCGCCCTCGCCTTCGCCGCCCGGCTCGCCCGGGTCGTCGGGGCCGCCGCCCTCCTTGCCGATGCCGTGCGAGATGTACTGGAGGATGTCGAGCCGGCGGACCCCCTGCTTCTCGAGCAGGTAGACGGCGTGCGAGCCGCGCTCGCGCGTGATCGCGACGAGCACGTCGCCCGCGTTGAGCTCGGTGCGCCCGGAGCCCTGCACGTGCCAGGCGGCCCGCTGCAGCACCCGCTGGAACGCCGCGGTCTGCTCGGGATCCTGGACGCTGGACGCGGACTCGAGGGTGCGGTCGAGGTACTCCTCCAGCTCGCGCTCGAGGAGCCTCAGATCGGCGCCGCAGGCCGTGAGGACCTCCGACGCCACCCGATCCTTCGTCATCGCGTGGAGCAGGTGCTCCAGCGTGACGTACTCGTGCCGGCGCCGGCGGGCCTCTCCCACGGCCGCCTGCAGGGTCTGCTGAAGCTCCTTGGAAACCGTCACCATCGCCGCTCCGTGCTCCGCTCACTCCGGCTCGACCGTCACGAGGAGCGGGAACTCCGCCTCCCGCGCGAGGTCCAATGTCTTCTTCGTCTTCGTCTCCGCGATCTCCCAGGGATAGATACCGGCGACGCCCACGCCGCGCATGTGAACGTGGAGCATGATGCGGTGGGCCGTCTCCGGGTCGTGGTTGAAGACCGCGATGAGGACCTGCTCGACGAACTCCTGCGTCGTGTAGTCGTCGTTGTGGAAGAGCACCTTGTAGAGGGGAGGCCGCTTCGTCTCCCGCTCCTGGCGTGTCTTCGGGACGGCGGTCGCCGTGTCGCCCCCGGGGCGGGGTTGCTCGGCCATGGTCCGGACCATTGTAAGCGGGCGGCGGCGGAAACGCCCCGCGCCATCGCGCCGAAGCGAGGGAGCGGGTGGCCGGCGTGGAATCCGCCGGGGGCGCCCGGGCTTCCCTGCTTCACCGCAGGCGGGCGAGCAGCGCCCGCGTCGCCTGGTCTCCCGGGTCGAGGCGCAGCACGTCGTCGAGCTGCGCCCGCGCCTCGGCGGTGCGCCCCGCGCGGAGGAGCAGCTGCGCGAGCTCGCGGGCGAGCACCGCCTGCTCGGGCCGGATCCGGCGCGCCCGCTCGTACGCCCGGATGGCGCCCGGGAGGTCCTGCGCCTGCGCGAGCATCCGGCCGAGGTACCGCGGCGGGTCCATCTCGTCGGGCGCGAGCCGCATCGCGTGCTCGAACGCGGCCCGCCCGGCCTCGAACGCGCCGAGCTCACCCCGCGCGATCCCGAGGTTCACCCACGCGCGCCAGTAGCGCGGGTCCACCGCGAGGACGACCTCCAGCCGCTCGATCGCCTTCTGCGGCTGGCCCATCGACGTGTAGGCGACCGCGAGGTTGTTGTTGGGCGTCACCTGGCGCGGCGCCTTGCGCACCTCCGACTCCCAGAAGCGCACGGTGGTGGACCAGTCCTCCGTCCGCACGGCGGTGCGCGCCCAGAGGAGCGGGACGGCGACGGCCGCGAACCCGGCGAGGACGAGCGGCGCGGCGGCCCGGCCGCGGGCCTCCGCGCGCGGCGCGAAGGCCGACGAGAGCGCGCCGCCCAGGATCGCGCCGGCCGCGAGGCAGAACCCGACCGACGGGAGGTAGAGGAGCCGCTCCGCGAGGAGCACGCCGACCGGGACGAAGAGGTGGAGGACGGGGAGGAGCGCGACGAAGACCCAGAGGACGCCGATCGCCACGAGCGGCGCGCGCCGCAGGAGGAGGACGCCGGCGGCGAGGACCAGGGCCCAGGCGGCCGTCGCGACGGCGAAGCCCGCGGTCGGGGCGGTGATCGTCGGGATCCGCGCGGCGTACGCGAAGTCGCCGCCCAGGAACGCGGGCAGGGCCAGGATGCGCAGGTACTCGGCGAGCACCCGGCTCATGGTCATGAGCACGTGGGCCCGCGGCGTGCCGAGCGGGAACCAGAGCGCCACGGGCTTCACGCCCAGCGAGGGCCACCAGCCCGCCCCCGGCTCGTGCAGCGCGGCGGTGTGGCCGGCGAGGTAGGGGAGGAAGGCGAGGCCGAGCGCGCCGGCGACGATCGCCGCGCGGCCGAGCGCGCGCCGCGCCTCGGGATCCCGGAGGCCCGGCCGCGCGGGGAGGCCCGCGGCCGCGGGCAGCGCGTACGCGACGAGGAGGTAGATCGGCGGGATCATCACCGCGACCTCCTTCGAGAGGATGCCCAGCATGAGCACCAGCGCGGCGGCGGCGATCCCGCGCGCGCGCCGGGCGCGGAGCGCGAGGAGCAGCGCCCACAGGGCGAAGACCGCGGAGAGCGGCTCGGTCCGGCCGAAGATCGTGACCACCGACTCGGCGTGCGCCGGGTGGACCGCGAACAGGAGCCCGGCGGCGAGCGCGATCCACGCGGCGCGCGCGGGCGCGGCGACGGCGCGGGCGAGGTGCCCGGCGAGCGCCACGACGAGCAGGCTCGCGATCGCGTGCAGCGCGATGTTCACGAGGTGGTAGCCGAGCACCGCCTTCTGGTGGACGGCGTAGTTGAGCGCGAACGAGAGCGTGGTGAGCGGCCGGTACGGACCGCGGACCGAGGGCGGGCCGGCGTAGCCGTACAGCTCCTGGAAGATGCGCGGGACGTTCTCGAGCTTCCAGACGAGCGGGTTGTTGATGGCGGTCCAGCCGTCGTCGAGGATCGGCGGGTTGTGGATCGAGCCGAGGTAGGGGAGGACCGCGGCGAGCGTCACCGCGTACACGAGCAGCCACCGCGGCGGCGCGACCGGGGGCGGCGCGGGCTCGAGCGCGGAGGAGGCGGCGGGCGACGGGAGCATCGGCCTCAAGAGGTCGGGGCGGACTCCTCGAGCGACCAGCGCCCGCGATGGGTCGGGGCCCGCAGCGCCCGGGCCAGCCGCTGCAGGAACGCGGGGCGGGAGATCTCGTGCGCGCCGAACCGGACGAGGTGCTCCGTGCGCACCTGGCAGTCGACGAGGTTCACGCCGCGCGCCGCGAGCCAGGCGACGCTCCGGACGAAGGCCACCTTCGAGGCGTCGGGCCGGTCCGCGAACATGGACTCCCCGAAGAACGCGGTCCCGAGCGACACCCCGTACAGGCCGCCCGCGAGCGCGAGCCCCTCCCAGGCCTCGAACGAGTGCGCGAAGCCGAGGTCGTGGAGGCGGAGGTAGGCGTCGCGCATCTCGGGGGTGATCCAGGTCCCGCGCTGGCCGGGGCGGGCCCGCGCGGCGCAGCGGTCGATGACCTCCGCGAACGCCTGATCCGCGGTCACCCGGTACCGCTCCCTCCGGATCGCCCGCTGGAGCGAGCGGGGGACATGGAGGCGCGCGGGCTCGAGCACGAGCCGCGGGTCCGGCGACCACCAGAGGATGGGGCTGTCATCGCCGAACCACGGGAAGATCCCGGAGGCGTACGCGACGAGCAGCCGCTCCGGCGAGAGATCGCCCCCGACGGCGAGGAGGCCGTCCGGCTCGGCCCGCGACGGGTCCGGGAAGACGGGCTCGCGGGGCAACCGGTAGATGGGCACGGGGGAAATATACGGTGGCGTGCGATGGGTGGCGGGAAAGGCCGGGTGCCCGCCCCACCCCGCGGTCCCCAGGCCCCCCCTGCACGCGGTACGTCCCGTTGACCCACATCAACCCTTCAGAGACCTTCCGGTCGAGGGTTGCGCCGAACAGTTTACGCCCCGGCGCGGGCCCGGGGTCCCAGAGGACGCCGTCATCTGTCATGACGGACCGGAGGCCCCTGCGCCCGCGAACCGATGAGCGCACTCTTCAGCCGGAGATCCAACGCGCTGTTCAAGGCCGTGCTGGTGCTCCTCGTGGCTGGCGCCGCGGGCACCGTCTCGGCCCTGATGCTGTACTGGCGGACGCCGTACGGCACCGGACAGCAGGAGCAGGTCGCCCAGCCGGTCCAGTTCGACCACCGGCACCACATCCAGGACGACCTCATCGACTGCCGGTACTGCCACACCACCGTGGACACGGCGCCGAGCGCCGGGATCCCGTCCACCGAGCTCTGCCTCAACTGCCACTCGCAGGTCTGGAACAAGAGCCCGCTGCTCGACCTCGTCCGCGCGTCGTACTACGCGAACGAGCCGATCCCGTGGGTGCGGGTGCACCGGCTCCCCGACTTCGTCTACTTCAACCACGCCGTCCACGTGAACAAGGGCGTGGGCTGCGCCGAGTGCCACGGCCGCGTCGATCTGATGCCGGCGATCCAGCAGGACCAGCCGCTCACGATGGGCTGGTGCATGGACTGCCACCGGAACCCGTTCCCGCGCCTCCGGCCGCTCGACCAGGTCACGAACATGAGCTGGCAGCCCGAGGGCGATCCCGAGGAGCTGGGCCGTCAGCTGGCGAAGCAGAACAACGTCAGAGCGCGAACGGACTGCTACACATGCCATCGCTAGGCAAGCTCCCCATCTACGGTCAAGGCACCTCGATCGCCCCGCGCTGGCGCAGCACCGGCGAGCTCGAGCAGTGGCTCGCGCGCGCCGCGCAGGCGTCGGCGGAGGCCGACCCGGCGGCGAAGCGCGGCTGGGACGAGTTCCCCGAGGGCGCGGCGGAGCCGCCGCAGGGCGTGAACCGCCGCTCGTTCCTCCAGCTCATGGGCGCCGCGGCCGGGCTCGCCGGGCTCCAGGCGTGCAAGCCGCGCCGCGAGGCGCTCGTGCCGTACGTGCGCCAGGCGGCGAACGTCGTGCCGAGCGTGCCGAACGCCTACGCGACGGCCTTCGCCCGCGGCGGCCTCGCCGTCGGCGCGGTCGTGACGAGCTGGGAGGGCCGGCCGACGAAGATCGAGGGCAACCCGGAGCACCCGTCCTCGCTCGGCGCCACCGACGCCACGCTCCAGGCCGAGATCCTCGACCTGTACGACCCGGAGCGTACGCGCGGCGCGATGCGCGACCGGCGGAACCTCGGTCCGGCCGCGCTGTTCGAGGAGCTCGCGGCGCTCGCCCGCACGCACGAGAAGGACGGCGGCGCCCGCCTCCGCTTCCTCGTCGAGCCGACGAGCTCCCCCACGCTCGAGGACCTGCGGCGGCGGGTGCTGGCGCGGTTCCCGCGCGCGCGGTTCACGGCCTGGTCGGCCGAGGCCGACGGCCAGGCCCGGGCCGGCGCGGCGCTCGCCTTCGGCCGCCCGCTCGAGGCGCACTGGTCGCTGGCCGGCGCGGACGTGATCCTCGCGCTCGACGCCGACCTCCTCTCCCGCGACGGCGAGCCGCTCCGGCAGGCGCGCGAGTTCGCCGGCCGGCGCGTGGACGCGGCGAAGATGAACCGGCTCTACGTCGCGGAGCCGGCCTTCACGGTCACGGGCGGCATGGCGGATCACCGCTTCCGGATGCGCGGGGCCGAGGTGCCCGGGTTCGCGCGCGCGGTGGCGGCGGAGCTGGCCGCGCGGCACGGCCTCGCGGCGCTGGCGCCGCTCGGCGCGAAGG
>JAEYZK010000157.1 GCA_023428085.1 Pseudomonadota bacterium
CTGCTGCAGGCGCTCGAACGCGGACTCGCGATCCATCGCGGCGTCGTACCGCCCGCGCAGCGGCGAGGCTGCGAGCGACGCGGCCCGCTCCTCGGGCGCGAGCGGGCGCAGGCGCGAGCGCGGCGGCACGATCAGCGCGCGGCGGACCGGCGTCGGGATGCCCTTCGCGTCGAGCAGCGACACGAGCGCCTCGCCCACGCCGAGCTCGGTGATCGCCGCCTCCACGTCGAGGCCCGGGCTCTGGCGGAAGGTCTCGGCCGCCGCCCGGACCGCCTTCTGGTCGCGCGGCGTGAACGCCCGCAGCGCGTGCTGCACGCGGTTCCCGAGCTGGCCCAGCACCGTGTCCGGGACGTCGAGCGGGTTCTGGGTGACGAAGTAGACGCCGACGCCCTTCGACCGGATGAGCCGCACCACCTGCTCGATCCGCTGGAGCAGCTCCGGGGGCGCGTCCGTGAAGAGGAGGTGCGCCTCGTCGAAGAAGAAGACGAGCCGGGGCTTCTCCGGATCGCCCACCTCGGGCAGCTCCTCGAACAGCTCGGAGAGGAGCCACAGGAGGATCGTCGAGTAGAGGAGGGGGGAGCGGACCAGCTTCTCGGCCTGCAGGATCGTGATCTGCCCCCGGCCGCGGAGGTCGGTCCGGAGCAGGTCGTCGAGCGCCAGCGCGGGCTCGCCGAAGAGGCGATCGCCGCCCTGGGCCTCCAGCGCGACGAGGCCCCGCTGGATGGCGCCGACGCTGCTCGCGGCCACGTTGCCGTAGCGCGGGCGGATGACGTCCGCCTGCTGCGAGAGGTGCTCCAGCATCGCGCGGAGGTCCTTCAGATCGAGGAGGAGGAGCCCGTCCTCGTCCGCGACGCGGAACGCGATCTGGAGCACGCCCGCCTGCGTGTCGTTGAGCCCGAGCACGCGAGCGAGGAGGATGGGCCCGAGCTCCGAGACGGTCGTGCGGAGCGGGTGGCCGCCCTCGCCGTACACGTCGAGGAACACCGCAGGGTTCGCCTCCGGCTCGGCGGCCAGGCCGAGGGCGCGCGCGCGCTCCTGGATCGCGGGCGCGTCGAAGCCGGGCTGGGCGAGCCCGGAGAGATCGCCCTTCACGTCTGCGAGGAAGACGGGCACCCCCGCCCGGCTGAACCCCTCGGCGAGCACGCGGAGGGTGACCGTCTTCCCGGTGCCGGTCGCCCCGGCGACGAGGCCGTGGCGGTTGGCGAGTCCGGGGAGGAGGACGAGGTCCTCGGGGGCCTTGGCGACGAGGAGCGGGGGCGTGGTCATGCGGCCTTCATAGCAGGCCGGCGCGGGCCTGGCTCCGGGGTCTTCGACCCCCGCCGTCCGCCCGCGTCACCCGCCGCCGGCCCTCGCCGGAGCCGGAGCTCGAGGCGATCAATCGGCGCGCGCGCGTGAGGGCCGCCGGACTGCGCCGCGCCCGCGC
Organism: Pseudomonadota bacterium; assembly: GCA_023428085.1. Classification (GTDB taxonomy): domain Bacteria; phylum Myxococcota; class Myxococcia; order Myxococcales; family Anaeromyxobacteraceae; genus Anaeromyxobacter. Next base: position 1,424 of record JAEYZK010000157.1, read on the forward strand.
CGCGCCAGCGGCCTCGCCCGAGGTCCGCCGGCGCGGGAGGGCCGAATAAAGTCGATTCAGATGCGCGCAGGCGGAGAACGTTTCACCTCCGGCACCGGCGGCCGGGACCGCGCAGGCGCTTGAATTTGCCCGCAGATCCCGTCACCCCAACAAAGGTCACCCGCGCAGGTGCGTTTGGTCAACTGATCTGCTTTATTGGAGCCTTCCCCGTGTCCGCCGGGTCCCGTGCCCGGCACGAAGCGAAGAACGCTCCGACCTAGGAGTCCATCATGACCCGTTGTCTCCGTGTTTCCCTCGCGGCCGCGCTGTGTGCCACGGCGCTCGCCGCCGGTCCGGCCTCCGCCCAGACCGCCACCACCCTCGGCGCCGCCGCGGCGCGCTCCGGCCGCTACTTCGGCGTGGCGATCGCCGGCGGCCGGCTGAACGACTCGACCTACACGACGATCGCGGCCCGCGAGTTCAACTCGGTCACGCACGAGAACGAGCTCAAGATCGACGCGACCGAGCCGCAGCAGAACAGCTTCAGCTTCACCCAGGGGGACCGCATCTACAACTGGGCCGTCCAGAACGGCAACAAGATGGTCCGCGGCCACACGCTGGCCTGGTACTCGCAGCAGCCGAGCTGGATGCAGAGCATGAGCGGCAGCACGCTCCGCCAGGCGATGATCAACCACATCAACGGCGTGATGGCCCACTACAAGGGCAAGATCCCGTACTGGGACGTCGTCAACGAGGCGCTCGACGACAACAACGGCGGCCGCCGCGACTCGAACCTCCAGCGCAGCGGCAACGACTGGATCGACGTCGCGTTCCAGACGGCCCGCGCCGCCGACCCGGCCGCCAAGCTCTGCTACAACGACTACAACATCGACAACTGGACCTGGGCCAAGACGCAGGGCGCGTACAACATGGTCAGGGACATGAAGGCCCGGAACATCCCGATCGACTGCGTCGGGTTCCAGGGGCACTTCAACTCCGGCAGCGCCTACAACTCGAACTACCGGACGACGCTCTCCAGCTTCGCCGCGCTCGGCGTGGACGTGGCCATCACCGAGCTCGACGTCGAGGGCGCCTCGCCGACGACCTACGCGGCCATCATCAACGACTGCCTCGCCGTCCCGCGGTGCATCGGCATCACGGTGTGGGGCGTGCGTGACAGCGACTCCTGGCGCTCCTCCCAGAGCCCGCTGCTCTTCGACGGCAGCGGCAACAAGAAGGCGGCCTACCAGGCGGTCCTCGACGCCCTCAACGCCGGCGGCAACAACGGCACGACCTACGCGCTCACCGTGACGCGGTCCGGCAGCGGCAGCGGCACGGTCGCGGGCGGCCCGATCAACTGCGGCTCGACCTGCTCGGCCAACGTCGCGAGCGGCACCAGCGTCACCCTGACGGCGACGCCGGCGAGCGGCTCGACGTTCGCGGGCTGGAGCGGCGCCTGCACCGGCACCGGGAGCTGCATCGTCTCGATGACCGCGGCCCGGTCCGTCACGGCGACGTTCAACACGTCCGGCGGCACGACCTACCTGCTCAGCGTGGCGAAGTCCGGCACCGGCAGCGGCACGGTCTCGGGCGGCCCCATCAGCTGCGGCTCGACCTGCTCGGCCAACGTGGCGAGCGGCACCACCGTCACGCTGACGGCGAGCCCTGCGGCCGGCTCGACGTTCGCGGGCTGGAGCGGCGCCTGCACCGGCACGGGGAGCTGCATCCTCTCGATGACCGCGGCGCGGTCCGCGACCGCGACCTTCACCACCGCGTCCACGGGCGGGGCCGTCTCCATCAACGCCGGCGGCGCGGCGACGGGCACGTTCGTGGCCGACGCGAGCTTCTCGGGCGGCAGCACGTACTCCGTCAGCCGGACGGTCGACACCTCGCTCCTCTCCGGCACGGTGCCTCCGCAGGCGGTCTTCACCACCGAGCGCTACGGCGAGTTCTCGTACACGCTCGGCGGCTTCGCCGCCGGCAGCACGCAGTCGGTGACGCTGTACTTCGCCGAGGTCTACTGGACCGCGGCCGGGCAGCGGACCTTCAACGTCGCCATCAACGGCGCGACCGTCCTCTCCGCGTTCGACATCTTCGCCGTGGCGGGCGGCGCGGACCGCGCCGTGGCCCGGTCGTTCACCACGACCGCCAACGCGAGCGGCCAGGTGGTCGTCCAGTTCACCCGCGCGGGCGGCCCGGACAACCCCAAGGTGTGCGGCATCACGGTCGCCTCCGACGACACGGATCCTGACCCCACGAACCACACGCTCACCGTCAGCCGGACGGGCACGGGCAGCGGCACCGTCGCGGGCGGCGCGATCAACTGCGGCACCACCTGCTCCGCCAGCATCGCGAGCGGCACGACGGTCACCCTGACCGCGACGCCGGCATCCGGCTCGACGTTCGCAGGCTGGAGCGGCGCGTGCTCCGGCACCGGGTCGTGCATCGTGTCCATGACCGCCGCCCAGGCGGTCACCGCCACGTTCACCGGCTCCTCGAGCTCGACCTGCAAGACGCCGGTCTCGAACGGCCAGAGCGGGAACTTCGAGACCACCGGCGCCGTCTGCTACACGGTCAACACCACGGTCAACGGCTGGGGCTGCTCGAACGCGGCCGGCCGCTCGGTCACCGTGAACGGCACGGCGGTCACCTGCGGGCAGCTCCCCTTGCCCGGCAGCGCGCCGTACACGTTCAGCTTCACCGCCGGTTCGTACCCCTGGGCGAGCTTCTACTGGTGGTAGCGCGGGCGTGAGCAGTCCTTGAAGCGCGCGCGGCGGGCCCTCCGGGGTCCGCCGCGCTCGCGTTGGAGCATGGACCGCGCTGACGGCCTCACGCCCGCAGGTCCGCGACCCCGCGCGCCGCTCGTCGCGCAGCGAGCCCCCGGGGTCAGACGACGAGCCCCTCGAAGACCCAGAGCACGAGCCCGAGCCGATCGGCGCGGAGCACCACCCGGTTCGAGTCCTGCGGGAGCGGGGCGAGGGGGAGCTGGCGCTCGGGGACGACCCGGGGCAGCCCGAGCGACTGCTCCAGCGCGAGGTGCGACTTGAGGAGCCCGGCCGTCATGTTGACGAGCTCGCAGAGCGCGTCGGACAGCATGTCGTCCGAGAGCTCCGCCGGCGTCAGCTGGAACATCTTCGAGCCGAGCGCCTCGCACCCCGGCCTGTCGGACGAGAGGCCCACGGTGAGCGGGAACGCGCCGGGGATGGGCAGCACCGCCGCCCGCCACACGAGGTGGGACCACGGCGCGTCGTCCCGGTCCGGGCGGAAGGTGAGCCCGAGCATCGTCTCGGTGACGCCGGACACCACGGCGGCCAGCTCGTCGGGAGGCGGGAGGGTAGGCATCGCGGGGCACCGTGGGCGGTCGCGCGCTCGTGCGGACCTCCCGCGACCTCGCTCTGCAAGCGCCTTGCCCTCCGCGCCTCGCCGTCCGCGCGCCGCGCGCGGCGGGCCGGAACGAGGAGGAACGGGCGTGCGGGCTGCCTTCCCGCGCCCTGGGTCCCGTGCGACGGGGGAAGGCTGCCAGGGTGCGGCCCGGGTGTCCGCCGTGACCCAGGTTGCCGGGTGCCCCGGTGCCCGTCGCACCTACGCCGCCACGGCGATCGGGCGGCCCGCGGCGCGGAGACGGCGGAAAGCTCCGGGCGATCTCGAGGCCGCACCGGGCACGGCGACTGCAAGAACTCCCGGGCGGAGAGAGGGCGAGGGACATGCAGATTCTGGTGGTGGACGACTCCAGGGCCATGCGCAGCATCGTGATGCGCGCGGTTCGTCAGGCCGGCTTCGACGCCACCTTCGCCGAGGCCGCGAACGGCGCGGAGGCGCTGGCGGCGATCCGCTGCTCCCCGCCGGCGCTCGTGCTGGCCGACTGGAACATGCCCGAGATGAGCGGGTTCGAGCTCCTCCAGGCGCTCCGCGCCGAGGGGAGCGCCGTCAAGATCGGGTTCGTCACCTCGGAGAGCGACCCCTCGATGCGCGACCGGGCGTTCGAGGCCGGCGCGCTCTTCATGCTCGCGAAGCCCTTCACGCCGGACGCGATCAAGGCCGTGCTCGTCCCGGTGCTCACATGAACCTCCCCGGCCCCTCGCCGCGGGATCCCGGCGGCGCGACGGTCCTCGACGGTCTCTGAACGGAGCGCGCGACATGGCGGGTCCCAAGGCACCGGAGCTCCTGGCCGCGCTCGCGGCCGCGGCGGTCGAGGCGGACGCGGGCGACGGCGCGTCGCTGCGCGAGCTGGGGAAGGCGCTCGACGAGGCGCGCGCGGCGGGCGCCCTCTCCGGCGCCCTGGCCGCAGAGGCCGACGTCCTCGCGCAGGCGCTCCAGGGCGAGGCCGGCGGGGCCGAGGCGCTCGCGCGCGTGAGCGCCCTGCTCGGCGACGAGGCGGATCACGCGCCCGCGGCGGCGCCGGGCGCCAGCTCCGCGCAGCGCGATCCGGAGACGGTCGAGCTCATCGGCGACTTCCTGGAGGAGAGCGGGGAGGGGCTGGCGCGCGCGGACGAGACGCTGCTCGCGGTCGAGAAGCACGGCCCGGAGGCGGACCGGGTGCACGCCCTCTTCCGCGTCTTCCACACGATCAAGGGCGTCGCGGGCTTCCTCGAGCTCACCGAGATCGTCGCGCTCTCGCACAGCACCGAGAACCTGCTGAACCTCGTCCGCGACGGGAGGCTGCAGCTCCAGGGCGAGGTGTTCGAGGCGGCGTTCGAGGCCACCGCCGTCCTGCGGCGCCTCCTCCAGCGGCTCCGGACCGCGGTGGACGCCGGGCTCGCGCTCCAGTCGGATCCGGAGGTCGCGCCCCTCGTCGAGCGGATCTCCCGGATCGCCGCGCGCGCCGAGGGCGCGGGCGAAGCGCCACCACCGGCGCGGGCGGCCGCCGCGGTCGAGCCGCAGGCGGCCGCCGCCGGTCCGGGGGCCGCC
>JAEYZK010000274.1 GCA_023428085.1 Pseudomonadota bacterium
GCCATGGCCTGGGCGAAGGCCGCGAGCACGCCGGCGGGATCCTCCAGGCAGCGGCGGCGCATGCGGGCGAGGACGCGCGCGGGCCAGCCGTCCGTGAACCGGAGGCAGGGCGCGACGAGGCGGAGCGCCGCGAGGCGGCCCGCGAGCGCCGGCAGCGCCTCGAGTGCGACCATGGCGCCGAGCGACCACGCCACGACGACGAGCCTGCCCTCGAGCCGGCCGGCCGCCCCGAGCGCGAGCGGCACGAGCTCCTCCGGCCCGCGCGCCGCGTCCCAGTCCGCGGCCGCGACGCGCGCGCGCGCGGGCACGAGGGGCGTGAGCAGCTCGGGACCTGCGCCCCAGCCCGGGAGGACGAGCACGTCGGGGCTCACCGCCATCCGGGCCATCACCGCGCCCCCTCCGCGCCCTGCCGGACGGCGCGCACCACCGCCTCCGCCGCCCAGGCGAGGTCGGCCTCCTCGTGCGTCGCCATGAGCGAGAGCCGCAGCCGGCTCGTGCCCTGCTTCACCGTGGGTGGACGGATCGCGGGGGCGTAGATCCCCTCGTCGAGCAGCCGTGCGCTCGCCGCGACGGCGGCGTCGGCCGCCCCCACGATCACCGGCACGATCGGGGTCTCGCCCTCGGGGACCTCCAGCCCGGCCGCCCGGAGCCGCGCCCGCAGCAGGCGCGCGTGCGCGCGGAGCTTCTCGCGCCGGCCCTCCTCGCGCCGCGCGATCCGGAGCGCCTCCAGCGCCATCGCGGCGGAGTGCGGCGGGAGCGCCGTCGAGAAGACGAACGGCCGCGAGCGGTTCCGGAGCCACTCGACCACGAGGGGCTCGGCGCACGCCGCCGCCCCCTGGCTCGCGTAGGCCTTGCCGAACGTGCAGACGATCACGTCCCAGCCGTCGGTCACGCCCGCCGCCGCCGCCGAGCCCGCCCCCTCCGGCCCGAGCACGCCCGAGCCGTGCGCGTCGTCGAGCACCGTCACGAGCCCGCGCCGGCGCGCCACCGCCGCGAGCGCCGCGAGCGGCGCGACGTCGCCGTCCATGCTGAAGACGCCGTCGGAGACGAGGAGCCCCGGCCGCCCCGCGAACCGGGCCGCCTTCCGGTCGAGGTCCTCCGGATCGGCGTGCCGGTACGGGACGAGCTCCGCGCCGGAGAGCCGGCACCCGTCGATGATCGACGCGTGGTTGAGCTTGTCGGTGAACACGGCCCAGCCAGGCCCGGCGAGCGCGGTGAGGACGCCGAGGTTCGCGAGGTACCCGGTGCCGTGGAGGAGCGCCGCGCCCTTGCCCTTCAGCGCCGCGGCCTCCGCCTCGAGCGCGGCGTGGACGTCGTAGCCGCCGGTGGTGAGCCTCGACCCGCCCGCCCCCGCGCCGTACCGCGCGAGCGCCGTCCGCCCCGCCTCCAGGACGCGCGGGTCGTCCGCGAGCCCCAGGTACGAGTTGCTCGCCAGGACGAGCAGCTCCCGCCCGTCCACCACCGCGCGCGGCGCCTGGGGCGTCGAGAAGGCGCGGATCGACCGGCGGAGCCCCTTCGCGGCGAGCGCGGCGAGGCCTGCCTCGAGCTGGGCCCGGACCTCGTCGTTCACGCCGCCCGCCCCATGGCCGCCCGCCACAGCGCGCCCGCGTCCACCGCCGCCACCGCCCGTTCCAGCGCGGCCGCGCTCTGGCCCCCGACCCGCGGCACGACGCCGAGCCGCGGCGCGCCCGAGAGCCGCTCGACCGTGGCCATCGTGTCCTCCTCGCGCGCGGTCCCCTCGAACCCGTTCCAGACGATCCCGGCGAGCGGGAGCCGCTTCGCGCGCGCGTGCTCGAGCGTGACCAGGGTCTCGTGGATCGCCCCGAGCCGCGTCCGGGCGACGAGGACCACCGGCGCGCCGATCGCGGCCGCGAGGTCCGAGACGAGGAGCCCCTCCTCCGTGAGCGGCACGGCGAGCCCGCCGCAGCCCTCGACGACGAGCGGACCGAGGGCCGCCCGGCGCCGCGCCTCGGCGGCGAGCGCCGCCGGATCGACGGTGCGCCCCTCGAGGCGGGCCGCGAAGTGCGGCGAGGCCGGCTCCGCGAACCAGACGCCCGCCATCGTCCGCGGATCGTCCGGGAGCCCCGCCGCCGCGGCGACGAGGTCGGGGTCGCTCGCGCCGTCCCCCGGCGCACCGCCGGTGAGGACCGGCTTGTAGTAGCGCGCCGGGATCCCGGCGCGGCGGAGGGCGACGAGGAGCACGGCCGAGACGAACGTCTTGCCGACCTCGGTCTGGGTCCCGGCCACGAACACGGCGGCGGATGAGCCTGAATGGGTCGTATCTGCGGGCACTTGGGTCTCGCCGCGCATTGTAAACCAGGCTCCGGCGCGGCGGTTGACGAAACCGACGCGGATGGTAGGGTGCCGCGCCATGCACGACCACTCGCCCCGCCCCGTGCCGCCCGGAATGGAGCCGATCTCGACCGACGAGGCCCGGCGCCTCATCCACCACACGAGCGGCGCCGAGCTCGAGGCCCTGCTCGACCGGGCCGAGGCGGTCCGGCGGGCCGTGCACGGCGACGACGTCTCGCTCTGCGCGATCACGAACGCGAAGAGCGGCAACTGCGCCGAGGACTGCTCGTTCTGCTCGCAGTCGGCGCGGTTCGAGCAGGCCGACGCGCCGGTCTACCCGCTCATCGGGCCCGAGGAGATGGCCGCCCAGGCGCGCAAGGCCGAGCAGGCCGGCGCCCGCGAGTTCTCGATCGTCGCGAGCGGGACGCGCATGTCGCGCGAGAGCGAGCTCCGGCGCGTCGAGGAGGGGGTCCGGAAGATCCGCGCCGAGACCGCGGTGGAGCCGTGCGCCTCGCTCGGCCTCATGCGCGAGCCCGAGCTCGCCCGGCTCAAGGCCGCCGGGCTCATGCACTACCACCACAACCTCGAGTCGGCGCGGTCGTTCTTCCACGAGGTCTGCACGACGCACACCTACGACGAGCAGCTCGAGACGATCCGCGCCGCGAAGCGCCTCGGCCTCCAGCTCTGCTCCGGCGGCATCCTCGGGATGGGCGAGTCCCCGGAGCAGCGCGTCGAGCTCGCCGAGACCATCCGCGAGCTCGGCGTCCACTGCGTCCCGATCAACTTCCTCAACCCCCGCCCCGGCACGCCGATGGCCCACGTGAAGGCGATCACCGCCGAGGAGTGCCTCGCCGCGGTGGCCGTCTTCCGGCTCATGATGCCCGCGGCGCACATCTTCGTGATGGGCGGCCGCGAGCTCAACCTCGGGGAGAAGCAGCACCTCATCTTCCGCGCCGGCGCGAACGGCACGATGGTCGGCAACTACCTCACGAGCGCCGGGCGCTCGCCCGAGCTCACCGTGAACATGGTCGAGGCCCAGGGCCTCCGCCTCCGGCCACCCGACACGGAGCGCCCGTGGGCGTTCGAGGGCGCGGCGCCCGCCGAGGCGACCTGGAACGAGCGCGCCGACGAGCGGCGCCGGCGGAGCCTGCCCATCGTGAGCGGCCCCGCCTCGCGGGCCTGACCCCCGTGAACGCGCCCGCGCCCGAGCCCTCGCGCCGCGCGGATGACCCGGGTTCGACGGCCCCGGCGGCTCCTGGAGGGTCCGCTCGCCCTGAGCCCGTCGAAGGGCGTGCGGCGTCGGGGTCCAGCGAGCCGTGATCCCTCTCCACGTCTCCGAGCATTGGGCCTCCGCGCGCGCGGAGGTCTCCGAGGCCGACCTCTTCGCCCTCCTCGACCACCGCCCCTTCGCCTTCCTCCACGGGCGCGGCCGGTTCCTCGTGCTCGCCCAGGGCGCGCTCGCGACCTTCGGCGCCCTCCCCCTCCCGCCGCTGCGGTTCGAGCGGCGCGGCCCCGTCCCGCCGATCCAGCCCGACCTCGTCGGGTTCGTGAGCTACGCGTTCGGCCACGCGCTCCTCCCGCGCCTCGCCCCGCCGCGACCGCCGCCGTTCCCGGTCCCCGACCTCCGGCTCACGCTCCACCGCGAGGTCCGGGTCTACGACCGCGCCACGGGGCTCCTCCACACCGGCGTGCGGACCGGACCGGACGGCGGCGACGACCGGCCGAACCTCCTCGGCCGCGGGGCCTTCGCCGCCGCGCGGCGCCCGGACGAGGAGACGCCCGCGGCGTACGCCGGGAAGGTGGAGCACCTCCGTTCGGCGATCGCCGCCGGCGACGTCTACCAGGTGAACCTCGCGCGCCTCGAGCGCTGGTCGTTCACGGGCGACCTGCGGACCCTCGCGCGCCGCCTCGTGGCGCTCGATCCCGCGCCGTTCGGCGCGCTCCTCGCGGACCCCGCGTGCACGATCGTCTCCGCGAGCCCGGAGCGGTTCCTCCGCGTGGACGCCGGCTGGCTCGAGGCCCGCCCGATCAAGGGCACCGCCCCGCGCCGCGAGGATCCGGCGGCGGACGCGCGCGAGGCCCAGGCGCTGCGCGCGAGCGCGAAGGACCGGGCCGAGCTCACCATGATCGTCGATCTGCTCCGGAACGACCTCGGCCGCCTCGCGCCGCTCGGGGAGGTCGCGGTCGATCCCTTCCCGGAGCTCGAGAGCTACGCGAGCGTCCACCACCTCGTCGCGACGGTGCGCGCGCGGGTGCCGCCGGGGCTCACGCTCGAGGCGCTCCTGCGCGCCACCTTCCCCGGCGGCTCGGTCACCGGCTGCCCGAAGCTCGCGGCCATGGCGCTCATCCACGCCCTCGAGCCGCACGGCCGCGGCCCGTACTGCGGCGCGCTCGGCTGGCTGCGCCACGATCTCGGGCAGCTCGACCTCGCCCTGCCCATCCGGACGGCGTTCGCCGTGCCGGGCGAGCTGGCGTTCGGGGTGGGCGGCGCCGTGACCTGGGACTCCGACCCGGCGGCGGAGTATCAGGAGACCGTGCACAAGGCGAGGTCCCTCACCCGATGCTTGTCCTGACCGTCGATCCCACGGCGTGGCGCGTGGACCTCGGCCGCTCCGACGCCCGCCACGGGTACGGCCTGTTCGAGACCGTCCGCGTGCAGGACGGCGCCGCCCGCTGGCTGCCGCTCCACCTCGAGCGCCTCGCCGCCGGCTGCGCCTTCCTCGGGCTCGCGCCGCCGCCCGGGCCC
>JAEYZK010000409.1 GCA_023428085.1 Pseudomonadota bacterium
CGGGTAAGGACCCCGGCGTACGGCCGGGCCTCCGCGAGGCCGGGGTAGCGCAGGAGCCACGGGCCGCCCGCGCAGACGAGCGGGCCGCCGCGCGCGAGCGCGGCGACGCCGGAGGAGCCCTGCGGGACGGCGCGAGGGCCGGCGGGCGAGGCGACGAACCCGACGCCCGCGCAGCGGCCCTCGACGGCGTCCGCCGGGAGGAGGCCGAGCACCTGGACGCGGGCGGCCGCCGCCGCGGGCGTGCCCTCGCGCTGGAGCCGCTCCGCGACCTCCCCGGCGAAGGTGCGCGGGGCGCGGCCGGCGCGGACCATCACGAGGACGAGGTCGGGCGTGACCGCCACGACCAGCCCGAGCCGCGGCCGCGCGCCGGCGTCGAGGACGGTCCCGGTCTTGATCGCCACCCCGCGGAGCCCGTCCGAGGCGGGCAGGTGCGCGAGCGTCCCCTCGCGCGCATTGCGCGAGAGCACGTCGAGGAGGTCCGGCCGCGCCTCGGCGAGCAGCCGGTACGCGTGCGCGAGCCCCACCGGCGGGATCCGCAGCGACGGCCGCACGCCGATCGCCTCGGCCGCGTCGCGGGGCAAGCCCGACAGCCCGAGCGCGCGCAGCGGCGCGCCCCACGCGCCCAGGCGGACGACCTCCGGCGCGCGGCGGGCCCACGCGAGGAACCAGCCGTTGCAGGAGCGGAGGAGCGCCGTCGGCGCGTCCATGTGCGGCGGCGTCGGGCCGCCGCACCGCCACTCCGGCCGCGAGGGATCGCTCCGGAGCGTGGGCGCGGGCCCGGCGGCGCCCGCGAGGAGGAACGGCTTCAGCGTCGAGCCGAACGGGAGCGGGGCCTGCGCCGCGCCCTGCGCCAGGAGCACCTCGCCCGAGTGGCGCGAGAGCACGACGAGCGCGTCCGCGGCCGGGATCTCTCCGGCGAGGTCCTGGGGGCGCAGCGGCGCCCAGCGCGCGCCCACCTCGCAGCGCGCGAGCGGACGCGCGAGCGCCTCGGGCAGCCGTCCCGCGCGTCCCGGCGCCTCGGCGAGGAGCCGCGCCAGGGCGCGGCGCGGGCCGGGAGCGTCGAGCGGAGCCTGCGCCCCGCGGGCCGCGCGCTCGAGGAGCTCGAGCGCGCCCGCGAGGGAGAGGTACGGGCCGCGCTCCTCCCCCGCCGCCCAGGCGTCGAGCTCGCCGGAGGCGACGAGCGCGAAGGCCTCGTGGAAGAGCCGATCGCCGCTCGCCGGCGGGCAGGCCTCGAGCAGGAGCTGGTGGGCGACCTCGTGGCGGAGGGTCGTCGCGCGCGCGGGCGCGGGGAGCCCGGGCCGGAGGGCGATGACGCCAGGGGAAGCTCGCCCGGCCTCGCCGGGCGACAGGATCGCCGGGACGATCCGGATCGGCCGCGGGTCCGGCGGCGCCGGGACGCCCTCGGCCGCGAGCAGCCGCGCGGCCGCGTCCCACGCGCGGGCGGCCGCCTCCTCCGCCTCGCGCGGCACGCCGCCCTCGGCGCGGAACGCCGGGGCGGCGAGGAGGAGGGCGAGGAGGGCGGTGGTGGGCACGTTGAGCTGCGTCGATGGTGGCCGCTCCCGGGCCCGAGGCCGGGCTCGGGCGAGAGCCTCATTTCGTTCCGGTCGCCACGATCTCGAGCACGGCCGGCTCGCTCCGCCCGTGCACCCGGGGTGCGTACATGTCCTCGATCGTCGCCGGCGGCGCGGCGAAGCGGCCGGGGAACTGCGCGCGGAGCACGTAGCCGATCGTGCGAGGGCTGCGGCTCCACCACGCCGGCTCCTGGAGGTAGAACCGCGCGCGCTCGGGCGAGAGCGAGCGCCGCTTGAGCGCCTCGTGCGCGAGCGGGAGGGCGTACGGCGCGCCCTGGTAGGCCTTGTCCTCGCCGAGCGGCGTGAAGCCGGCCGGGACCGGATCCTCGACCACGTAGTACGCGGAGCGGATCGAGCGCCACTCGTCGCCCTCGTGGGCGTCGAGCAGGAGCTCCACCCAGACCTCCTCGCCCTGGGCGAGCGGGTCGCCCGGCCGGAGGAGCTTCTTCTCCCCTCCCGGCAGCAGCCGGTGGTAGCGCCGCTCCACGGCCATGCCCTCGGCGGCCGCCTTCACGCTCGTGAGCGGGACGCGCACGCGCGCGCGGAGCTCGGCCTGCCCGTCGAAGCTGGCCACGGTGACCGCCTTCACCCCCGGCGCGAGCCGCGCCCAGCGGGCCGCGGCCCGGACCTCGAGGCGCGGGGCCGGGCCGCCCTCGACGTCCACGCGCGGCGCGGCCGTCGTCCGGAGCGCCTTCGCGTCGCGCTCGACGAGCCAGAGGCTGTGCAGGATCGCCGTGGACCGCTCGAACGTGGAGAGGGCGCGCGGATCCGCGAGGGCCTCGAAGAGGCGCCGGCGCGTGACGGCGACGTCCACCTCGCCGAGCGACGCCGCGTGGCCGAGGACGGCGGTGAGGCCGGCGCGGCGCAGGGGGTAGGAGTAGTAGTCCGCGGGCTCGACGCGGAGCGCGGCGGGCTGGACGAGCGCCTGCTGCGCGCGGGCCGCCGCGGCCGCGATGCGCGCGTGCACGAGCGGCTCCTTGCCGATGCCCGCCCGATCGGCGGCGAGCGCGGCCATGGCGAGCGGGAAGAGGTCGCCGGACGGCGCGTCGCCGACGCGATCGAGCAGGGCCCGCACGCGGGCGGCCTGGCGCGGCCCGTCGAGGCGGGCGAGCACCCAGGCGCGGGTGGCGTCCAGCGGCAGCGGCAGCTCGTCGATCCGCTCGAGCCACCGCGCCGAGGCGGCGACGCGCGGGTCGTCGCGGGCGACGAGCCCGGCCTCGATCGCGTGCGCGAGGCCGTCGAGCGCGATGAGCGTCAGCGGGACCGACGCCTCCTCGGCCCCGGAGAACCAGGTGAACCCGCCGCCCGGCTTCGCGAGCGCGAGGATCCGGTCCACGCCCTGCGCGGCGCGGGAGCGGGCCTCGGCGAGCAGCGCCCGCGCCGCCGGGTCGAGGCCCTGCGCGGCCCCCGTCGTCTCGAGGACGCGGTGGAGGGCGACGTTGGGCACGGTGGTCGCGACGAGCTGCTCGAGGCAGCCGTGCGGGTACGTGAGCAGGTCCTCCAGCTGCGCGAGCGCGAGCGCCACCGACGACGGCCGCAGCGAGAGCTCCACGCTCTCGACCTGCGCGCCCGCGGGCACCGCGAGCTCCAGCCGCCCGCCCCCGAACGCAACGGCGGTGACCACCTGCTCCACCGCCGCCGGCCGCACCGGCACGTCGCGCTGATCCGAGAGCGGCCGGTCGCCGCCCGCCAGCGCGAGCACGACGCGTCCTCCGCCGCCCTGCTTCGCCTCGAGCGAGACCGGCACGATCCGCTCCGCGCCGGGGGCGAGCGTCACCGCCTCCTGGACCGCGGGCCCGGCGAGCGCGCCCTGCGCCTGCACCGTGAGCTGGAGGGGCCCGTGCTCCGGCTTCCTCGCCCCCGGCGTCGCAGCCTTCTCCGGCCGGGAGAGCCGCACGGAGCCGACCGCGGTGTCGCCCTCGCGGAGGAAGAGCGGCGCGGATGCGACGAGGACGGTGCCTCCGCGCGCCGTGAACTCCGCGGTGGACTCGCCGAAGCGCCCGGCGGCGTCCGCGGCCACGGCGGTCACGGTCCAGATCGTCTGGTTCGACGGGAGCGCGAAGGTCACGGCCGCGCGGCCGTCCTCGTCCGTCACGACCGCCGGGTTCCAGTAGGCGGTGTCCACCTCGCGGACCTTGCTGGGCGGCTTCACCGCGGCGAAGGCGTGGCCCGGGCCCTGGAAGGCGCGCGCCAGGAGCTCGCCGTAGCCGTAGCCCTGGAACTCGGCCGAGGTGAAGGTCGCGACGTTGTTGCGGACGAGCGGGTAGAAGAAGTCGAGCGCCCGCGGCCGCAGCTCGCCCTGCAGGGCGTAGATCGCCTTGTCCACGACGCCGATCGAGACCTGCGCCCGGACCCCGCGCCCCTGGTGATCGGTGACGCGCAGCGCGAGCGTCTGCGGCCCGAGCGGCTCGGCCTCCGGCCGCTCCGCCGAGACCTTCACGGAGAGCACACGCTCGGGCGGCACGATCCGGAACGGGACGGTCCGCTCCTCCCAGCGGCCCGTGGCCGTGGGGTACGCGAGCGAGGCGTACACCGCGCTCCCGAACCGGCGCTCGACCGGGAAGCGGTGGACGAGCGAGAGCCCGTCCACCTCGATCACCTTCGTGTCGAAGATCCCCGTGCCGGAGAGGGTGACCCAGACCTTGCCCTGGTCCTTCCGGTCCGGACCCCAGCCCGCCGGGAAGAGCGCGACCAGCTCGCCCTCGTCGCCCGGGACGAGCGCGTCGCCCTTGCCCCCGAGCTGCAGCGCGGGGACGCGGACGGACTCCTCGCCCTTCGTGCCCACGACGAGCAGGGAGCCCTCGCCGCTCCACGTGCGGCCCGCCTTGTCGGCGAGCGTCACGCGGGCGACCACGGTCCCGGCCCTCGGCGCCGGCATCGCGCCGCGCCAGACGCCGTCGTCCCCGCACGTGAACGAGGCCTCGGAGATCCCGTCCTCCCCGCCGTCGGCCTTCCGCAGGACGAAGGCCACCTTGCCGGTCGCGCCGCGGTACGGCGCGCCGGAGAGGGTGGTGGCCCGGACGGCGAGCGGCGCCTCGCCGCCGGCGAGCGTGACCATCGCCCCGGGCCGGACCGTCCCCAGCACCTCGCTCGGCGCGAGGAAGAACGGCCGGCCCGCGGCGGCGAACGTGCCCTGGTCGTCGCGGGCGCGCACCGAGAGGCTGTAGCGCCAGGGGAACCGCTCGTCGCCCGCGGCGAGCGGCGGCACCGGGATCGTCACCTCGGCCTCGCCGTTCTCGTCGAACGTCGGCGCCGTGGCCCACGGGTCCTCGCTGTAGGCCGCCTGGCGCTGCTCGAGGGACGAGTAGAGCCGGTCGGGGACGGAGAGCTTGCCCTCGGTGGTGGACGCGCTCCCGTACGTCACGGCGCTGCCCTGCGCGCCCAGGCCGGCGTCGTCCACCCAGCGCGGGCTCTCGAGCAGCGCCTTGTACAGGAACACCTCGTAGCGCGCGCCCTCCGGCGCGCCGCCGGAGTAGCGGCGGGCGCGGATCTTCGCGGTGATCGCCTCGCCCGGCCGGACCGTCTCGGCGTCGCTCGCCACCTCGAGGTAGAACGTGGGCTTCACGTACTCGTCCACGCGCGCGTCGGCGCCGTGCGGGCTCCCGTCGAGGCTGGCCGTGACGCGGACGACGCCGGTCGCGGTCTCGTCGGGGACGACGAGCTGCCCGGAGAACGACCCGAACTCGTCCACCCGGGCCCTGGCCGTACCCTCGCCTGCGGCGAGCGCGAGCGCGACCGACACCTCGCGCGCCTTCGGCCGGAAGAGCCGCGACAGGAACGCGTCCGGCTGGCGGACGATGCCCCGGAACCGGACGGCGTCGCCGGGCCGGTAGATCGGCCGGTCGGTGTACACGAAGACGTCGGGCGCCGCCGCCAGGGTGGAGTAGAAGTCGGTGTCGACGAGCGCCCGATCCGTCCCCGCCTGCACCACCGCCACGAGCCGCGGCTCCTTCACCTCGAGTCGCACCTCGCCCTGGCCGTCGGTCTTGCCGGACGGGCCCGCGCCGGCGGGCGTCCGGAGCCGGACCTCGGCGCCCTGCACCGGCCTGCCGTCCTTGCCGGCGACCCGCACCAGCGCCTCGCCGTCGGTCTGCTTCACCTGGACGCGCAGGTCGGTGACGACGAGGACCACCTGGCCCTCGACCTTCCCCTGCACGAGCTGCACCAGGTAGATGCCCGCGGGCAGCGGATCGAGCGTGACCTTCCGCTCCTCCCACGCCGACGCGGACCCCCAGAGCTCGAACCCGGGGACGCTGTAGTCGCGGTCCGTGCCGCCGAGATCCAGGTTGAGCCAGAGCCGCCTCACGAGCTTCGTGCCGCGCGGCGCGTCCACGAGCTTCTCCGGCCCCTCGAGCAGCCGGACCACCTGGCGATCCGAGGGCTCCGCCGTCCGGCCCGGCAGCGCGGGCGAGAGCGCGCGCCGGAACTCCTCGCCGAGGGCGCGGTACAGGAACGTGCCCGGGAGGCGCGACTCGTTGAGCCCGCGGGCGAGGTACCGGAACGGATTGTCCTTCACCGTCGGGGGGACGTACGCCCGCCGGAGGTCGAGCTGGCTCGCGAGGAACGGGTCGAGCGGCTCGGGCTGGAGGACGCGGAGCTCCACCGGACCGCGCGCCTGGAAGGCGAGGTCGAGGGTCGGCGCCTCGTGCGTGCCGAACGCGCGCGGGACGGTGAGGTAGACCGGCTTGGCGGCGGCGGGGCCGGCGGCGAGCGCCAGCGCGGCGAGGGCGGCGCTGGTGAGCGTGCGGACGAGGTGCCTCTTCACGACTTGTACCCTCCCGGCTGCAGGGCGCCGCCCTTGGCGACGCCGCGCAGCCCCATCGACGGCAGCTCCTCCAGGAGCCGCCGCGCGGACTCGATCTCCGGCGAGGCGGCGCTCTTCCCCTTCTCGGCGGCCCACGCCTCGGCCAGCACGCGCGACAGCGCCAGGCCGGCGTTCACGTGGACGCCCACGGAGGCCGGCTGCCGGAGCCCGGCCACGACCGCCGGCGCGGCGTTCAGGAGCGAGGGCGACCTCCCCCCGCACGCGCGCTGCGCCGCGCTCGCGAGCGACGCGGTCGAGGCGAGCACCACGTGGCCGCAGGCCTCGACGCGGAGGAGCTCGTTGGGGCCGGCGAACGCCTCGCGGAGGAAGTCCGCGTCCCGCGCCGGCCAGGCCACCGCGACCTGCGTCGCGCCCGGGCCGGGGTTCCACAGCACCGCCACCGTGCGGGCGTGCCGCTTGCCCTGGAACGTGCCGCGGAGGTGCTCGGAGAGCGACGTCTGGTCGAGCGCCTCCGGCAGGGAGAGCGTCGTGAGCAGGACGACGCCCGCGTCGCCGGGGAGGAGCCGCAGGAGCTCGTCGGGCGGGGTCGCGGCGCCGAGCCGCTCGCCCATGGCGAGGTCGCCGGCGATGCCGCGAGGCACGAGGCTCCCCTCCTCGAGGGCGAACTGGAGCGTGGTGGTCTCGCCGAGGCCGAGCAGGGTCGCGCCGAGGAGCGGCGCGCGGCCGAGCCCCGCGCGCGCGAAGGTGAGGGAGAGGTCGACGCCGCCCCGCGACGCGAGCGCGGGCAGCCGGGCGCAGAGCGCCTGGACCACGGCGACCGGGTTCCGGGCGAGCGCCATCCGGCCGTCCAGGCGGGCGGCGAACACGGCGTGATCGGCGATGAGCCAGCGCGAGACCGCCAGCGTCTCGGCGAGCGGGGCGTCGGCGCCGGGGCACCGCTGGGCCTCGTAGCTGCCGTTCGCCGCGGCCGTCTCGAGGATGTCGAACGCCGCCTCGGCCGGCGACGAGGGCTCCGGCACCACGATCACCGGCGCGCCCGTCGCCTCGGCGCCGCCGAGGATCACGACGCGGAACGGATCCGCGAGGAGCTTCGCCAGCACGAGATCGAGGACCGTGCCCTCGAACGAGTTGGCGAGGTCGGTGCCGCGCGTCCCGAGGAAGGCGGCGAGGCCCGCGCCCATCCCCTGCCCGAGCGGCTCCGCCAGCGCCCGCTTCACCCACGGGTTCTCGCGCGCCGCCTTCCACAGCGCGGCCGGCGCGTGGACGTCCACCCAGAACGCGGGCGTCGCCGCGACGGTCCCGACGACGAGGACCTGCTTCTGCGTCGCCGGCCGGGCGTCGGCCGGCGCGCCCTCCCGGCGGCGCGCCAGGAGCACCGCGGTCACGGCCGCGGCCGCGAGCACCGCCGCGGCCCCCGCCGCGACGACGAGCTTGGTCTTCCGGGTCATCGAGTCCACTCCTTGAAGCGGTAGAAGCCGAGGAACAGCGGGTTCTCCGGGACGGGCCGCCAGCCGCCGGGCGCCTCGCGGGCGAGCGCGTCGAGCCGGCCCAGCCGCACCTCGGCCCCCGGCGCGCCCGGGTGGTAGACGACGAGCGGCGGTGCGTGGGCGGGATCGTCGGCGACGACGAGCAGCATGAGGTGGAGGACGGGGACGCCGTCCTCGTCGCGCGCGAACGCGGCGAGGTCGCCCGAGCGGAGCGCGCGCCGCGCGTCCTCGCCGCGCCCGAGCGGCGCGAAGGTCGTGCGCAGGAGCGTGGCCGCGTCGGCGAACTGCGCCGGCCGCCCGTCGGCGTCGCGGAAGAGCCCCTCCGCCACCCGCTCCGGCGCGAGCCGCGCGAACGCGCGCCGGTACGCGAACCGGACGAGGCCGGCGCAGTCGCGCTGGCGCTCCTCCCAGCCCGGGTCGATGCGGCGCGCCTGGGCGACGGCGGTCTCGGCGACGAGGCGCCGGAGCACCGCCTCCGCCGCGCCGTCGGCGCGGGCGGGCGATGCTGCCCCGGCGCTCGCGAGCAGCGCCGCGGGCAGGGCCGCCAGGAGGCTCCCCCGCATCGGCTACTCCCCCTCGCCGCCGGACGCCCGCGCGAGCCGCGCCGCGATCTCGTCGAGGTTCGACGGCCACCCCGTCGTCGGCGCCGGGTCCTGGCCCGGCACGTAGACGTCCGCCTGGCCCGGGCCGAGGACGTTGATCCAGGCGAGCACGCGCGTCGTCCCCGGCGTCGCGAGCGGGATGCGGACGGTCCGCTTCGCCTCCGCGGGCGTGCCCTCGAACAGCGTGAGGTTGAGCGTGCCGACGGTGTGGGCCTTGTCGCCGGACGGCCAGTAGTTCGTCGCGACGAGGAACACGCCCCGGGGCGGCGCGCGGTGGACGTAGAGGTAGGGGCCGTAGCCGGGCTGGTCGAAGTCGCCGCCCTGCTCGTTCAGGTAGAAGGTCCCGCCGCTCGGGCTCTCGGTGTTCGCCCAGTAGACGTGGGCCATCTTCGGGAGCTCGAGCTTCCCGCCGGCCTCCGAGGCGTCCGTCGGCTCGTAGATGTGGAGGTCGGTGTAGACGCCGTCGGTGTCGCTCGTGAGGACGGCCCGGAGCGGCACCGGCGGGATCTGCGCGTGACAGGTGACCTGGGCCGTCGCGCTCCCGCCCTGGTTCGTCGCCATGGCGACGACCACGTTCTTCCCCGCCGCCGCCGGGAACTTCCGGGAGAACTGGCCGTTCTGCGTCCGGAGCAGGTAGCGGTCGCCGTTGATCGAGATGAGGATCGGATCGACGGTCGGATCCGAGACGGTGCCCTCGACCGAGAGCATCCGCCCCACCATCCAGCCGCCCTGCGGCGCGGTCAGCCGCACCTTCGGCCTCTCCTTGCCACGGCCGATCGGGACCCCGCTCTCGCGGGCGGGCGCGACGGCCGGGGCCGTCAGGAGCAGCGAGAGCAGCGCAGCAGCGAGCATTCGATCCCCCTTCGATTTCACGGGGCGTGCCGCCCCGCCCCGCCGGCAGCGGCCCCGCCCGTCGCCAGCGCGGACCGGATGATACTCCGAGTTCCCGGACGGGACAGATGGCAAGCGGCGCGCCAGCGTCGCAGCCCACGCGCGCGCCGGAGTTGCCGGCACTTGCTCCGCCTGGACGCCAGGTGTGGGCGGCGGGACGCGTGTGCGGGCGGCGACGGACACCGGCCGCCTCCTCGCTCCGGCCCGGTCGGGTGACGCGGATCCGCGGGAGGACCCGCGGACCCGGGCGACGGTTACATTGCGTGGGATGGCGCACCCTCCCCACGTGCTCGCGGTCGGCCGGGCGCTGCCCCCGCACTTCGCCGACCAGGAGACGCTCATCGCGGCCTTCGCCGAGCACTGGCGGAAGCACCACTTCAACCTGGACCGGCTCTCCGAGCTGCACCGCGCGACGCGGGTCGGGGGCCGGCACCTCGCCCTGCCGCTGGCCGCGTACGCGGCGCTCGACTCCTTCGCGAAGAGCAACGCGGCGTTCCTCCGCGTCGGCGCCGAGGTGGGCGAGGCGGCGATCCGCGACGGCCTCGCGCGCGCGGGGCTCGCGCCCGCCGACGTGGACCACCTCTTCTTCGTCACGGTGACGGGGATCTCGACCCCGTCGCTCGACGCACGGCTCGTGAACCGGCTCGGCCTCCGGCCCGACGTGAAGCGGACGCCGATCTTCGGCCTCGGCTGCATGGCGGGCGCGGCCGGCCTCGCCCGCGCCTCGGACGTGCTCCGCGCGTTCCCGGACGAGGTCGCCGTGCTGCTGTCCGTCGAGCTCTGCTCCCTCACCCTGCAGCGCGAGGACGCCTCGGTCGCGAACATCATCGCCACCGGTCTCTTCGGCGACGGGGCGGCGGCGGCGGTGCTCGTCGGCGGCGACCACCCGCGGCGCCGCGGGCCGCGGGTCGTCGCCACGCGCTCGATCTTCTACCCCGACACCGAGTGGGTGATGGGCTGGGACGTCGTGGACTCCGGCTTCAAGGTCGTCCTCTCGGCGCAGGTCCCGCAGGTCGTGAAGGACCACATCGGCGCGGACGTGGACGCGTTCCTCGCCGCGCACGGCCTCACGCGCGGCCGGATCCGGCACTGGATCGCGCACACCGGCGGGCCCAAGGTGCTCGAGGCGTTCGCGGCGGCGCTCGAGCTCCCCGCGGCCGCGATCGAGCGCTCCTGGCGCTCCCTGCAGGAGATCGGGAACCTCTCGTCGGCCTCCGTGCTGTTCGTGCTCGGCGACGTGCTCGACGCGGCGGAGGCCCAGGAGGGCGACCTCGGCATCCTCGCCGCGATGGGGCCGGGCTTCTCGTCGGAGCTGGTGCTCCTCGCGTGGTGACCGCGCTCGCCATGGGGAGGGCCCTCGTGGCCCTGGTCGCGCTGGAGCGCGTCGCCGAGCTCCTCGTCTCGCGCCGGAACGCCGCTCGCCTCCGCGCGCGGGGTGCGGTCGAGGCCGGCCGCGGCCACTACCCGGTCATGGTCGCCTTCCACGCGGCGCTCCTCGCGGCGTGCCTCGCCGAGCCCGCGCTCCTCCTCGCGGAGTGGCCCTGGGCCGCCGCGCTCCCCGCGGCCGCGCTCGTCGCGCTCGCGCAGGCGCTCCGCTGGTGGGTGATCCGGACGCTCGGGGAGCGCTGGACCACCGAGGTGCTCGTCCCCCCCGGCGCGCCGCCGGTGCGGGCGGGGCCCTACCGCTGGCTGCGCCACCCGAACTACCTCGCGGTCGCCGTCGAGGTGGCGGCGCTCCCGCTCGCCGCCGGCGCGTGGCGGACGGCGATCGCCGCCACGCTCGGGAACGCGCTCCTCCTCGCGGTGCGGATCCGCGCCGAGGAGCGGGCGCTGGGGGCGGCGTGGCGGGAGGCGTTCGAGGGGGTGCCGCGCCTGGTCCCGACACCGCACCATCCGCTCGCCCTGCGCCCTTCGACTCCGGCCCACGGCCTACGCTCAGGGCAGGCGGAGTCGAAGGGCGAGCGGGAGCGCGCGACCGCAGCCGGCCCCCGGAGCGAACCGTGACGGATCTCGAGCGCCGCGTCGCCGACGAGATCCTCCGCATCGCGCGCGACGACCTGCGGCTCGGCGCCCCGCCCGACGGCCAGGCGCCGCTCGCGGGGCAGCTCGACTCGCTCCTGCTCCTCTCGCTCGTCGTGGCCGTCGAGGACCGGTTCCGGATCGCGCTCACCGACGACGACGGCGCCACCACCCGCTCGCTCGAGGACCTCGCGCGCCTCGTCGCCGCGCGCGCGAGCCCGGAGCTGCTGCCGTGATCCTGCGCGGCCCGCCGCTGCCGCCGCCGCGCCGGCCGACGCTCGTGCACGCGTTCGCCGAGGCGGGCGGCGATCCGAGCGGCGTGACGTTCGTCGGCCTCGACGAGCGCGAGACCTTCCTCACGTGGGGCGCGGTCGTCGATCGTGCGGCGCGGACCGGCGCGGCGCTCGCCGCCCTCGGGGTCGCGCCCGGCGACCGCGTCGCCATCGTCCTCCGGACCGAGCCCGCGTTCCTCGACGCCTTCTTCGGCGCGTGGTGGTGCGGCGCCGTGCCGGTGCCGCTCTACCCGCCGGTGCGGCTCGGGCGGATGGACGAGTGGATCGCCGCGACCGCGCGGATGCTCGACGTCGCGGGCGCGCGGATCGTCGTCTCCGGCGGCGGCACGCGGCGGCTCCTGGGCGGCGTCGTGGAGCGCGCCCGGCCGCCGCTCGGGTGCGTGGACGCGGAGCCGCTGCGCGCGGGCCCGCCCGCGCCCGTGCGCCTGCCCGCGCCCGGCGCGCTCGCGCTCGTGCAGTTCTCGTCGGGCTCGACCGTGGACCCGAAGGCGGTCGCGCTCACGCACGGCGCGCTGCGGGCGATGGTCGACGCGCTCGTGGTGTCCACGCAGCCCGATCGCAGCCGCGACGCGCTCGTCTGCTGGCTGCCGCTCTACCACGACATGGGGCTCATCGGCGGGCTGCTCGGGCCGGCGACGTACCCCGGCCCGCTCGCGCTGGTCGCGCCAGAGCACTTCCTCGCCCGGCCCGCGCTGTGGCCCCGGGCGGTCGCCCGCCACCACGGGACGATCTCCGCCGCCCCGAGCTTCGCCTACGCGTACGTCGCGGACCGCGTGCGCCCCGTGGATCTCGCCGGCCTCTCGCTCGCGCGCTGGCGCCTCGCCCTCGACGGCGCCGAGCCCGTCTCCGGCGACGCGATGCGCCGGTTCGCGGCGCTGCTCGCGCCGCACGGCTTCGACCCCGGCGCGCTCGTCCCCGTGTACGGCCTCTCCGAGGCCGCGCTCGCGGTCACGTTCGCGCGGCCCGGCGCCGGGCTCGAGGGCCGCCGCGTCGATCCCGTGCGGCTCGCGCGCGACGGCGAGGTCGCGCCCGGCGACCGCGAGGTGCTGTCGGTCGGCACGCCCGTCGCCGGCGTCGAGGTCGCCGTGCGCCCGGCGCTCGCGGACCGCACGGACGGCGCGGGCGGCGCGACGCTGGGGGAAGGGCGGCTCGGGCGCATCTTCGTGCGCGGACCGGCGCTGATGCAGGGCTACCTGGGCGATCCGGCCGCGACCGCGCGGGCGCTCCCGGGCGGCTGGCTCGACACGGGCGACCTCGGCTTCGTCGTGGACGGCGCGCTGTACGTGCACGGCCGGGCGAAGGACGTCGTCATCGTCCGCGGCGCGAACCACGCGCCGGAGGAGTTCGAGGCGCCGCTCGCGGGCGTCCCCGGCCTCCGACCCGGCTGCGCGGTCGCGGTGGGCGTGCCGGTGGACGGCTGCGGCGAGGCGCTCGTGGTGCTGGCGGAGCGGGCGCGGGGGGCCTCGGAGGACGGCGGGCTCGCCTCCGCCGTCCGCCGCGCCGTGCTCGAGGCGACCGGGGTCGAGCCGCACGAGGTGCACCTCCTCCCGCCCGGCACGCTGCCGCGGACCTCGTCGGGGAAGCTCCGCCGCGGCGAGGCGCTCCGGCGGCTCCAGGCCGGGACGCTCCGGCCGCCGGAGAAGGTCGGGGCGCTCAAGCTCGCCGCGATGGCGGCCCGCTCGCAGCTCGCGTTCGCGCGGGCGCGGCGGCGCCGGACGCCGCCGCCCGAGGGGTCGTGACGCGCCTGCGCGACGCCGTCGTGGTGGGAGGGGGCCCCGCGGGCCTCGCCTTCGCCGCCGGCGCCGCCGCGCGCGGGCTCGACGTCGTCGTGCTGGAGAAGCGGGAGGGGCCGCTCGACAAGGCGTGCGGCGAGGG
>JAEYZK010000433.1 GCA_023428085.1 Pseudomonadota bacterium
GGTCGCGGGGATCCGCCGGCTCGCGCCGGACCTCGCGCCGCTCGCGGCGGAGCGGGTCCCCGCGCGCGCCGACGAGGCGGTCGTCGAGCTCGTGCGCGGCTGGGTCCCGCACCTCGGGCCGCACACCGCGGCGTCGCTCGCGGAGCGGCTCGGCCTCTCCGAGGAGGACGTGGCGATCGCGCTCGTCGCGCTCGAGGGCGAGGGGCGGGTGCTGCGGGGGCGGTTCCTCCCCGTGAACGAGCCCGAGCCCGAGGCGCGTCCCCGCGGCCGCTCGAGCGGACATCAGGAGACCCCTGACGCGCCCGACTTCTGCGAGCGCACCGTCCTCGCCCGCATCCACCGGGCGACGCTCTCCCGCCTGCGCCGCGAGATCGAGCCGGTCACGACCGCCGACTTCCTCCGCTTCCTCCTCCGCTGGCAGCACGTCGCGCCCGGGACGCAGGTCCACGGAGAGCGCGGGCTCGCCGAGGTCGTCGGCCAGCTCGAGGGGTTCCACGCCGCGGCCGGCGCGTGGGAGCGGGACCTCCTCGCCGCGCGCGTGGCAGGCTACGCGCCCGGCATGCTCGACGCCCTCTGCCTCGCGGGCGAGGTCGCGTGGGGGCGGCTGTCGGTGCGTGAACCCGCCGAAGCCGAGGTGCCGCGCGGCCGAGCCCCCACGCGCGCCGCCCCGGTGACGCTCGCGCTGCGCGAGGACCTGCCGTGGCTCCTCGCGGCGGCGAAATATGTCCCGCTCGCACCTCACCTGAGCCTGCGGAATGGTCCGGGCGAGCGGGTTCTCTCGTCCGCTCGTGCTGAGCCTGTCGAAGCACGAGCGGTGACGGGATCACTCGAGCTGGCCCCCGACGACGCCCTCCCCCCGCGCGCCCGCGAGGTCGCGGCCGCGCTCCGCGCGCGCGGCGCCTCCTTCGTCTCCGAGCTCGGCGCCGCGACGCGCCGCTCGCGCGCCGAGGTCGAGGAGGGCCTCTGGGCGCTCGTCGCCGCGGGCCGCGCGAGCTGCGACGGCTTCGCCGGCCTGCGCGCGCTCGTGAACGGCGGCGCGCGGGGCGCCGCCGCGGGCGGAGGGCGCTGGTTCCTGCTCGCGCCAGAGGAGGCGCTGGAGCCCGATCCCGGCGCGCCGGACCTGCACGAGCGGCTCGCGCAGCTCTACCTCCGGCGCTATGGCGTCGTCTTCCGCGACCTGCTCGCGCGCGAGGACGCACCGCCCTGGCGGGAGCTCGTCCGGACGTACCGGCGGCTCGAGGCGCGCGGCTCGATCCGCGGCGGACGGTTCGTCGCCGGCCGCTCGGGCGAGCAGTTCGCGTTGCCCGAGGCGGTGGACGCGCTCCGGGCCGTGCGGCGGCTCCCGCGCGACGGGGCCGAGCGGGTGGAGCTCTCGGCCGCCGATCCGCTGAACCTCGTCGGGATCCTCACGCCCGGCGCGCGCGTGCCGGCGGGCCTGGGCGGGCGGGTGGTCTACGTGGACGGGATTCCCGCCGCGGAGGCACCCCCCTCGACGAGGTTCGCGCCCTGGAGCAACGCCGCACCCGGAGTCGCGCCGGGGCCGTAGCCCTGCGTGCCTACTCCCCCCCGCCCCGCCGGATCGCCTCCTCCATGATCGCCTCGGTGGCGGTCGCGCCGAACCGCGTGCAGCCGAGGGCGCGGACCGCGAGCGCCATGTCGAGGTCGCGCACGCCGCCGGCGGCCTTCACCTGCACCTTGTCCGAGACCGTCGCCTTCATGAGCTTCAGGTCGGGGAGCGTCGCGCCGCCCGTGCCGAACCCGGTGGAGGTCTTCACCCAGTCGGCGCCGGCCTCCTCGCAGAGCTTGCACGCGGCGACCTTCTGGAGGTCGGTGAGGTAGCAGTTCTCGAGGATCACCTTCACGCGCGCGCCGCGCGCGTGGGCGGCGTCGCAGACGGCCTTCACGTCGGCGCGCACGTAGTCGAGATCGCCGCCGCGGAGCCGGCCGACGTGGAGGACCATGTCGAGCTCCTCCGCGCCGTCGGCGATCGCCCGCTCGGCCTCGAACACCTTCGTCGCCGTCGTCGAGGAGCCGTTCGGGAACCCGATCACCGCGGCCACCTTCACCGGGCTCCCGGCGAGCGCGCGCTTGCACAGCGCGACGTCGGCGGGCGTGCAGCAGACGGTGGCGGTCCCGTACCTCTTCGCGACCGCGCAGCCCTTCACCACCTCGTCGGGCGTGAGCTCCGGGCGGAGCACGGAGTGATCGATCATGCGGGCGATGTCTTGGGGGGTCCAGGGCATGAGGGACTCCGATCGCTCGCCCTTCGACTCCGGCCCGCTGCGCGGGCCTACGCTCAGGGCGAGCGGAGTTCCGACGTCCGCTCGTGCTGAGCCTGTCGAAGCACGAGCGGTGAGGTCTCTAGTTCGTGATCCCGCCCACCGCCGCCCCGACCAGCGCGGCGCTCTCGACCGAGATCACCTCGTAGCGCAGCCGCCCGGCGAGGATCCGGTCGATCCAGGCGGCGATCCGCTCGTGGTAGCCGCGCAGCCGCCAGAAGGTCGAGCCGTCCACGGTCACGCAGGCGGGCGCGTCGGCGGGGCCGGTGGGGACGCTCTGGAGCAGCGCCGCGGAGACGTTGACCGCGGCGAGCTTGGAGGCGCGCTCGAGGAGGCCGTCCACGAGCCCGACCGCGAGCGCGAGGTCGTCGGCGTTGCCGGCCCGGACCAGCGCGGCGTGCAGCCCGGTGCCGCCCGCGCCGCCGAGGAAGGGCTCGAGGTCGGGCGTCTCGAGCCGCGGCCAGGCCTCGATGCACTCCCGCGCGCCCGCCGAGAAGAGCCCCTCCGCCGCCGCGGCCTGGAGCGTCCCGAGCGCGATGGGCCCGAGGTACGCGCCGGACACGCTCTTCTCGAGGTGGTAGCTCCCCGGCTCCGCGCTCTGCCGGTCGAAGGCCAGGTCCACGGTCCCGCGCGGCACGCGGGCGTAGTTGCCGGACTCGACGTTGATGATCTGGCGGCCGCCCGCGGCGAGGTCGCGCCGCTTCGCGATCCGCTCGTTCGCGTCCACGTACGCACAGTTGAGGCCGGTGCCCAGCACGAACCCGACGTACCGGCTGTAGCGGTGCGAGCCGTGCGCGGCGCGTCCGGCGAGGAGGGCGCCGACCGTGTCGTTCACCACCACGAACCGGAGGTCCCGCGGGACGCCCGCGGCCCGGAGCGCGGCGTTGATGCGCTCGCCGACGAGCTGGCCGACGATCCCGGCGACGCGGAGCTCCTTGGAGAGCGAGAGGACCTTGCCGTCGCGCGACGGGAGGATCTCCGCCGGGTAGGAGAACGAGAACCCGACGCGCGAGGCCCGCGCGGCGAGCTTCTTCACGTGGCCCGCCAGCACCCCGAAGAACGCGTCGCACGGGATCTCGCCGTCGAGCCCCGGCATGCGGTGGCGCTCGAAGCCGGAGATCACCGGCTCGCCCTCCTCGTCGAACTCGACGAGGGCGACGCGCAGGTTGGTCCCGCCGGCGTCCATCGCGATCACCGGCTGGCGCACGGGGATGGCGCCCTCCGCGTCGATGAACGTCGGGATCATCCGGAGCGAGCTGGGCTTGCCGGCGAGCCCGGCGGCCATCTCGGAGAGGAACTCCTGGGTGCAGCGCGCGGCGTCGATGTCGCCGTGGAACATCCCGTTCGCGCGGAGGAATCCGACGGCTCGATCCGTGGGGGTCATGGGCCGGGGACGGTCTTACGACCCGCGTACGCCGGGCGTCAACGAGGAACATGCGGCGTCCGGGTTCCTGCGTAGGGATGCGACGCGAGAGGGATTCCACGCTTGCGGCGAATCAGCCCGGACGCATCCGGAGCGCGGCCCAGGCCAGCGCCACCCAGCCCGCGAGGAACGCGACGCCTCCGAGCGGCGTCACGGCGCCCAGCGCGCGGACCCCCGAGAGCGCGAGCGCGTAGAGGCTCCCGGAGAAGAGCGCCGTCCCCGCGAGGAAGAGCCAGCCGGCGGCCGCCGTGGCCGCGCCCGGCGCCCGCACGGCGAGCCACCCGACGGCCAGGAGGGCGAGCGCGTGGGCGAGCTGGTACTCGGCGCCGGTCTTCCAGACGGCGAGGAGGTCCGGCGCGAGCCGCGCCCGCAGGGCGTGCGCGCCGAACGCGCCGGCGGCGACGGCGAGCCCGCCGGAGATCGCGCCGGCGGCGAGGAAGAGTCGTTCCATGCGCCGAGTATCGCGCGGCGCGGGGCGGAGCGCGGCATCCCGGGTTGGGCTTGCGACGTCACGGCGGGCCCGGCAGAGGTCGCCCATGGACTACGCGAGCAAGCGGTGCGTTCCGTGCGAGGGCGGCATCCCGGCGTTCACCCCCGGCGAGGTGGAGGTGGCGGCCCGCTCCGTCTCCGGCTGGGAGGTCCGCGACGGGCACAAGAAGCTCCACAGGCACCTCCGGTTCGCCGACTTCCGGGAGGCGATGCGGTTCGTGAACGCGATGGCGGAGCTCGCCGAGGCCGAGGGGCACCACCCCGACTTCTGCGTGCACTTCTCCACCGTGGACGTGACGCTCTGGACGCACGCCGTCGGCGGTCTCTCCGAGAACGACTTCATCCTGGCGGCGAAGCTCGACGCGCTCGCGCCCCCGTGAGCAGCGCGGGCGCCCTCGCCGCGCCGGCGCGTGAATCTCCCGCACGCGTGAAACGACGGCACGGCGCGCGCGCCCGGGCGGGGCCGATTGAATGCGCGGGCGGCCCCGGCGGTCTCCTCTGCGTGAACGTGAACCGAGGAGAGCACACGATGAAGACCGCCATCCGCAACGCCGCCTTCGCGATCGCCGCCGCCGCCGCGCTGGCCCCCGCCGCCGTCCACGCCTGCGAGCTCCAGCCGCCGGGCCACGTGCACGTCAAGGTGCACGCCCCGCCGGTCGTCGTTCACGCAGAGTGGAGCGTCCGCGCCGGCCACGACGGCCGCGGGCCCGACTGGGAGCGCGGCGCGCGCGATGGCGGTCCGGGCTGGCGCGGCCCCGATGGGCGTCACCAGGACCGGGAGCGCAGGCGCTGGGTCGAGCACCAGCGCGCCGAGCTCCGCGCCGCGTACGCCCGGCTCGACGAGGCGCGCGCCCACTTCTACGCGCGCCCGCACCGCCGGTGGGAGGTGACGAAGTTCGAGCGGTGGTACGCCCGGGAGCGTGCCGAGCTCGACGGCCGGCGGCAGGTGCTGGTGGCGTGGAGGTAGAGCGCGCAGCAGGGGCGGGTACGGGATGAGCCGGCGCCGCGACCCGTACCCGCCTCCGCCTCTCCGATTCCCGTCCCCGCTCCCGGCGCCGCACCCGCTCCCGGTCCCGAACCCGGCCTCTTCGCCGCGCTGGCATCCCCCGCCCCCCCGCGTTACTCCTCTCGGCTCATGCTCAGGGCCCTCGCGATCATCGCGTTCCTGCTCGTCGTCCTGCTCGTCGTCGGCGGCATGCACGCGTACCTCTGGCTCCGTCTCGTCCGGGATCCGCAGCTGCCCGACTCCTGGCGGCGGCTCCTGACGGTGCTCCTGGTGCTCCTCGCGGTCGGCGTCCCCGCGGGGCTCTTCCTGATGCGGGCGGCGAGCGGGTGGGTGGCGCGCGCCGCACCGATCGCCGCCACGACCTGGCTCGGCGTCGCCTTCATCCTGTTCTGCAGCGTCGCGCTGTTCGACCTGATCCGGCTCGCGGGGCTGGGCGTCCAGTTCATGCTCGCCTGGATCCGGACCCAGCCCGATCCGCCCGCCGACCCGGCGCGCCGCCTCGTCCTCGCGCGCGCGGTCGCGGGCAGCGCGGCCGTCGTCGCGGGGAGCGCGACGGCGTTCGCCACGCGGCGCGCGTTCGGGCCGGCCCAGGTGACCGAGGTGCCCGTCGTCCTCGAGCGGCTGCCGCCCGCGCTCTCGGGCCTCACCATCGCCCAGATCACCGACCTGCACGTCGGCCCGACGATCCGCGAGAAGGAGGTCCGCCGCGTGGTCGAGCAGACGAACGGGCTCGGGGCCGACGTCATCGCGATCACGGGCGACCTGGTGGACGGCAGCGTGGCCCAGCTCGGGCACATCGTCGCCGAGCTCGGGAAGCTGCAGGCGCGCCACGGCGTCTTCTTCGTCACCGGGAACCACGAGTACTACTCCGGCGCGGCGCAGTGGACGGCCATGCTCCGCCGGCTCGGGATCCGCGTGCTCTCCGGCGAGCGGGTCGCGATCGGCGACGCGGGCGCCTCGTTCGACCTCGCCGGCATGGACGACTGGCGCGAGGTCGCCGGGGGCGACCACCCGGGCGGCTACCCCGGGGCGCTGCGCGATGCGCTCGCG
Source organism: Pseudomonadota bacterium (assembly GCA_023428085.1). GTDB lineage: Bacteria > Myxococcota > Myxococcia > Myxococcales > Anaeromyxobacteraceae > Anaeromyxobacter. Next base: position 6,248 of record JAEYZK010000433.1, read on the forward strand.
GGGCGGGACCCGGAGCGTTCGCTGGTCCTCCTCCAGCACCAGCCGCGCGACATGGACGCCGCGGTCGCGTCCGGCGTCGAGCTCCAGATCTCGGGCCACACCCACGGCGGCCAGATCGTCCCGTTCAACCTCCTCGTCTCGCTCGCGTACCCGTACGTGGCCGGTCTCTACCGGCACCGGTGCGCGGCGGGCACCGGGCAGATCTTCGTCTCGCGCGGCACGGGGTTCTGGGGCCCGCCCATGCGGCTCGGCGCGCCGCCGGAGATCGCGAAGCTCGTGCTGACGCGGTAGGGCGCGGCGCGCGCGGCCCCGCGGCGGCGCGGCGCCGCCGCGCGCGGCCCGTTAAGCTGGGCGCATGGCGCTCCCTGTCTTCGGCAAGGCGCACGAGGCGAAGCCCTCCGCCGCCGACTTCGTCTGGTTCGTGTACGGCTCGTCGCTCGACCGCGCCGCGTTTGCGGAGTGGGCGGAGGGCCACGGCTACCAGCCCCCCGACCTCTCCCGCGCGCAGCCCGCGCGCCTCCCCGGGTACCGGCTCGCGTTCGACGTCGTCTCCCGCCACTGGGGCGGCGCGGTGGCGAGCTTGACCGAGGCCCCGGGCGACTGGGTCGAGGGCCTCGCGGTGCCGATGCCCGGCGCGGCGCGCGGGCTCGTCGATCACAAGGAGGGCGCCGTCTCGGGCCTCTTCGAGCCGTTCGCGGTCACGCTCCGCGACGCGGGCGGGAAGGAGCTCGCCGCGCTCGCGTACCGGACCGCGCCCGCCCGCCGCCTCCCCCAGGAGGCCCCCCCGGCCGCCGCCTGGCTCGAGGTGGTCCGCCGCGGCGCCCGGGCGGCCGGACTCTCCGAGGAATGGCTGTCCCGCCTGGACCGGATCGCGCGATAAGAGGAGCCACGCCATGACCACCGGACCGAAGAAGCCGAACGACCTCGCCGCCCGCGCCCTCGAGGAGTCGTTCTTCCTCGAGCAGGACAAGGTGCTCGTCGAGAAGCTCCGCGCGCTGAAGCGCATGACGGAGAGCAAGGAGGCGCTCGCGCAGGTCTCGGGCATCAAGAACGACGCGATCCTGGCGAAGCTCGTCCAGCTCGACGTGAAGCCGGAGATCGTCGCGGCGCTCGCGGCGGTGCCGCTCGTCGAGGTGGCCTGGGCCGACGGGAAGATCGATCCCGAGGAGCGCACGGCGGTGCTCGAGCACGCCGACGGCCAGGGCATCAAGCCGGGGACGATCGAGCGCGAGCTCCTCGAGCGGTGGCTCGACCATCGCCCGGAGCCGCAGCTCCTCGAGGCCTGGCAGACCTACGTCGAGGGCCTGTGCGAGGGGCTCACCGCCGAGGAGCGCAAGCAGCTGCAGGACCAGCTCCTCCACGCCACGCGCGCGACGGCCGAGGCGTCGGGCGGCTTCCTGGGCATGGGCAAGGTCTCCGCCGCCGAGCAGCGGAAGCTCGATCAGCTCGCGGCGAGCTTCAAGTAGGGCTCCGCGGGGGGAGCGCGGCGCGCCCGGCGCGATCGGCGCGCCGGACCGCAGCGCGGAGCGGGTGTGTGGTCACCCGAACGCGATCGCCGCCGCGTCGATCTCGTTGACGTACCCGACGTCCTCGCGCCCGTCCCAGAGCGCGATCCGCTCGACCTCCTCGTTCGCCGTGAACGGGCGCAGCGGCGGGAGCTCCGTCGCGTACAGCGCGCCGAGCTCGGTCTTCCCGGACGGGAACCGGATCCGCAGGAGGCCGCGGTACCGGAGCGCGCCCGCCTCCTGCCCGGTCTCCTCGAGGAGCTCGCGCGCGGCGCAGGCGCGCGGGGACTCGCCGGGATCGATGACGCCGCCGGGCAGCTCCCAGTGCTGGCGCCAGCGGTTGAAGACGAGCAGCGCGCGGCCGCCGTGGCGCGCGACCACGAGCGCGAAGGTGAGCGGGTGCTCGAGCGGGCCGGTGAGCGCGGGCTCGGGGACGGGGAGGACCGCGTCGAGCGCGGTGCCCTGGCGGTTCACGACGGGGAGGCGTGGGAGCACGGGCCATCGTACCGGACGGCAGGCCCCGCGTCGCCGGCGCGCCCGGGTTCACGGGTCGTACATCATGTCGAGGTACGCCCGCAGCATGTCGTCCACCACGCCGCGCAGCGGGAGGCGGCCGGCGAGGCCGTAGACCGGGGCCATGCCGCCGCCCTCCGCGGCGGGAGCGCCGCGGGCCTCGTCGGCGGCGGCCGCGAGGTCCGCCCGGAACCGCTCGACGACGCCGGGCTGCGCGTGCCGGAGCGTCACGGCGAGGTGGACGGCGGGCGGTCGCTGGAGGCCGTTGAGGCTCCACCCCCGCCGGCTCATCCCCTCGAGCACGCGGTAGACGTCGAGCGTCTCCGAGGTGAACGCGACGACGAACAGCGGGTCGCCCACGAGCCGGAGCCCGGGCACCGCGCGCACGGCCTCCTTCACGCCCTCGGCCGCCTTCAGGATCCTCCCTGCCGCGTCGAGGTACCCGCGCTCCCCCAGCGAGAGCATCGCCGCCCAGGCCGCGGCGGAGAGCGCGCCCGGGCGGCTCCCGGCGAGCGTCGGCGAGAGGTAGAGCCCGCCCGGCCAGTCGGTGGAGGTGAACCACTGGTGCGCGCGCAGGTCCGCGCCGCGGTAGAGCACGACGCTCGTGCCCTTGGGGGCGTAGCCGTACTTGTGCGTGTCGGCGGACATCGAGGTGACGCCGGGCACGGAGAAGTCGAAGGGCGGCACGGCGTACCCGAGCTTCCGCGCGAACGGGAGCACGAACCCGCCCAGGCACGCGTCCACGTGCAGCCCGACCCGCCGGCGCGCGGCGAGCTCCGCGAGCGCCGGCACGGGATCGACGAGCCCGTGCGGGAACGCCGGGGCGGAGGCGACGAGGACCGCGGTCCGCCGCGACAGCGCCCGGCGCATCGCCGCCGGGTCGGCGGCGCCGTCCGGGCCGACGGGCACGCGGCGGATGGGCATGTCGAAGAGCTGCGAGGCCTTGTCGAAGGCGACGTGCGCGGTGGTGGGGGCGACGATCTCCGGCCGCTCCAGCCCGCGCGCGCGGGCCCGGTCGCGGTACGCCTTCATGGCGAGCAGGATCGACTCGGTGCCGCCGGACGTGACCGCGCCCACGATCCGCCGGTCGCGGCGCGGCTCGGCGGGATCGCCGCCGAGCAGGGCCGCGGTCATGGCGACGATCTCCACCTCGAACTTGGCGATCGACGGCCAGACGTCGGCGTGGAGCGGGTTCGTCTGGAGCTCCTTCGCGTATACCTCGGCGAGGAACGCGGCGTGCGCAGGGTCGCCGTGGTACACGGCGCCCGAGACGCGCCCGTCGCGCCAGCGCGGCGCCTCCTCGGCGGCGAGCGCGTCGATGGCCCCGAGGAGCTCCTCGCGCGGCCGCCCCTCCGCGGGCAGCCGGCTCACGTCGGGGAGCCGGCCGCGGTACGGCTTCACGGACGGCGCGAGCGCCTGCACCAGCGGATCGAGCTCCAGGCGCAGGCGGGCGCGGACCGCGGGGATCCGCCGCACCGCCCGCTCGAGCGCCGCCACCCAGCGCGTGGGGAGCCGGCCGGCGATCGCCAGCGCGGCCCGGGCCTTGCGGTTCCGCAGCGCGTCGAGAGCCATCGCACGTCCCTCCTCAGCCGCCGAGCCGCCGCGCCCGCCGCCGGGCCTCCCGGAACGCGCGGGCGAGCTCGCGCGTCGCCGCAGCGTACAGCGGCCCGAGCGTGGTGTCGGGCTCGAACCGGCGGGCCACCGGGACCAGCGCCGGCGCGTCGTCGATCCGGATCCAGCCCAGCGCCGCCGCGGCGAGCAGGGCGGCGCCCCGCGTGTTGGCCCGCACCGGGTCCTCGACCTGCAGCACGGGGCGCTGGAGCACGTCCGCGTAGAGCTGGCACCACACCGCGGAGCGCGCGCCGCCGCCGATGGCGCGCACGGGTCCGAGCGGCGCGCCGACGAACCGCTCCACGCCCTCCATCAGCCAGCGCGTGTTGAGCGCCACGCCCTCGAGCACCGCGCGGCAGAGGTGCTCCCGCCGGGCGCCGAGCCCGAGGTGGAGGAGCGCGCCGCGCACCGCGTGGTCGTCCACCGGGGACCGCTCCCCGTTGAGCCACGGCGCGAACCGCACGCCGCCTGCGCCCGGCGGGGCGGCGGCCGCGAGCCGGTCGAGCTCGGCGAGGCCCCCCGCCCCCGGGCCCCCGACGCCGAGCAGGTCGCGGAGCCACTCGAGGCAGATCCCGGCGCTCTCCTGCTCGTTCACGAGCAGATACCGGCCCGGGATGGCCGACGGCAGCGCGGCCATGTTGCGGACGAGGTCCGTCTTCTTGCGCGGGACGTGGCAGCAGAGCCAGGACGAGGTGCCGAGGGAGACGTGGGCCTCGCCGGGGGCCACCGTCCCGGCCCCGACCGCCGCGACCTGGAGGTCGGGCGCTCCCGCGACGACCTGCACGCCCTCTCCGAGCCCGAGGGCCCGCGCGCACGCGGGGAGGAGGGGGCCGAGCACGCTCCCGGCAGGCAGGATCGGCGGCAGCTTCCCGGGATCGACGCCGGCGCGGGCGACGAGGCCGGGGTGGTAGCGCACGCGGGCGAGGTCGCGGTTGTCGGTGAGCCAGTGGAGCGTGATCGTCGCCGGCGTCGTCGCCTGCACTCCGGTGAGCCGCGCGCCGAGCCAGTCCGCCGGCTCGAGGAAGCGTGCCGCCGCGGCGTAGACGTCGGGGCGCGCCCGCCGGAGCCAGAGCACGTGGGCGAGCGCGTCCTTCCCGCCGTGCTGGGGGACGCCGCCGGTGGGCGGGAGCCACGCGAGGAGCTTGTCGATCCCGTACCCCGCGACGCGCAGCGGGCCGCCGGTGAGCTCGCGGACCAGCGGGGCGCCGCGCGCGTCCATCCAGATGATCGCGGGGTGGAGCGGCGTCCCGCGCGCGTCCACCGGCACGGTCCCCGACCACTGCGCGCCGATCCCCACGGCGTGGACGGCGGCCGCGGGCACGGCGCCCGCGGCGAGCAGCGCCCGGGTCCCGTCGCGGATCGCCGCCCACCACGCCTCCGGATCCTGCTCCGCGCCGCCGCCCTCGAGGAGCCGCACCTCGAGCGGCCGGCTCTCGAAGGCGGCGACCCGCCCGCGGGCCGAGACGAGCGCGAGCTTCACCGCGGAGGTCCCGAGATCGATCGCGAGGATGTGCGGCTCTTCCGCCAGGGCGCCTCCGGGGAGACGGCGCCAGGATACGTCACGTCACGCCACGTCGGCGCTGCGCGCGCGCGGGCTCACTCGGGGCGGAGGGGTGCCGCGCCACCGGCAGGTCGATTCACCCTCGGTCGTCGCGGCTCCTCACCGCGCGTGCGCGTGCGCGACGCGGCGCCAGACGAGCGCGCCCATGACGACCGGGATCACCACCGGCACGCCCTTCTTCTTCGGCCCGGCGAGGAGCCCGAGCACGAGACCGCCGGCGGCCGCCGCCGGGAGGGCGAGCACGCGGCCCCAGTCGCGGAGCCACGCCGCCTTCCGGCCGCGCTCCCGCGCCTCGGTCCGCGCCTCGCGCCAGCCCTCGGGCGTCGCCGCCTCGCCGAGGTGCTTCGCGACCTCCTCCCGCTCCGTCGCCCTGTGCCGCTCCACCCGCTCCTCCTCCCGGGCGGCCGCGAGGCGCTCGGCCTCCGTCTGCTCCTCGATCGCCTGCTTCTCCTGGAGCTGCTCTCCGATGCTGGCGGACAGGGGCTCGTCCGCGATCCGCTCGTTCGCCATGACGCCTCCTCCCCGGAACATTGTGCGCCTGCGGTCCGCCTGGCACAGGCCGGACCTCGCGGGCGGACGATGCGCAACGTTCTGTTCAGTCGACGGGAGGGGGCGCGACATGGGGATCCGGTGGAAGGTGCTCGCGGCCGCGTCGCTGCTCGCGGGCGCGGGGGGAGCGGGGGCGCAGGAGGCGCAGCCGGCGCAGCCGGGCGAGCAGCAGCAACAGCAACAGCAGGGCCAGCAGCAGGATCAGGCGGAGCAGCAGCAGGACCAGATGAAGCAACGGCAGGAGCAGGCCGAGAAGCGCCAGCAGGCCGCGAACGAGCAGATCCAGAAGGACCAGGAGCGGACGAGCAAGCTCTTCGAGCAGGCGCAGGACGCCCAGAAGAAGGCGCAGGACCAGCAGAAGAAGGCGGCGTCCGCGCACGAGGACGTCCTGAAGGCCGAGGCGAAGCTCGCCGAGGCGAAGCAGAAGGAGCAGCAGGAGCGCGCCAAGGCCCAGCAGCTCCAGCAGCTCGCGAACCAGTCCGCGCAGCAGGCGAGCGAGGGCGCGAAGCAGGCGCAGCAGCGCGCCACGCAGGCGATCGAGCAGCAGGGGATCGGGGCGGGCGGAGCCTCGGGGCCGTAGGGCCAGCAAGCGCTGCTCCCGTTCGTCCTTCGACTCCGTTTACCCTGAGCCTGTCGAAGGGCTCAGGACGAACGGAGGTTCGAGAGCGCTCGACCCCGCCACATCGCGCAACAGCCGCCGGAGCGCCGGAGCCCGGCCCCCGCGGAGCGGTACACCGCGGGGGCGCAGCCAGCCAGCACGGCATCCGCGCGCGGAACGGGGTGCCCGCAGCGCCCCTGTTCGAAGCCGGCCCCCCGCGAGCGCCGCGAGCGGAGGCGGCGTACGGCTCTACTCGGACCGCTCTCGTTCGCCCTTCGACTCCGGGCCCGCTCCGCGGGCCCTACGCTCAGGACGAACGGGCAAGAGATTGCTCGTCCTGCGACAGGCTCAGCCCGAGCGCTCCGCCGCCGCGACCACCTTGCCCACGGTCTCCCAGGTCCGCGTGGTGACGTCCTTCCCGAACGTCTTCTCGATGAGCGACATGAACACCGGGCCGCGCGGGCTCGGCACGTAGGCGCTGAACACCTCGCCGCCCTGCACGCGCACGATCCGGGCGCCGTCGAGCTCGATCGGGAGGTCCGGGACCGCCCGCGGCTGCGCGCGGAGGAAGGTGACCACCCGCTTCGCGCCCGGACCGAGGCGGAGCTTCCCGAACGGATCGGTCGCGAGGAGCGCGCGCAGCGCCGCGATCGGCCGCACGATGGCCGGGAACGCCGTCGGCAGGCTCTTCATCGCGCCCTCCGCCTTCTTCTCCAGGGCCGCGACCGGGGCCGCGCGGGCGCTGAACACGACGTTGCCGCTCGAGAGGACCGTCCGGACGTCGCGGAACCCCGCAGCCTCGAAGGCGCGCGCGAGCGCCGGCATCTTGGCGTTCATGGGGGAGACACCCCGGAGGAATGCCGCATATCGCTCCATGCGGATGGGGTTAGCGATCCCGGGCGGCCGCCGCTACAAGGGCCGCATGTCCCCCGTCCGGATCGCCGCCGCGCTCATGCTCGCCGCCCTCGCCCGGGTCGCCCCCGCCGAGACCGCCGAGACCGAGCCGCCCAACGTCCCGGAGTTCAAGCCGGCGTTCCCCGAGCAGACGCGCGCGCCGAAGGTCACCACCCGGACGCGCCTCGCCGTCACCCAGCTCGCCGGCGACCTCGACCTGCCGTGGGCGCTCGCCTTCCTCCCCGACGGGAGGATGCTCGTGACCGAGAAGCACGAGGGGCGCTTGCAGCTCGTCGCCAGGGACGGCGGGAAGGCCGCGGTGGAGGGCGTCCCGCGCGTGGACGCCGGGGGACAGGGCGGACTCCTCGACGTGGTGCTCGCGCCGGACCACGCGCGGAGCGGCCTCGTCTACCTGTCGTACTACGAGCCGCGGAAGGGCGGGAACGGCCTCGCGGTGGCGCGCGGGAAGCTGGTGCTCGGCGCCCGGCCGCGGCTCGAGCAGGTGCAGGTCGTCTTCCGGATGCAGCCGACGCTCGACTCGTCGGCGCACGCCGGAGGGCGGATCGTCTTCCGGCGGGACGGGACCCTCTTCGTCACGCTGGGTGATCGCTCGATCCTCGAGGGACGCCGCCAGGCGCAGGACCCCGGGAGCGACTTCGGCAAGGTCGTCCGCATCGCCCCCGATGGCGCGATCCCTGCGGACAACCCGTTCGCGAAGCGGAAGGGGGTGCGCCCGGAGATCTGGTCCATCGGCCACCGCAACGTGCTCGGCGCCACGCTCGATCCGCAGGGCAGGCTGTGGGTCGCGGAGATGGGCCCGCGCGGCGGCGACGAGCTGAACCTCGTCCAGCCGGGCAAGGACTACGGCTGGCCCACGATCGGCTACGGCGAGGAGTACTCCGGCGCCCCGATCCACGCCTCGACGCAGGCGCCCGGCATGGAGCAGCCGGTCTACTACTGGGACCCGGTGATCTCGCCGTCGAGCCTCGTCGTCTACACGGGGGACCTCGTCCCCGAGTGGAAGGGGAACTTCTTCGTCGGCGGCCTCTCGAGCCGTGCGCTCATCCGGCTCGTCGTCGAGGGCGACCGGGTGGTCGGCGAGGAGCGGCTGCTGAAGGACCTCGGCGACCGGATCCGCGAGGTGGAGCAGGGGCCGGACGGCGCGCTGTACCTGCTGACCGACGAGTCGGACGGGAAGCTGCTGCGGCTGGCGCCGGCGTCCTGAGCCCAAGCCGGCGTCCCCGCTCGCCCTTCGACGGCCCGGGGCGAGCGGACCTGTAGACTGCCGCGGCTCCGTGTATCCTGTTGGGGCCCATGACCCCCGCAACCCTCGACGCCGTCCGTCAGGTCCTGCCCGCGTGGACGATCTGGCTCCCCGTCGCCGCCCCCGTCGCCGCGCTCCTCCTCGCGTACGGGCTCGCCTCCCTCGGCGCGCTCGTCGCCGGGAGCGGGCTCCGCCAGCTTGCGCCGGACGCGCACTGGACGGAGCGCGCGCGGCACGTCTCGACCCTCCGCCGGGCGCTCGTCCTGGCGGCGCCGCTGCCGGTCCTCGCGACCGCACCGCTCGTGGTCGGAGGTCCGGTGTCGATGGGCGACGGGGTCGTGCCCTCCAGCGTCGTCGCCGTCGCGCTCGCCTGCGCCGTCCTCGTCGCCCTCCGGGCCGAGAACCGCTGGGTCCGGAAGGTCCCCGCGCGCGCGCGCCTGCGCAGCTTCCTCGCCCTGCTCCTCGTCGGGTGGGCCGGGCTCGTCGCGCCGCTCGCGCTCCTCGCGCTCCGCCCGTTCGTGCCCAGGCTCGGGCTCGGCGCCTGGATCCTCTCGCTCGCGGCCGTCGCCGCGATCTTCACCTTCGGCGGCGGGCTGCTCCTGGCGCGGCTCCTGGGGCTCGTCCGCGCGCCGCCTGCGCACGTCGTCGAGGCGCTCGTGGGCGTCCTGCCGCCCGGCGTGCGGCCGCCGCGCGTCCGACTGCTGCGCGTGCTCTCGGCGAACGCCTTCGCGATCCCGTGGCTCCGGACCATCCTCGTCACCGAGGGCGCGCTCGAGCACCTCGACGGCGAAGGCCTCGCCGCCGTGCTCGCCCACGAGATCGAGCACCTGCGCGAGCCGCGCGCCGTCCGGGCCCTGCGGCCGCTGTTCGCGCTGGCGTCGGGGCTCGTCTTCCCGGTCGCGATCTCGCTCGCCGTCGCGCCGGAGCTCGTCGCGCGGCCGCCGCTCGGCCTGGTCGCGGCGCTCGCCACCGCGCTCGCGTACCTCGTCGCCGCCTTCCTCTACCAGCGCCTGCTGCTGCGCATGGAGGCGCGCAGCGACGCCGCCGCGCGCGCGGCGAGCCCCGCGTACGCGGCGGCCCTCGAGACGGTCTACCGGGTGAACCTCGCCCCGGCCGTGCAGGGCCGCAAGACCTCGCACCCCGACCTCATCGAGCGGTTCGCCGAGGCCGGCGTCTCACCGCCGTGGCCCGTCCCGCCGCCGCCGCCCTCGCCCTGGCCGGCGGTCGCCACGGTCGGGTTCTGCGCCGTCCTGCTCGCGGCGGGGCTCCTCGTCGCCCGCCTCGTCGCGGCCCGCGCCGCCCGCGACGAGCGCGGCTGCCTCGTGGCCGTGGCGCTCGAGGGCCGGGCCAACGACCTCGCGAACCTCGCCATCGTGCGCTACACGCGCGGGGCGGCCGCGGAGGCCGCGCCGCTCTTCCGCGCGGCCGCCGAGCTGCGCCCCGCCGACGCGCGCTGGCCGGCGTGGGAGGCGATGAGCCTCGCCACCGCGGGCAAGTGCCAGGAGGCGTCCATGGCGCTGACCGCGGCCGCCGCGCTCGCCCAGGGGAACCTGGGCTACACCGCCGGGGCGCAGGCCGCGCTCGCGTCCTGCAAGCCGCGGTGACGATCGCACGGGGGCTGCGCCCCGCCACGCAGCTTCCCTGGGGCCCCCTCCCGCACCGGTTCATGGCGCGTGCGCGCCGTGACGCGCGCTGCGCTATCTTCCGCCGCGTGAGGCTCCTCCCCGCCGCCACCGTCCGCGCGCTGCTCGCCGGCTTCCGCGCGCTCGGCCTCGACGCCGACGCCATCCGCGCGGCGGCGGCGCTGTCGGCGGAGAGCATCGCGCCCGTGGACGCGACCGTCCCGCTCGACCGGTTCCGCGCGCTCTGGGAGGAGGCCGCGCGGCGCGCGCCCCGCGACGCGCTCGTGACCGAGGTGGCGCTGGCCATCCCCTTCGGCGCGTTCGGCGCGCTCGACTACCTCGCCGGCAGCTCGCCCACCGTCGGGGCCGCGTTCCACGCGCTCGCGGCGCACTTCCGGTACGTGGCCCAGGGGGTCTCGCTCGAGCTCGCCGAGGCGAGCGAGGCGGCGGAGGTGCGGCTCGTGAACGCGCCGGGGCAGGACGCGAGCCACTCGGACGAGTTCACGCTCGCGGTCTTCGTCGGCCGGTTCCGCGAGCGCTCGCCGGACTTCGCCGTGGACGAGGTCCGGCTCTCCGGCCCCCCGCCGGCGCGCCCGGCGCGCCACGCCGCGCTCCTCGGCGCGCCGGTCTCGTTCGGCAACGCCGTCGCCGCGCTCCGGATCCCCGCGGCGGCGTGGCGGGCGCCGATGCCCTGGGCGAACCCGGGGCTGCTGGCGACGCTCCGGGAGCTCGCCGAGCACGCGGGGCTCGGCGGGGCCGAGGGCGAGGACGTCGCCGTGCGGGTGCGCAGCCGGCTGCGGCTCCTCCTCCCCGAGGGGCGCGCCTCGGCGGCCGAGATCGCCGGGGCGCTCGGGCTCTCCGAGCGGACGCTGCACCGGCGGCTCCGGGACGAGGGCGCGACGTTCCGCGGCGTCCTCGATGCGTTCCGCGAGGCCGAGGCCGAGCGGCTCCTCAGCGCCGGCCGCCTGCCGCTCGGCGAGGTCGCCCTGCGGCTGGGCTTCTCGGATCAGACGGCGTGGAACCGCGCCTTCCGCCGGTGGAAGGGGATGTCGCCGACGGAGTGGGTGGAGCGGCGCGGCGCGGGCTGAACCTCACGCCGCCGCCCGCGGCCCGTCCCCCGCGGTCGTCTGCTCCGCGGCCGCCCGCCCGGCGATCCGCCGCGACTCCTTCGCGAGCCGCATCATGAGCGAGGGCCCGGCGACCCCGACCGCGGCGGCGAGCCCGCCCATCCCGGCGCCCACGACGCCCAGGAAGAAGGCGTCCGCGCCGGCGAGCCAGAGCCCGCGCACCGGCGTCCGCGCCGTCCGCCAGGGCTGGCGGAGCCCGCCCGCGACGAGCGGGATCCCGTACGACTCGCCCGCGGGGTGGGCCGTGAGGTCGCCGGTCGTGAGGGGCGTCGAGAGCTCGCGGTGGACCACGAGGCGCGAGAGCCCGGGCAGCCGCTCCTCGGTGGCGGCGAGGAGCGCGTCGGCGATCCGCTCCTTCACCGCGGCGTACTCCGCGCCGCGCTTCATCCAGCGGGTCCCCTTCCACGGCGCGAACGAGGCGGGGTCGACGGGGGCGACGATCTCGACGGTGTGCGCGGTCGCGAGCGGGTCCTTCGCCGACGGGAACGAGACGTACGCCTGCCGGACCTCGCCCTCGAGGAGCCGTCCCCGCGCCGCCCAGTCGGCGTCGTGGTCGAGGCCGCGGTGGAACCAGATGTTCTCGCCGCGGATCCCGAGGGTGGTGCTCGGGGCCGAGAGCCCGAGGTAGAGCGTCACCACCCCCGCGCCCGGCGGGACCGCCGCGAGCTCGTCGCGGAACCGGATCGGGACCTCGGCCGGCAGGAGCCGGAGGTACGTGTTCCGCGCGCCGGCGTCGGAGATCACCGTCGGCGCGGCGATCTCCTCGCCGCCGCGGAGCCGCACGCCCGTGGCCCGGCCGTCGCGGACGAGGATCTGCTCGACCTCGGCGCGGACCCGCACCTCCCCGCCCGCGTCCTCGATCGTCCGCTGCATGGTCTCGAGGATCCGGGCGGCGGAGCCCACCGGGTAGACCGCGCCCTCGAGGTAGTGACGGGTGACGACCGCGTGCGCGAAGAAGGCGCTCTGCCCGGGGGGGAGGCCGTAGTCGCCCCAGCGCGCGCCGAGCACCGCCCGGAGGAGCGGGTCCTGGAAGCGCTGGGCGAGGCGGACGGCCGTGGGCGCGTCCGCGAAGGAGGTCCGGCGCGCGCCCACGGCGTCGAGCGCCCAGCGCGCCGGGGCGGGGAGCGCGGCGCGCAGGAGGCGCAGGCGCAGGAGGCTGGTCGCGCGGTCCACGTCCCCGAGCCAGGCGCGCACGCTCCGCGCCTCCGCGGGGAAGGCCCGGGAGAGATCCTCGACCAGGCGCTCGCGCCCGGCGCGCAGCTCGAAGTCGAACCCGGGGAAGTGCAGCCGCTCCACCGTCTCGGGGAGACGATTCCACGCGAGCGCCCCCCCGCTGGCCACGCGGAAGACGTCGCAGGGCTCGCCGGGAGTGACCATGTCGGACCCGACGTAGTGCACCCCGACGTCCCAGCGGAAGCCGCCCGGGCGCTCGAACGTGTGGGTGAACCCGCCGGCGCGCCAGTGGCGCTCGAGCACGAGCACACGCCGGCCGTCCAGCCGGGCGAGCAGCGCCGCCGCCACGAGCCCGCCCACCCCCGAGCCGATCACCACCACGTCGAAGTCGCTGCGCGCCGCCGCCGTGCCGCCCATGTGTCGCCCTCCTCCGTCTCGCGCAGACAGGATGCACCAGCGCCGCGCGCGCGCCTTGGCCGGCGGCGCCAGGCCGTTGGCACTTCCGGCCTGGGCGGGCGGACGGCTCCGGGCCGTCGGGCGACGCCCGGGCGGCCGAGCGCGCGCCGGCGACGCGGCGCGCGGGCCGGGGATGCCAAAACCGCGCAGCGGTACGCAACGTTGGGGCGAGCGTTTCGCGTCCAAGGGGCCGCGGCCGCCCGCCCGCCGTTCCGTCATCCGCCCCGAGGAGATCTGCCGATGCGCACCCCGTTCCCCCTGGTCAGGGCCGCCCTCCTGGGCGCGCTCGCCGCGCTGTTCGTCCCCACCGCCGCGCACGCGAAGGACTGCGTCGTCGGCATCTCCATGTACACGCTGTCCGCGCCGTACTTCGTGGCCCAGGAGAGGGCCGCCTCCGCCCGGGCGAAGGAGCTCGGGTGCAAGGTGGTCGGCTCGACCGACGCGCGGAACGACCTCAACAAGCAGATCTCCGACGTCGAGGACATGGTCACGCGCGGCGTGAACCTGCTCATCCTCAACCCGCGGGATCCCGAGGGCCTGAACGCCGCCGTCGCCGCCGCCACCGCGCAGGGCGTCAAGGTGATCGTCATCGACTCGGGCATCAGCCCGAAGGCGAAGATCACCGCGCTCGTCCAGTCCAACAACACGGCCAACGGCGAGCTCGTCGGCGGGTGGCTCGCGCAGCAGACGCGGGGCAAGGACCTCAAGATCGCGCTCCTCTCCGGCGACAAGGGGAACGTGGTCGGCCAGGACCGCCGGCTCGGCGTGTTCCGCGGCCTCGTCGAGGGGCAGCTCCAGCAGAGCGGCCGCGTGAAGTTCGAGGTCGTCGCGCAGGGCTGGGGCGGCTGGAACCAGGAGGGCGGCCTCAAGGCGATGGAGGACATCCTCACCGCCCACCCGAACGTGAACGTCGTGCTCGCCGAGAACGACTCGATGGCCCTCGGGGCCCGCAAGGTGCTCGCCGACGCGAAGAAGCTGCCGGGCGTCCTCGTGCTCGCCGCGGCGGACGGGCAGAAGGAGGCGCTCGCCCTCATCAAGCAGGGGCAGTACGGCGCGACCGGCCTCAACGACCCGGCGCTCGTCGCGCGGACCGGCGTCGAGATCGGGCACAAGGCCGTGAACGGCCAGCTCCCGCAGGACTTCCCGCGGATCAACTACACGCCGCCGGCCGCGATCACGAAGGAGAACGTGGACAAGTACTACAACCCCAACGCCGTGTTCTGAGCGCCGCCGGGGGGCGGGCCCGGCGCCCGTCCCCCCGGCTCGAGGATCGAACGTGTCGCAGCAGCTCGCCCGGCTCTCGGGGATCACCAGGTCGTTCAGCGGGATCCGCGCGCTCGACGGCGTGGACTTCACGCTCGCCGCGGGCGAGGTGCACGCCCTCGTGGGCGAGAACGGCGCCGGGAAGTCCACGCTGATGCGCATCCTCGGCGGCGAGCTCCCGCCCAGCTCCGGCCAGGTGGTGATCGACGGCGCACCGGTCACCTTCCACGGCCCGTCCGACGCGCGCCGCCACGGCATCGCCATCATCCACCAGGAGCTGGCGCTCGCGCCCGACCTCTCGGTCGCGGAGAACATCTTCCTGGGCGAGCTGCCGGCCGGCATCCGCTGGCCCGCGCTGCGCCGGCGCGCCGGCAAGCTGCTCTCCCGGCTCGGGTTCGACATCCACCCCGCGGACCCCGTCCGGAAGCTCTCGGTGGCGCAGCAGCAGGTCGTCGAGATCGCGAAGGCGCTGTCGCTGAACGCGCGGATCATCGTCTTCGACGAGCCGACGTCGGTGCTCGGGACCGGGGACGCCGAGCGGCTCCTCAAGATCATCCGCGGGCTGCGGGACGACGGCGCGGGGGTGGTCTACATCTCGCACCGGCTCGAGGAGGTCTTCCAGGTCTCCGACCGGATCACGGTGATGAAGGACGGTCGCGTGGCCGGCGTCGTGGCCACGGGCGAGGTGGACACGGACGGCCTCATCAAGCTGATGGTCGGCCGCTCGCTCCGCGCGATGTTCGCCGAGCGGACCGGCCGCACGGTCGGCGCGGAGGTGCTGCGGGTCGAGGGGCTCGAGGCCGGCCGGATGGTGCGGGACGTGAGCTTCTCGGTCCGCGCGGGCGAGGTGGTCGGCCTCGCCGGCCTCGTGGGCTCGGGCCGGACGAACGTCGTCCGGGCGATCTTCGGCGCCGACCGGCCGGACCGCGGGCGCATCTTCCTCCACGGGAAGGAGATCCGCGTGCGCGGGCCCGCGGACGCGGTCCGCCACGGGATCGGGCTCGTCCCCGAGAGCCGCAAGGACCAGGGCGTGGTCCTGCCGTTCTCGATCCGCGCGAACGCGACGATGGCCGGGCTCGGGGCGGTCGTGAACCGGCTCGGGTTCCTCCGCCGCCGCGTCGAGAAGAGCACCGTCGCGCGGCTCGCGGAGTCGCTGCGGATCAAGATGAGCAGCGCCGAGGCGCCGGTGGCGAGCCTCTCGGGCGGGAACCAGCAGAAGGTCGTGCTGGCGAAGTGGTTCCACGTGGACCCCGACCTCATCATCCTCGACGAGCCGACGCGCGGCGTGGACGTGGGGGCGAAGACGGAGATCTACGGCCTCATCGAGCGGATGGCCGCCGCCGGGAAGGCGGTGCTGGTGATCTCCTCCGAGCACCAGGAGCTGTTCGGCCTCTGCGACCGGATCCTGGTGATGAACGAGGGACGCCTCATGGGCGAGCTCCGCCCGGACGCCTACAGCGAGGAGCGGGTGCTGTCGCTCGCCCTCGCCGCGGGCGCCCCGGCGGCGCGAGGAGCGAGGTGATCATGGACGCGGCGGTCTCGACGGGCGGCGCGGTCCGCAGGCGGGTGGAGCTCGGCGAGTTCCTGCAGCGGTTCGCCTCGGTCGCCATCCTCGTCATCCTCCTCGTGGCGGCCAGCTTCATGTCGGACAGCTTCTTCACCGTCCGCAACCTGTTCAACGTGCTCCGCCAGGTCGCGGGCACGGGGCTCATCGCCGTGGGGATGCTGTACGTGATCCTCACCGCCGGCATCGATCTCTCGGTCGGCTCGATCGCCGCGCTCGCGAGCGTGCTCGTGGCCTGGTTCCTGGGGCAGCACGGGCAGGTGTACGCCGTCGCGCTCACGCTGCTCATCGGCGCGGCCCTGGGCGCGTTCTCCGGGGCGCTCGTCGCCTACCTGCGGATGCCGGCCTTCGTCATGACGCTCGCGATGATGAGCATCGCGCGCGGGCTCGCGCTCATCACCTCGCGCGGCCAGCCGATCATCGTCGAGGACGACCCCGCGCTGGTGTCGGTCTTCGGCGCCGGCTTCACCGCGCGGGTCCCGAACCCGGTCTGGCTGCTCGTCGCCGTGTACGCGATCGCCGGGGTGGTGCTCGCCTTCACCCGGTTCGGTCGGCTGGTGAAGGCGATCGGGTCGAACCCGGAGGCGGTGCGGCTCTCCGGGATCCACGTTCCGCGCCACCTGCTCGCCGTCTACGTCATCTCCGGCGTGTGCGCCGCGGCGGCCGGGGTCATCTCCACGAGCCGCTCCGGCGTGGGTTCGGCCACCGTCGGCGTCGGCGCCGAGCTCGAGGCCATCGCCGCGGTCGTCATCGGGGGCGCGAGCCTCGCCGGCGGGCGCGGGGGCGTCATCAACACGTTCATCGGCGTGTTCGTGCTCGGGATCATCAACAACATGATGAACCTCGCCGGGGTTCCGGGGTTCTACCAGGGCGTCGTGATGGGCGGGATCATCATCGTCGCCGTGCTGCTGCAGCAGGGCACCTCGTACATGCAGGGCAGGTAGGCCCCCTGCCCGCGGCCCCGGCGGGCGCCCGCCCCCGGTCCGCTCGTGCCCGGCGGCGCTCCGCCGATTACGAACGCGCGCGACGCGATGAGACGAGAGGCGAAGCCAACCCAGCAGGGCGGTCGGGCGCCCCCCGGGCCGGCGGGGGACCTCTTCGCCGGCGGGGGCGAGATGGGGGCCCTCATGCGCACGGTGGACTGGGCGTCCACCCCGCTCGGGCCCGTGGAGGGCTGGCCGCAGAGCCTGCGGACCGCGCTCGGCATCCTGCTCCTCACGCGCCACCCGACGTTCATCTGGTGGGGCCCGGAGCTCGTCCAGTTCTACAACGACGGCTACCGGCCGATCCTCGGCGCCACCAAGCACCCCGCGGCGATGGGCGGGCGCGGCCGCGAGACCTGGGCCGAGATCTGGCCGGTCATCGAGCCGATGATCGCCAAGGTCTTCGCCGGCGGCGCCACCTACGAGAAGGACGGGCTGCTCGTCCTCGACCGCAACGGCTTCCTCGAGGAGTGCTACTTCGACTACGCGTACAGCCCGATCCGCGACGAGTCGGGCGGCGTGGGCGGCGTGTACGTCGCCTGCTCGGAGACCACCGGCCGCGTGCTCGGCGAGCGGCGGCTCCAGGTGCTGGGCGCGGTGGGCTCCGGGGTCGCGGGGGCGACCACCGTCGAGGAGGCCGCGCGGGCCGCGCTCACCTCCCTCGCCGCCGAGGCGGCGGCGGACGTCCCGTTCGCGGCCATCTACCTCCCGCGCGGCCGCGCGCTGGTGCGCGTCGCGGAGTCCGGGTTCCCCGCCGGTCCCGTGCCGCTGCCGTCCACGCTGGGGATGGAGTGTGGCCCCGCGGATCGCTGGCCGGTGGCGCGGGTCTTCCGCGAGCGCCGGCGCCTCCGGGTCGAGCTGCCCCAGGGCGGCCCGGCCCTGCCGGGCGGCCCCTGGCCGGAGCCGGCGCAGCTCGCGCGGCTGCTGCCGCTCGTGCACGGCGGACGCACGCTGGGCGTGCTCGTGACCGGCCTCTCGCCGCGCTTGCCCTACGGCAAGCAGTACCGGAACTTCCTCGAGCTCCTCGCGGACCACGTCGGGCGCGCCCTCTCCGGCGCCGAGGCGCTCGAGGAGGAGCGGCGGCGCGCCGCGGCGCTCGCCGCGCTCGACCGCGCGAAGACGACGTTCTTCTCCAACGTCAGCCACGAGCTGCGGACCCCGCTCACGCTCATGCTCGGGCCGACCGAGGATGCGCTCGCCACGCCCGCGCGGTCGCTCGCCGGCGAGCGGCTCGAGGCGGTCCACCGGAACCAGCTCCGGCTCCTGAAGCTCGTCAACTCGCTCCTCGACTTCGCGCGCATCGAGGCGGGGGGCGTCGAGGCCGCCCGCGAGCCGACCGATCTCGCGGCGCTGACCCGGGAGCTGGTCAGCGCCTTCCGCCCCGCCGTGGAGCGCGCGGGCCTCACGCTCGAGATCGACGTGCCGGACCGGCTCGACGCGGCGGTCGATCGGGAGATGTTCGAGAAGATCGCGCTTAACCTCCTCTCCAACGCCCTCAAGTACACCTTCACGGGCGGCGTCTCGGTCGCGCTGCGGAGCGCGGGGAGCCGCGTGGAGCTCCGGGTGCGCGACACGGGCGTCGGCATCCCCGCGGCGGAGCAGGCGCGGATCTTCGAGCGGTTCCACCGGGTCGAGGGCACCCGCGCCCGGACGGCGGAGGGCTCGGGCATCGGGCTCGCGCTGGTCGCGGAGCTGGCCCAGCTCCACGGCGGCGCGGTGTCGGTGGAGAG
Organism: Pseudomonadota bacterium; assembly: GCA_023428085.1. Classification (GTDB taxonomy): domain Bacteria; phylum Myxococcota; class Myxococcia; order Myxococcales; family Anaeromyxobacteraceae; genus Anaeromyxobacter. The sequence goes on from JAEYZK010000433.1 coordinate 24,661, forward strand.
CGCGCCGGGCGCGGGGAGCCTCTTCGTGGTGAGCCTCCCCGCGACGCCCGCGCAGGCCCCGGCGCGACCGGCGGAGCGCCGCCGCCGCCCCCGCGCCGCGACCGCCACGCACTTCGTGCAGGAGGCCCTCGGATGGCTCGCGGGCCCGACCGGCCCGGAGCCCGCGCCGGAGATCGCGCCGCTCCAGGGCCCCGAGCGCGTGCTCGTGGTCGAGGACAACGCCGACATGCGGGCGTACCTCCGGTCCATCCTGGCGCCGCACTGGCGCGTGGAGGCCGTCGCCGACGGCGCCCGCGCCCTGGACGCCGCGCGGGCGCGCCCGCCGGACCTCGTGCTCACGGACGTGATGATGCCCGGGCTCGACGGCTTCGCGCTCCTGCGGGCGCTCCGCGCCGATGCCCGGACGCGGGCGCTCCCCGTGGTGATGCTCTCGGCCCGGGCGGGCGAGGAGGTCCGGGTGGAGGGGCTCGAGGCCGGGGCCGACGACTACGTCGCGAAGCCCTTCCGCGCCCGCGAGCTCGTGGCCCGGGTCCGCGCCCAGCTCGCGCTCGCCCGGTCCCGGGCGGCCCTCGACGAGCAGCGGGTGGCGCTCTACGAGCTCTTCCAGCACGCGCCGTTGCCCATCTGCGTCCTCCGGGGCGAGGAGCTCGTCTTCGAGATGGTGAACCCGGTCTACCGGCGCCTCGTCGGCGGCGAGGGGCGCGAGCTCACGGGGCGGCCGCTGCTCGAGGCCCTCCCCGAGCTCCGCGAGACGCCGTTCGCCGGCATCCTCCGCGAGGTGCTGCGCAGCGGGAAGCCCTCCTCCGGCACCGAGCAGCGCATCCCGCTCGCCCGCGGGCCCGGCGGCGAGGTCGAGGACACCTGGTGGACGTTCCTGTACGCGCCGTTCACGCCGGGCCAGGGCCGCGCCGACCGGATCGTCGCGGTCGCCAGCGACGTCACCGAGCAGGTCCGCGCCCGCCGCGCGCTCGAGGCCGCGAGCCACGCCAAGGACTCGTTCCTCGCGATGCTCGGTCACGAGCTGCGCAACCCGCTCGCGCCGATGGGGACCGCGCTCCAGCTCATGCGGCTCCGGGAGCCGGACCGCCTGGTGCGCGAGCGGACCGTCCTCGAGCGCCAGGTGGGGCACATGAGCCGGCTCGTCGAGGATCTGCTGGACGTCTCCCGCATCGCCCAGGGGAAGGTCCACCTCCGGCGCGAGGTGCTCGACCTGGACGAGGTCGTGGACCGCGCGCTCGAGGTGGCGGGCCCGCTCCTCGAGGAGCGGCGGCACCGGGTCGAGGTGGACCTGGCGCGGGGGATCCGGATCCACGCGGATCCCGATCGCATGGGTCAGATCCTCGCGAACCTCCTCACCAACGCCGCGAAGTACACCGATCCCGGCGGCCGGATCGCGGTGCGTGGCTCGATCACGGCGGGCCAGGCGATGCTGGAGGTGCAGGACGACGGCCGCGGGATCGACCCGGAGCTCCTGCCGCGCCTCTTCCAGCTGTTCGTCCAGGGCGCGCGCACCCCCGAGCGCCGGGAGGGAGGCCTCGGCCTGGGGCTCTCGATCGTGAAGAGCCTCACCGAGCTCCACGGCGGCGAGGTGGAGGTGCGGAGCGGAGGGCGAGGGAAGGGGAGCACGTTCACGGTGCGCCTCCCGCTCCTCCGCGACGAGCGCGCGGCCGCCGCGGAGCCCGGCCCGCCGGCGCGCGGCGCGCCCCATGTGCGGCGGCGCATCCTGGTGGTGGACGACAACCGCGACGGCGCGGACACGCTCGCCGAGTACCTCGAGAGCCTCGGGCACGAGACCGCCTGCGCGTACGACGGCCCGGAGGCGCTGCGCGCCGCCGACCGGTTCCGGCCCGAGATCGTCCTGCTCGATCTCGGGCTCCCGGTCATGGACGGGTTCGAGGTGGCCCGGCGCCTGCGCGAGTCCAGCGCGCCGCCGAAGCTGATCGCGATCACCGGGTACGGGCAGCACACGGACCGCGTGCGGACGCAGGCGGCCGGGTTCGACCTCCACCTCGTGAAGCCGATCGACGTCTCGTCGCTGCCGGGGATGCTGTAGCGCCGCGCCCGGCGCGCGCTACCGCGCGTCGGCGCCGAACCCGAGCTCCTGCCCGAGCCGATCGACGAGCGCGACGTAGGCGGTCATCGCCGCCGCGCGGTCGGTGCCCCTCCGCGCGGCCCAGGCGTCGTACTTGGCGCGCCCGACCACCTCGAGCATCCCCGGGCGCCTCCCGGAGACGTCTCCCTCGGTGGCCTGCTTGAACAGCGCGTAGAGCTCCAGGAGCTGCGCGTTCCCGGGTCGCCTCGCGAGCCGCTTCACGCGCTCCTGCGCCTGTGCGAAGTCCTGCTCGATCGGCATGACGCACCTCCGGCCTGGGGCCTCGAGACAGAAGACGACGCGCGGGCGCCTCGCGCACGGTGCGGGTGGGGGCCTTCCCCAACGGGGCCGCGGAGGGCGCGCCTGGTTCAGCCGCGTGTACCGGGGCGCGCCTGCGCGGCGCGGGCCGCCGCGAGCGCTTGCTCGAGCTCCGCCGTGACGGCGAGCTCCCACGGGCTCGAGAGGTCGTCGCCGTCCGCCTGACCTTCCCGGACCGCGCGGACCTGGGCGAGGTGCACGGCGTTCTGCTCCGCGGCCCGGGCGATCACGGCGTTGAACGCCTCGACCCGCCGCCGCAGCGCCGGGCCGGAGCGGCTGCACGGACCCTCGGGGAGGGCCATGGTCGAGAGCACCACCAGGCCCGCGTTCCGGCGGAGGAGCTCCGTCACGACGTGGAGGTCGCGCGCGAACGCGCGGAGCTCGGTGGTCCCGCAGGCGTCCGCGGGGCCGATCGAGAGCGTCACGAACTTCGGGCGCAGCGACACCGCCTGCCCGAGCGGCCCCTGCCGGAGCTGCTCCACGCGCATGCCGGGCGCGGTGAGCTCCACGCGCCGCAGGCGCGTCCCGGCCGCGGCGAGGCGCTCGACGACGCGGGCGGAGTCCCCCGCGCGCGCGCCCGGCGGGGTCGGTTCGCCGAGGGAGACGAAGACCGCCTCGCCGGCCGCGCGGGCGGGCGCGGCGCCAGCGACCAGGGCGGTGAGGGCGAGGAGGCGAGCGAGCGAGTGCACGGGAGGCGATATCGTCATCGGAGCGCGGGGGATCAAGGGGGGCGGCGGCTCGCCACCGACCCGGGAACAGGCGGCGGGGGCCCCGGCATTTCCTGGAGCCCTCGTGCCTGGGATCCAGGATGACGAGGAGGTATTGGACGGGGCGTGCCGCCCCGCCCCGCCGGCGGAGCCGTCGGGGCCCCCCACCTTGCTGCGGCGTCCGGATCAGGCTCGCGGGGCGCGTCCCCGTCGCGGCCTGCCCCGAAACCGGCGGTGGCCCGGAGACCGCGGGGGGTTACCTCGGGTCGCGTGACCCGCTCGCCCCGCTCGATCGTCCGTATCGCCCGCGCCATCCCGTACGTCCTGCTCGCGCTGCTCGCGCTGCGCCTCGTGCAGGCCGTGTTCGCGCACAGCCTGTGGCTCGACGAGTGGGCGACGCTGGAGGGCGCCTTCGCCCCGACGAGCTGGCTGGAGCGGCTCTTCACGCTCAGCGGTCCTGCGTCGGTGAACTTCCCGACGTTCTACCTCGCGACGCGCACGCTCGGCGGGGCGCTGGCGTACACCGGCCAGCCGGTCGAGGCGATCGTGCGCCTGCCGGCGACGATCCTCACCGTCCTCGCGCTCGCGCTCGCCGTGCGGTGGAGCGTCGGCCGGGCCCGGGCTGGCGCACCGGCGGAGCGCGCGTCCGTGGCTGGCCCCTGGATCGGGGCCGCCCTCGCGGGCATCCTGCTCACGGCCGGCGACTGGATCGAGCACGCGGGCGAGGGGCGCGCCTACGGCCCGATGGCGGCGCTGGCGGTCGCGATGGTCGTCGCGGCGGCCCGCGGCAGGGTCGGCGCGGCCTGCGCCTGCGGGCTGGGCCTCGTCCTGCTCCACCCGTTCGGCACGCTCGTCGGGTTCGCGCCGTCGCTCGCGGTCCTCGCGGCCGCGCGGCTCGGGGTCGGCGAAGCCGCGGGCCTCGATCGCCGGGCGGTGCGCCGCGTGGCGTGGAGCGCGGGGCTGGTGTTCGTCGTCGCCGCGCTCTGGATCCAGATGAAGTACATCGGCCACCAGACCGGCGGGTACGGGCTCCGCGCGCGGGGCGGGGACATGGCGGCGGTGCTCGCGGGGCTCGACCTCGGCGCGGTGCTCCTCTTCGCCGGCGTGACCCTGGCCGGCGGGGGGGCGCTCCTCGTCCTCCGCCGCCGGGGCGCCCTCCGCGCCGCGCCGCCGCACGCCGTGTTCGCGGCCCTCACGTTCGCGGCGCTCTGCGCGACGCTCGGGCTGGGCGCGGC
>JAEYZK010000445.1 GCA_023428085.1 Pseudomonadota bacterium
ACGACGCCCCGGCGCGGGCCGCGCTGCTGCGGGACGCCGCGATGCCCGACGTGCGCGCGCGCGGGCCGCTGCGGGACTGGACGGCCGCGGTCCTCGCGCTCGACGCCTGCCCCTGCTGCGTCGGCGAGCGCGAGGCGGTCCGGGGAGCGCTCGGATGGATCGCGTCGGGCCCCGAGCTCGAGCCCTTCGAGCTGCGGCTCTGCTCCGCCCACCTGGGCGTCCTCCAGGCGATGGACCGCGGCGCGGCGCAGAAGGTCGCCGCCGCGCTCGCCGCGGAGTGGTCGGGCGCGCTCGGCCGCTGGGTGAGCGCGATGCACGGGGCGCGGACGCCCACCGGTCGCCCCGCGGACCGCGGCGCGGCGCGCTCGAACCTCCTCGGGAACCGGGCGTGCCGGGCGTGCGACGTGGGCCGCGAGGCGGGCGGCCGCGTGGCGGCGCTCGTCGAGGCGGCCCTCCGCGATCGAGGGCTCTCGGAGACGTACGCCCGCTCGCACGGGCTCTGCCTGCGGCACCTGCTCGCGCTCCCGGCGCCCCTGCGCCAGGGCCTCGCGGGCGAGACGCTCGGCGCGCGCCTCGCGCTGCTCGGCTGGGAGCTCGAGGAGGCCCAGCGGAAGCGCTCGTGGTTCGCGCGGTGGGAGCCCGTGGGACCGGAGGCCGGCGCCTGGAAGCGGCTGCCCGGGCTCCTCGGCGGCTCGGACGCCGGGCTCCCTGCGGCAGGACCGCCGCCCCCGGGCGCGCGGGGCGCACCGAGCCCGTGACGTGTGCGGCCCGTGTCACCGGACCCGGGCGGTGCCCCGACCGGCGAAGGGTGCTAGGCTAGCTGCAAGGTTCCGCTTTCTTCCGCCGGAGACTCCGCACAATGTCCAAGCTCATCCCGCTCGCCCTGCTCAGCCTCGCCGCCGCCTGCAGCTCGAAGCCGACGTGGCAGGAGTTCAAGAAGGGCCCGGTCACGATGCAGTTCCCCTGCAAGCCGGTCGAGGTCGCGAACACCAACACGGTGAAGTGCACCACGACCGACGGGACCGAGTGGCGGCTCGAGACCGTGGACAAGGGCGCCGACGCCACGCCGGAGACGAGCCTCGCCGAGGCGAAGGAGTACGCCGATCAGATCCCGAACAGCGAGATCATCCAGGTGGACGCGTTCCCGGTGAAGTGGCGCGAGACCCGGCGGACGACGAAGGTCGAGGCCTGGCTGTACCACAAGGACCGGTGGGACTACACCATCGCCGTCAACTACAGCACCCCGCAGCCGCCCGCGCTCGCGGCCGAGTTCTTCGCGAAGGCGAAGGTGGAGTAGGGGCGAGCCGCTCAGCGCGCCGCTCCGCACCGGGGGCACCCCTGGAGCCGGAGCGGCGGCTCGAGGCGCGCCGCGGCGAGCACGTCGCGGCGGGCCAGCACCTCCGCCGTGGGACCGTCGGCCGCCACGGTGCCCCCCACGAGCACGATCGTCCTCCGGCAGACCTCGTACACGAGGTCGAGGTCGTGGCTCGCCACGATCTTCGTGTGCTCGAACGCCTGGAGCTGCTCCACGAGCCCGCGCCGCGACGCGGGGTCGAGGGCCGCGCTCGGCTCGTCCATCACCAGCACGGCCGGGCTCATCGCGAGCACGGTCGCGATCGACACCGCGCGCTTCTCGCCGCCCGAGAGCCGGTGCGGCATCCGCGGGCCGAGGTGCGCCGCGCCCACCCGGGCGAGCGCCGCGGCGGTGCGGGCGCGCACCTCGTCGGGCGGCAGCCCGAGCTGGAGCGGTCCGAAGGCGACGTCGTCCTCGACCGTCGGCATGAAGAGCTGATCGTCCGGGTCCTGGAACACCACGCCGAGCGAGCGGCGCACGTGCGCGAGCGTCGCCGGCGTCACGGGCCAGTCGCCGACGCGCACGGCGCCGCGATCCGGGAAGAGGACGCCCGCGAGGAGGAGGAGGAGCGTGGACTTGCCCGCGCCGTTCGCGCCCACGAGGCCGAGCGACTCGCCGTGGTGCAGGAGGAAGCTCACGCCGCGGAGGGCGGGCGTGCCGTCCGGGTAGGCGTAGTGCACGTCGGTGACGCCGACGAGGTGATGGCTCACGAGAGGCCTCCGGCGACGGCCGCGCCGACGCGCGCGGGGAGGTCCACGGCCCGCGCGACCACGAGCAGCGCCGCCGTCGCCGCCGCGAAGAGGGCGTCGCGCCGGCCGGGCCGGCCGCGGCGCACGAGCGGGAGCTCGCCCTCGTAGCCGCGGCACCGCATGGCGGCGTGGATCCGCTCGGCGCGCGCGAGCGCGCGCACGAGGAGCGCACCGAGCATGGTCCCCGCGACGCGGAGCGTGGGCCGGCGGCGGCCGGGGGCGCGGAGCGCGTGGGCGCGCAGGCTCCGGCCGGCCTCGGCGGAGAGGACGAAGAGGTACCGGTGGGTGAGCAGGAGCTGGGCCACGAGGGCGCGCGGCGCGCCGAGCCGGCGCAGCGCGACGCACACGTGATCGAAGCCGGTCGTGGCGACGAGGAGGAGCGCGGCGGAGAGCGACAGGGCGAACTTCGCGAGGATCGTGGCCATGCCGAGCACGCCGCCGGAGATCGCGACGCCGCCGACGGCGAACGCCGGCGCGCGATCGAGGAACGGCTCGAACGCGGCGACGCCGAGCGCGAACGGCGCGGCGAGCGCGAGCGGCCGGACGAGGGCGCGGAGGGGCACGTCGCCCAGGGCGGCGACCACGAGGGGGAACAGGGCGAGGGGCGCGAGCCGGAGGAGCTCGTGCCGCCCGAAGCTCGCGACCACCGCCACGAACGCGAGCGTGGCGACCACCTTCACCCGCGCGTCGAGGCGCCCGGCGGGCGTGTCGCGCGACGCGAGCGCCCCCAGGCTCCCGAGCTGCGCCGCGCTCCCCACGTCACGCTCCGCGGGCGCGGCGCCGCAGCGCGCGCAGCAGGGCGAACAGGAGCACCACCGCCGCGAGCGTGATCCCGACGCCCGCGACGGCCGGGAGCGAGACCGGCGCGGGCTCCGCCGGCGCCGCGCCCGCGGTGCGCGCCACCGACCACTCGAGCCCGTCCGGGAGCGCCGACGCGAAGCGGGCGCCCAGGCCCGCGACG
>JAEYZK010000452.1 GCA_023428085.1 Pseudomonadota bacterium
CCGCCGCCCCGGCGCCGGCGCCTGCGCCCGCGCCGCCCGCGGATCCCTGCGCGCCCGGCCAGCCGCACACGCCCGCGCAGTGCCCCGCGCTCGACGACGACGGGGACGGCATCGCGAACCGCGATGACGCGTGCCCGACCGAGAAGGGCCTCGCGGAGACCAGGGGCTGCCCGGCGAAGGACGCGGACGGCGACGGCGTCGCCGATCACCTCGACAGGTGCCCGGACCAGGCCGGCGCCGCCGACAACGCGGGCTGCCCGCGCGTGGTCATCGAGAAGGAGACGAGGCGGATCGAGCTCCGCGAGCAGGTGCTGTTCGACACCGGGAAGGCGTCCATCCGCCCCGCGTCGGCCCCCCTGCTCGACGAGATCGCGACCGTGCTGAAGCAGCACCCGGAGATCACGCGGGTGGTCGTCGAGGGCCACACGGACTCGACCGGCAGCGCCCGGGTGAACGACCGGCTCTCGCAGGCGCGCGCCGAGGCGGTCGTGAACGCGCTCGTCTCGCGCGGGGTCGAGAGGTCGCGCCTGTCCGCGAAGGGCTTCGGCTCGAAGCGTCCGATCGCGTCGAACGACACGGCGGACGGGCGGAACGCCAACCGGCGCGTCGAGATCTCGATCGCGCAGTCGGAGTAGGCCGCTCGATGCGCAGCGCCGCGCTCCTCCGTCTGCTCGACCCCGTCGCCGGCGCCGTCGCCCGGCAGCTGGCCCGCCCCAGCGGGTGGTTCGGCCGGACCGTCATGACCCGCGTCCTGAACCGGGGGAACCGGGCGCTCGTCGAGGCGACGCTCGACGGCATCGACGTCCCTCCTGGATGCGCGCTCCTCGACGTCGGGTTCGGGGGCGGGATCCTGCTCGAGCTCGCGTACGCGCGCGGGGTGCGGGTGCTCGCCGGCGCCGATCCGTCCGAGGCCTCCGTCGCCTGGATGCGCGAGCGGCGGGGCCGCGTGCCGGGCGCGGAGCTTCGCGTGGAGGTCGGCGTCGTCGAGTCGCTCCCCTTCCCCGACGCGACGTTCGACGTCGTGGCGTCCACCAACACGGTCTACTTCTGGCCCGACCTCGGCCGCGCGTTCTCGGAGCTGCACCGGGTGCTGCGGCCGGGCGGGCTGCTGTCGGTGGGCTTCTCGGGACCGGAGAAGCTCCGCGCCTTCGGCGGCATCACGCGGCACGGCTTCCACCAGCACGAGCCACGCGCGCTGCTCGAAGCCGCCGCCGCCGCGCGGTTCGAGCAGGTCGGCGTCGTCGATCTGCACGGTCGCGTGACGGAAGGGGATCACGTGCTCCGCGCGTCGAGGGCGGACGGCGGCAGGTAGCGGCCGCTGCCCTCGAGGGAGCCCTCGGCGCGGCCGAGGGCAGCCCTCCGGACATGCGAGTTCCGGAGGCGCCGGCGCGGCGCTACTCGTCCTCCCATGGAACTCATCGCACGCAGCTTCGTCATCGGCGCCGGCGCCACCCTGACCATGGACGCCTGGGCAGCCCTGCTCCGGCGGTTCGGGATCCCCTCCCTCGACTTCGCGCTGCTCGGTCGCTGGATCGGCCACCTCCCCACGGGCCGCCTGCTCCACGAGAGCATCGCGCGGGCGGCGCCGGTCGCCGGCGAACGGGCCATCGGGTGGGCGACGCACTACGGGATCGGCGTCTCCTTCGCCGGCGTCCTGCTCGCGCTGTTCGGCCTCGAGTGGGCGCACGCGCCGACCGTCGGGCCGGCGCTGCTCGTCGGGGTCGTCACGGTGGCGGCGCCCCTGCTCGTCCTGCAGCCGGCGCTCGGCGCGGGGATCGCCTCCCGGCGGACGCCCAGGCCGCTGTTCAACTCCGCGAAGAGCCTCGCCACGCACACCGTCTTCGGACTCGGCCTCTACGTCGCCGCCTGGGTGACCGCGCCGTGAGCGCGCGCCCTCGTGCCCGGCGCCCACCGCTCGCGCGCGCCGCCTGGGCTACGATCGCCGCCCGACGCCGATGATCGAGGTCGCCGCCGAGAGCACGGGGTCCCCGCGCCGGCGCGCGAGGTGCGCGAACAGCACCCGGACCGGCGCCGCCGCCTCGCAGAGCAGCTCCACCTCTCCCGCGCGCCGCGCCTCCTCCGCGGGGCCGGCGTGCAGGAGGCCGACGCCGAGGCCGCTGGCGACGAGCGTCCTGATCATCGGCTGCGTGTCGACGCCGATGACGCGCGCGGGACGGATCCGGCGCGCCCGGAAGAGGGCCTCCGCGGCCCGCCCGCAGCACGCCGCGGCGGGCGGATAGATCCACGCCGCGCGGGCGAGCGCCTCCCAGTCGAGCGGCGCCGAGGCGTCGAACGCTCCCTTCGCGGCCACGAGGAACACGCCGAACCGCGAGACCTCGATCGTGGCGAGGTCGTCGTCGGCCTCGCCGCCCTCGTTGTAGACACCGGCGTCGAGCGTGTCGTTGCGCAGCCCCGCGAGGATGTCCGCCGACCGGGCGTGCTTGAGCGTGACCTCGACCGCGGGGAAGCGCTCCGCCATCGTGGTGAGCAGCCTGCCGATCGCCTCGTGATCCGAGCTGCTGCCCGCGCCGAGCCGCAGCCTCCCGGTGAGCGTCCCGCGGCTGCGTGCGGCTTCCTCCAGCAGCTCCTGGTGCGCCGCCAGCGTCTGCTCCGCCTTGGCGAGGAGCCGCCGCCCGTCGGAGGTCAGGGTCATGCCGCGCGAGGTGCGCTCGAACAGCGTCAGGCCGAGCGCGTCCTCGAGCTCCTTGACGTGCGCGCTCACGGCCGGCTGGCTCAGGTGCACGACCTCCGCCGCGCGCGTGATGCTGCCCTCCCGGGCGACCGCCACGAACGTCCTGAGCTGGTAGAGGTCCACCGTCGGCGCTCCCGGGTTGGCGTGCTGGGAGCGATGTAGCGCCCCCCGAAGTGGACGGCAAATCGCGTTCCGGGGGGCGCCCGCGGAGGAGGGTCCAGCGCGGTCCGGACGGAAATTCGCGCTTCCCGCCGCGGGGTTCCCGAGCGGTTTGGATCGGGGGAGTTGACCCCGAACTTCACAGCGTGGGATAGGCCCAACATACGCGATGTGAGCGGTCACATGCTTCGCCAACCGTGAAGCGAAGCCCGGACCGTAGTCCCCGTGTCGGCGCCTGCCTTCGTGGCCTGGCGTCCAGTCGTCGCGTTCTGTCGAGAGGCGGCCCGGCGCCGCCGAGGAGGATCCCATGACGCGTAGCGCTTCCCTGGCCGTGACCCTGCTGGCAGCCACCCTCACCGCGTGCGGAGGCCCCGAGATGGACCTCGGCGAGGCCCCGGACGGCGGGACCGCGAGCGCGGTGGGCAGCACCGTCTCGATCAACGCGGGCGGCGCGGCGACCGGCAGCTTCGCCGCCGACGCCTACTCCTCCGGCGGGAACACGTACTCCACGACGAGCGCCATCGACACCTCCCAGC
>JAEYZK010000046.1 GCA_023428085.1 Pseudomonadota bacterium
ACGTGAGCCCAACGACCGTGCAGGAACGCGTGAAGCAGTTCGTCGTCGAGAACTTCTACGTGAGCGACCCGGGCGAGCTCGCCCCGGGGACGTCGCTCATCGCGAACGGGTACGTCGACTCGACCGGGATGCTCGAGCTCATCGCCTTCCTCGAGAGCGAGTTCGGGATCCGGGTCGACGATCGCGACGCGACGCCCGAGAACCTGGAGACGCTGGAGCGGATCGCGGCCTTCGTCACGCGCAAGAAGGCGGCGTAGGCCGCGCGCGTGTGGTGTGCCCGCCCCTCTGCCGCTCGGCCTACGGCGTCTCCCGGGAGACGCCCCACAGCTCCTCGGGGGAGTCGCGCGCACCGGGCCAGAAGCAGCAGCTCGCCCACGCGTAGCCCAGGGCCTCGCCCAGGACCTCCTTCGCCCCGGCGCTGTTGCGCCACCAGCGCGCGATGTCGTAGCTCGGCGGCGCCGACAGGGCGCCGACCCGGATCCCCCCGCCCAGCGCCATGCGGTACAGCGCGCGCGACCGCCGGGCGTGTGGGCCCTGGCTGAAGACGTCCAGGGCCTCGATCCGTCTCCCCGTCCGCTGCAGCCAGTGCCGGACCGCGACCGCGCTCCGGTAGGTGCGGTCCTGGGCGGACGGGGGCGCAGGGACGACGGCGAGCACGGGCTCCTGGATGCCCAGCCGACGGAGCTCCGCGGCTGCCCGGTCCGCGTACGTCGGTCCGTCGCCGCCGCACTCCGGGCCGTCCAGCGGACCTCCGGTCACGACGACGAGCTCGTACCCGCCGGATCGGAACCGCTCGGCCGCAGACCGCAGCGCCTCGCGCGAGATCCAGCCCTCGACCACCAGCAGCCCCCGCCCCTCGGGCGCGCTGGCGGCGAGATAGCCAGGCAACGCCCCCCGGAGCGCGTACAGGCCGAGCGCCCCGGCGGCCAGGAGGACGAGCAACCCGAACGCGGTCGGAACCGGAACGGATCGGCGTCGGACGAGCCTGGGAACCATGGGCGCGCGAGTGTACTGGTGACGGGAACGACCAACAACGACCCGGATCCGGACGCGCCGTCGGCGCCGCCGGGTGCGTGGCCTTGCCGGTTGTGGTCCAATACCGATCGCCCGGGACTCCTAGTCGACCCCACGTCACGAACGGAAGAGGCCATGCGCACGAGGGATCCGCTCCGCCAAGATGCCGCGAAGGTGGTGCAGCCGTGAGCGCGGAGACGAGCCTGGACGACGCGGCCGACCTCCGTCCGGCTGCGAGCCGGGTCGGAGTGGTGATCATCGGGCGGAACGAGGGCCAGCGCCTGCAGCGCTGCTTCGACACGCTCCCCCCGGACGTCCGGCAGGTGGTGTACGTCGACTCCGGCTCGACCGACGACAGCGTCGCCCAGGCCTTGCGACGGAACGTGGAGGTCGTCGCCCTCGACATGTCCACGCCGTTCACGGCGGCGCGCGCCCGCAACGCCGGCTTCCGCCGGCTGCTGGAGCTCCGGCCCGGGGTCGAGTTCGTCCAGTTCGTGGACGGTGACTGCGAGCTGCTGCCGGGGTGGCTGCCGCGCGCGGTCGAGGCGCTGGCCGCGGAGCCCCACGTGGCCGTGGCCTGCGGGCGGCTGCGCGAGCGCTTCCCGGACGCCTCCGTCTACCACCGGCTCTGCGACCTGGAGTGGGATGGACCCGAGGGCGACGTGCTCGCGTGCGGCGGGATCGCCATGATGCGCGCGACGGCGCTGCGCGCGGCGGGAGGCTTCACGGACCGGCTCATCGCCGGGGAGGAGCCGGAGCTCTGCGTCCGCCTGCGCGACCAGGGCCACAGGATCGTGAAGCTGGGCGCCGACATGGCGCTCCACGACGCCGCCATGACGCGGTTCTCGCAGTGGGCGAAGCGCGCGACGCGCGCCGGGTACGGCACCGCAGAGCTCGCCGTGCTCCACCCGGCAGCCTTCCGGGGTGAGGTGCGTTCGATGCTCCTCTGGGGCATCGCGTGGCCGGCGATCACGGCCGCGACGGCGCTGGCGACCGGCGGGCTCGGGCTCCTGCTGCTCGCTGCGTACCCGGCCGCGTGGCTCCGCATCGCGGTGCGCCGCCGCGCCGGCGGCGCGGCGTGGACCGACGCCGCGCTCTTCGCCTCCTCGTGCGTGCTCGCGAAGTTCTGGGGAGCGCGCGGGGTCGTGAAGCACCGCTGGCATCGGGTGCGCGGGCAGCACGCTCGACTCATCGAGTACAAGTGACGCGTGCGCGGCTTTCGTCGCCTGCGCCGCGCGCTGCGGCACTCCGGCGCAGCCGCGGTCCCCCGGCCTTGCGGGTCTCGCGCGCCGCGCGGTGTTGAGGTAGCGTCCGCCCGCTCGAGCCGTCCTGCACGACTTCGCGCGAGGGGTTGGGGGCATGCGCACGGAAGAGGGCCGGCGGGCCCGCTGGATCGCCAGAGTCTCGCCGGACGTGGTGCTGCTGCTCGCGGCGGCCACCATGATCGCGACCTGGTTCGTCGTGGCGATCGGGCACCTCCGGGACCGCTACCAGCTGACCCACGTGTCCGGCGAGTGGATCGGGCTCGCCCACTACGCCAGGGACGGGGTGCTCTACCCGCCGACCTACGGCAAGCTCCGGCGCGGGCTACGGCTCGTAGGCGCCGATCGCGGGAGGGCTGGGGCGCGCGCTCAACGTGAAGTCGAGGGTCGGGGCGTACGCCGAGGTGCCCGCGCCGACGAGCGGCGAGGCGGCCGCCGGAGTGAGGTCGGCCGGCGCATCGGTGAACAGCGGATCGGCCGTGAGGCCGGTGGCCACGCCGAGGGTGGTACCCCAGCTCGCGCCGAAGCAGGCGTTGTTGCCGACGAACGCGTACGCGCTCGCCGGCTGCGGGGTCGCGAGGCACCGCGCCAGGGATCCCCCCGCGGAGATGACGTTGTTCGCGATCACGTGCCCGGTCACCGTCTCCGCCGCGGTCCCGAGCTCGATCCCGGTCGCGTTGAGGTTGTTCGTCGGGATGTAGATCGTGTTGTTCTGCACCCGCACGTTGCTCGTCGTGTCCCAGCCGAAGTTCGGCTCGGACGGGATGAGCACCCCCCGCTTCCAGTCGGTCGCCCCGCCCACCATCACGATCACGTTGTTCTCGACGACCGACCCGGGCGCCTGGCCGAGGCCGATCCCCGCCGAGCTCGTGTAGATCGTGTTCCGGTGTACGCGCGCGTTTCGCTGATAGTGCGGACCGGCCCCGCTCCGGTTCCCCGAGTCGAGCTTCATCGCCCAGCACCCCGCCACCGGGTTCGCGCCGCAGTCGATGAGGTTGTTCTCGACGTTCAGCCCGTCCCACGGTCCGTGCCCGCTGATGATCGCGTTGACGCACGTGACGCTCGAGTAGCGGATCTCGTTGTTCACGATCTGCGCCCCCGGGCTCCCGCTCTTCCCGTTGGGATAGATCGCGTGCGCCGGACCGCGCGGCGAGCCCCAGCCGCCGTTGTTGTCGAAGAAGTTCGCGTCGAAGCTCGAGTTGCGGCCCGGGCCGCCGAGGATGCCGTCCAGCCAGCTCATCAGGATGCGGTTCCCCCAGATCCGCACGAGGTTCGCGGTCGCGCCGTTCTCCTCCATGTGCAGCCCCACCGCCAGGTTGCTGAAGGTGTTGTTGCACACGAGCCACGACGTGTCCGTCGTCGTGCCGCACGACCCCCAGTAGATGCCCGTCTGGTCGGTGTACGTCCCGCCCCCGGGGCCCCGACCGCTCCCCCTGAACTCCAGGTTCATCACCCGCACCCCGGACGTGCTCGCCCCGTTCCGCCCGAGGATGATCGTCGGGCTCGTCACGCTCGCCGGGATCGCGAGCAGCGGCTTGTTCGTGCCGCCCCAGCTCGCCTGGTAATCGCGGAGGTCACACGTGCTCCCGTTCTGGGGATCCGTGAGATCGGTCCCCGCGGCGCAGCGCGGGTTCTGCAGGTAGGCCGCGCCGCTGTCGCGCGTCGAGCCCGGATCCGCATCGCCGCACGTGCCCGTGGCGGCGTCGAGGTTCCACGCCCCTCCCCTGCAGAGCGCGACCGTGTCCCCCGCGTTCATCGCGTTGAACGCCCGCGTCGCCGCGTACCACCTCCGCTTGGGCGTCGCCGGCGACAGCCCGTCGTTCGCGTCGTTCCCCGCGACGCAGCCCGCCTGGGCACCGGACTGACAGTCGCAGAAGTAATGCACCCGCCCCGTCGTACGCAGCGGCATGCTCCCGCAGGTGGACGAGGCCTCGGCGTGGAGAGACCCGGGCGAACCCGGCCCGACCACGTTGACGAAGGCGGTGGCGGTCATGTCCTCGTACGTGGCCCGGATCTCGTACGAGCCCGTCCGGGTTGGAGCCGCATAGACGCCGTCGGCGGTGATCGAGCCGGCCGAGGCCTGCCACTCCACCCCCGACACGACCTCTCCTTCCACCGAACCCCTGAACGTCGCGCTCGCCCCAGGGAGGAGGCTGATCGCCCGGGGGTCGATGACCAGGCCGCGAACGGGCCCCGCGCCGAAGCCGCTGACGGTCGCCTCACATCCGGCCGCGACGAGCACCACCACGGCCTGGCCGAGCCGCCTCCCCCAGGAAGACCGGACAGGTCTCGTCATCATGGAAGGTTCCCTGTATCCGCGGGCGCGTGCTCACGGTCGCTGAGGAGCCAAGCCTACACGACACCCGCCCGTGCCGCGAAGATCGGACCCGGCGAATCTTCCACACCGCTCGCGAGCACCTCACCCCGAAGCTGGAGCTCGCCGCAAAGGGCTCCCGCCTCGGCCAGGGACCGGCGCACCGCGCGCTACGGTTCGTAGGCGCCGATGCTGGGTGGGGACGGGCGCGCCGCCGGCGTGAAGTCGATCGACGGGGCGTGGGCCGCTATCCCCGCGCCGATGAGCGGCGATCCGGCGGCCGGGACGAAGTTCGCCGGTGCGTCCGTGAAGAGCGGGTTGGACGTGACGTGCGGCGTCGCGTCGAAGGTCGTGCCCCACACGGCGCCGCCGAAGCAGGCGTTGTTGCCAACGAAGGCGTACGCGCCCGCCGCGAGGGGCGTGTCGAAGCACCGGCCGTTCGTGCGGTACACGACGTTGTTGGCGATGACGTGGCCGGTCCCCTCGTACGCCACCTTCACGCCGCTGCTCGCGGTCGCCCCTCCCGTCATGTAGATCGTGTTGTTCCGGATGGTGACGTTGTTGGCCACGTCGTCCTGCCCGGAGCGGGCCACGTCCATGGGCGCCTCGATGGCCGCCATCTGGTTGGTCGAGTTGCCGCTCTGGATGA
>JAEYZK010000062.1 GCA_023428085.1 Pseudomonadota bacterium
GCCATCTCGGTCGAGGAGAGCGGCTCGCCGCGCGCGAGGAACGCCTCCACGGCGCGTGCACCGAGGGAGAAGGTCCGGTGGATGACGGGCAGCACCTGCACCGCGGGCACGTGCACGTGCGGGGCGATCACCGCCTCGTCCGCGGCCCCGGCGTCGGCGGCGCGGGCCGGGCGATCCTCGGCGACCCCGGCGCGCGCAGCGAACCCGAGCGGCCCGACGACCTCCACCACGCGCCGGACGGCGCGCACCTCCTCGGCCGCGGCGCGCACCGTGGCGTCGATGACGTCCCAGACGTCCTGCGGGAACGGCGACCCCTCGCGGTCGAGCCAGCTCACTTGCCCTCCCGGTCCCGGCCCGCGCCCGCGTCGCGCCCCGGCGGCGCCCGGACGCCGGCCGCCTCCTCCTCTTCCTCCTCCTCGGCGATCCGCCCGATCTTCCCCACGTGCAGCTTGAGCTGCCGCGCGAAGCCGAGGTCCTTCCGGCGCAGCCACTCGAGGAGCATCATCGCGTGCTCCTTCTCCTCGTCGCGGTTGTGGGCCAGGATCTGCTTCAGCTCGAGGTCGCGCGTGGCGTCGATCCGCTGCTGGTACCAGTCCACCGCCTCGAGCTCCTCCTGGAGCGAGACGATCGCGCGGTGCAGGTCCTGGGTCCGTTCGCTGAGCAGGTCGTCCCGCTCGTGAAATCCTTGAGACGCTTGGGCCATGGCGGAGGAGTGCGCAGGGACGGGCCGTTTCGCGAGGCCCCTCCCCGACCGGACGTGCGTGGGGCCCGCGCCCCGTCCGCGCCCGGGACGATCGAGTCACGCAGTCCGGGTGCGCTCCACCCCGCGCCGCTCCCGCCGCGGTCGCGGCGGGGTCGCGCGCGGCGGCCGAGCGGTTCTCCTCGCCGGCCGGCGGCCGGGATGGCAAGCAACGCCGGGGCGACGGCCGGGGCGCGCCGCCCGCGGTCCCGCCCCGGCGCCCGCGGGCGAGACCGTCCGTCCGCGGCGCCCGCCTGATCGCCGTTCGTACACCCTCCGTGCGCAAGGTCCGCGCGGCGATCTTCGCTGCCTTCTGCGTCGCCGCTGCGTAGCTTCACGGGCGTGGAGGGGAACATCATCCGCCGCGTCCTGCTGGTGGAGGACGATCCGGGCATGCGGGAAGCGATCCGCGCGCTCCTGGCCCGCGTCGGGTACCAGGTCGCGGCGGTCTCGGACGGGGTGCAGGCCTGGGAGATGCTGGGCAAGGGCCCTCGCTTCGCCGCGATCCTCGTCGACCTCTACACCCCGCGCATGACCGGGCACGACCTCGTGGCGCGGGTCCGGCGCACGCCGCGGCTCAACGGGGTCCCGATCATCGCGATGAGCGCCGAGCGGCGCCGCGACATCCCCGCGGCCCAGGCCTTCCTCGAGAAGCCGTTCTCGCGCGAGCAGCTCGAGAACGCGCTCGAGCGCGTGGGCGCGGCGGGCATGGCGCCCTCGACCGCGACCCCCTGATCGCGCCCGCGCGACCCCGGTGGCCCGGGCCGTCGGGCGAGCGGTTCCCTTCAACCCCCGGACTTCCGCTCCGTCGCGAGCTCCGCGATCGTGAGGGCGCGCAGCCGCGCGCCCCCGGGGCCGAGCTCCAGGTACTCGAGCCGGTCGCCGTGCAGCCACCCTGCGTTGGCGTACGGATCGCCCGGCGCGAGGTGCTGCGCGTGGACGTGGCCGAAGACGCCGAGCGCGCACGCCTCGCGCGCGACGAGCGCGCGGCACCGCGCCTGGAAGCCCCGGAGGATCCGGCGCCCGATCAGGGCGCGGGCGGTGACCTCCGCGAGCGCCATCGCGAGCCGCACGAGCGCGAAGCCGCCGGCGCGCAGCGAGATCGCGTGGCCGAGGCGGCCCAGCCAGGAGCCGTGCAGCGGGTCCACCGCGTCGCCGTGGGTCACGATCACGCGGCCGATCGCGGGCCACTCGAGCACGACGCGCTCCTCGCCTCCCGCGGGATCGTGGTTCCCGCGGAGCCGCCGGAGCAGGCCCTCGCCGCGAAGCCGCTCGAGCGCGGCGACCACGTCGGGGTGGGCGCGCGCGCCGCACCCCGCGCCGGCGAAGAGGTCGTCGAACACGTCGCCGTTCAGGATCACCGACGCGCCGTCCGCGCGCGCGCGCAGGAGGAAGGCGGCGGCGAGCTGCGCGTGGGCGCGGGGGCTGCGCGGCGCGAGGTGCCAGTCGGAGGCGATGCGAACGAGGTCCATGCAGGAGCCGAGGTGGCTCTCGCCCGCAGGGCGGCGTGCGCGGATGCCCTAGGGCATGGCGCTGGGCGGAGTTCCCTGCAGGTCTCGCGCGGGCTCGGCGCGGCGGAGGAGCTGGTGGATGATGAAGACCCGGGCGAGCGCGGTGAGGCCCGCGCCGAGGGCGACCGCGCCCGAGACCCAGGTGAGGACGCGCGCGGCGTCGGCGGGCGAGACGAACGTCGCGACGAGGGTCGCGATCATGAACGCGAGCAGGCGGTGCGGCCGCTCGAGCCCGAACGAAGGGCACGACACCCCGAGCCCCTCGCCCCGCGCGCGCGCGTAGCTCACCATGAAGGACGTCGCCATCGCCGCGACGGCGCAGACCATGCCGGCCGCGGAGGGGTGGAGCGCCACCGCGATGCCGGCGAGGAAGCCGACCTCCGAGACGCGGTCGAGGTTGGAGTCGAGGAAGGCGCCCGCGCGGCTGCTCGTGCCCGTCCGGCGGGCCACCTCGCCGTCGAGGAGGTCCGCCGCCGAGCCCCAGATCAGCGCGACGCAGGCCCACCCGTGCGCGCCGAGGACGGCGAGCACGCCGGCGCCGATGCTGAGGGCGACGCCGAGCGCGGTGAGGGCGTCGGGCGTCAGGCGGAGCGCGAGCGCCGCCCGCAGCACCCAGCGCGTCGCCCAGTACGCCCAGGCGCCGAGCGCGCCGATCGGGCCGCGGAGGTCCTTCACGCGCTCGGGGCGCGGGGGACGGGCGATCGCGTAGGCGAGCATCGTCGCCACCGTGAGGGCGACGTGGAAGAGGACGGCGTATCGACCGCTCGTGACCATGGCGCGTGCATGGTATGCCGAATGGGGCCGATTCTCGACCCCGGCGGCGTGGCTTTCTCGACGCGGGCGCCGGGCGCCTACCCCGCGGCCGCCTGCTTCCGGGCGGCGGCCGCGGCCTGGGCATACTTGCGGAGCCGCTCGAACAGGACCGACTGCTGGCGGAAGAGGTCGTGCATCGGCGCCCGGCCCGGGGCGGTCACCGGGCTCTTGAAGAAGAACGAGAGCCACTCCTGCGGGCCGCGCTCGCCGGCGCGCGCCCCCAGGTCCGCGAGCAGCGCCATGTCGAGCACGAGCGGCGCCGCGAGGATCGAGTCGCGGCACTGGAAGTTGATCTTGATCTCCATCGGGTAGCCGAGCCAGCCGAAGAGGTCGATCGCGTCCCAGCCCTCCTTGTTGTCGCCGCGGGGCGGGTAGTAGTGGATCGTCACCTTGTGCTCGATGTCCCCGTACAGCTCGGGGTGGCGGTCCTTGCGCAGGATGGAGTCGAGCACGCTCTTCTTCGAGACCTCCTTGGTCTTGAAGCTGGCGGCGTCGTCGAGCACCTCGCCGTCGCGGTTGCCGAGGATGTTCGTCGAGAACCAGCCGGAGAGCCCCAGCATGCGCGCCCGCAGCATCGGCGCGATCGTCGTCTTCATGAGCGTCTGGCCGGTCTTGAAGTCCTTGCCGCCGGTCGGGACGCCCTGCTTGAGCGCCAGCTCGTGGAGGGCGGGGGTCTCCGTGTTGAGGTTCGGCGCGCCGTTCAGGAACGGCAGCCGCGCCTTGAGCGCGGCGTAGCAGTAGAGCATGGACGGCGCGATCGTGGCGTCGTTCGCGTCGAGCGCCGCCTCGAACGCCGCGAGCGAGCGGTGCGCCGGCCCGGGCTCGCAGTACACCTCGGTCGAGCCCGTCCAGACCACCACCCCGCGCGCGCAGCCGTTCCTCTCGAGGAACCCGAGCATGTCGGCGACGAGGGCGTCCGCCTTCTGGCGGAGCGTGCCGGTCTTCACGTTCGGTCCGTCGAGCCGCTTGACCCACGCGCGATCGAAGACGGCCGGCATGGGCTTGATGGCGGAGAGCTCGGCCTGGAGGGGATCGAGGTGGCGGCGGTCCAGCACCTTCGCCCGGACGGCCGCGGCGTAGGCGTCGTCCGGGATGGGATCCCAGCCGCCGAAGACGACGTCGTCGAGCGCCACGAGCGGGAGCGCGTCGCGCAGGCGGGGGCCCTCGTTCCCGTCCTCCTCGAGGATGCTGCCGAGCTGCGTCAGCGACCCGACCGGCGCCGCGAGCTGCTTGCGGACGGCGAGGGCTCCCGCGATGGCGGTCGTGGCGACGGCACCCATGCCGGGGAACAGCATCGCCAGCTTCTCGCCCTTGCGGAGTGGAGTGAGCCCTGGGGTCATGTGCGTGTCTCCGGCCCGCGTTCGGGCCCGTGCGTAGCGGCCGTGCGAGCAGGTGCCCGGCCGTCCAGCAGATAGCCTGGGGTTCTACCGCAAGGGCGGGGGGGGCGAAAGGGTGGCGAGCGCCGAAAACCCCCACGAGTTCCTCGACGTGGCTGCGCGGTCTGCCAAGGGCGCCGCGGTGCGGGGGATTTGATCCCGGAAGGGTTCGGGCCTACGCTCGCACCCGTGCTGGCCATGGCCGCGCTCGCTGCGCTGATCTCCTCGGGACCCGGGGCCCGGCCCGCTCACCCGCCGGATGCCGTGGCCGCGCTGGCCTCGGTGCCCGCCGGCGCGGCCCGGGCGAGCGCGGCGACCCGCCCGCTCCTCGGCGCGCCGTACGTGCGCTCCGCGCTCGGGGAGGGAACCGGCCCGGACGCCGATCCCAGGTTCCGGCTCGACGCCTTCGACTGCCTCGGCTTCCTCGAGACCGCCATCGCGCTGGGGAGCAGCCGCTCGCTCGACGAGGCGGCCCGCGCGCTGGACGACGTCCGCTACCAGGGTGCGCCCGCGCTCGGCGCGCGGAACCACGAGGTCCAGGCCCAGTGGCTCCCGGCCAACCTCGAGAAGGGATGGCTCGTCGACCTCACGCGACCGCTCGCGGGCGCGCGGGCCGTCCCGGCGCCGATCGAGTTCACGCCCGAGCGCTGGCGCGCGCTCCGCGCCGCCGGGCGGGCGATCGACGGGCTGCCCGTCAGCCGCGAGCCCGTCGGGGCGTTCGAGCTCTGGGCTGTGCCGGCGGACGAGCTGGCCGCGCTGGGGCCGCAGATCCCCGACGGCACCGCCATCGTGGTCGTCCGCGAGGACCAGCCGTCGCGCTGCACGCGCGTCTCGCACGTCGGGCTCGTCGTCGCCGGCCCGTCGGGCGAGCGCTCGGTCCGGCACGCCACGGCGTCGCACGGCGCCGGCCAGGGGCGCGTGGTCGAGGAGCCGCTCGCGGTCTTCGTCGCGCGGCAGCGCCGCGCGCGCCCCGCCTGGCCGCTCGTGGGCTTCGCGCTCTTCGGCCTGCCCGACGCGAGCGCGCGCGTCGCGGCGCTCGTCGCGGCCGATCCGACGTAGCCCCACACGTGGCGGACGGTCACGTGGTTGCTTCGCGCACCTCGTGTGCCGAAGTTCTTGCGCGAGGGGGTGGGGGGCGTGAGGGCGGCGTCGAGAAGGCGGCGGGGGGGGCGGGCGGGAGAGATCTCGGATCTCCCCGCCCGCCTCGCGCTCGGCGGGGCCATGCTGTTCCACGGCCTCCAGAAGCTGCGCGCTCCTGCGCAGAACGCGCCCTTCTTCGAGAGCCTCGGGTTCCGTCCGGGCCGGTCGTGGGCGTTCGCGACCGGGCTCGCCGAGACCTTCGCCGGCGCGGCGGCCGTGCTGGGCATCGCGACCCGCCCGGCGGCGCTGCTCGTGATCGCGACCCAGGCGGTCGCGATCTGGAAGGTGCACGCGCCGAAGGGCTACGAGAACATGAAGGGCGGCATGGAGTACAACCTGACGCTCGTCTCGATCGCGTCGGGGCTCCTGCTCGAGGGCCCGGGCCGGATCTCCGCGCTGCACGCCGCGCGGCAGGCGCGGTCGCGGCGCGGCGGCTGGCTCGCGCGGCGCGCGCCGGCGCGGCTCGACCGCGCGCTGGCGCTCCTCCACTGACGTCCGCGACCACCGGCGTCGAGGGCGTCGAGGCCTGCGGTCCGACGCCGGAGCCCCGAAGGCTTTTGCAGGGATCCGGCCGCCGGCATGCTAGTGTCCCCGGCCGTGGATCGCGCGAAGGTCTTGAATGAGGTCCGGGGCTGGACGCTGACCATCCTCGCGGTGCTGGCGTTCCGGGCGTTCCTGTACGAGGCGGTCACCATCCCGACCGGCTCGATGATCCCCACGCTGCAGATCGGCGACTACGTGATCGTCGAGAAGTGGGCGTACGGCGCCCGCATCCCGTTCACGCCGGCGGCCCAGCTCACCTGGTCGTCGCCGAAGCGCGGCGACGTGGTGGTGCTGCTCGCGCCCAAGGGCTCCCAGCACGACGACGACCTCATCAAGCGCGTCGTCGCCGTGGCCGGCGACACGGTCGAGATCCGCAACGGGCACCTCGTCGTGAACGGCGCGCCCGTGCCCCGGGAGCAGGTCGCGGGCCCGGAGCGGTGCGAGTACTGGACGAGGCGCCCCGAGGGCGAGTGGTACAAGGAGCGCTGCGACGACTTCGTCGAGGTGCTCGACGCGCACCGGTACCACACCTACTGCGCGCCGGCGCCGGAGCCGTGCGGCGACGTCCCGGGCGGCAAGGTGCCGGAGGGGACGGTCTGGCTCGCCGGCGACCACCGCGACAACTCCGCCGACAGCCGCCTCTTCGGCCCGCAGCCGGTGAGCCGCATCAAGGGGCGCGCGTGGGTGGCGCTCTTCTCGTGGGGGCCCGACGGGCTGCGCACCGATCGGCTCTTCCACCGCGTGAACCACTGACGGCGGCCGCGTCGGGCCGTCCTGGAGGTCCCATGCCCCGCTTCTCGAGACACCTCGGGCGCGCCCTCGCGGGCGCCGCCGCCGCCCTGCTCGCGGGCGCGCTCCTCGCCGGCTCCGCCAGCGCGGCCGGCCCGGCCCTGCCGAGCGGGATCCCGCCGCTGCCGCCGCCCTACAAGGACTGGCCGAGGATCGCGAGCCCCGTCCCGCTCGACCCCGCCCTGGAGGCGCGCATCAAGGAGATCCTGGCGGGGATGACGCTGGAGCAGAAGGTCGGGCAGATGACCCAGCCGGACGCGCTCCGGATCAGCCCGGAGAACGTGCGCAAGTACTTCATCGGCACGGTGCTCGTGGGCGGCGACGGCTGGCCGCGCGGCGACCGCCGGGCCGACGCCGCCGCGTGGCGCGCCGTGGCCGACGAGCTCTGGGAGGCGTCGATGTCCACCGACGCCAAGGTGAAGATCCCGCTCCTCTGGGGCCTCGACGCCGTGCACGGGCTGGGGCGCATCCACGGCACCACGATCTTCCCGCACAACATCGGCCTCGGCGCCGCCCACGATCCCGCGCTCGTCCGCCGGATCGGCGCCGCGACCGCGCAGCAGATGCGGGGTACGGGCCAGGACTGGAACTTCGCGCCCTGCGTCGCCGTCCCGCGCGACGACCGGTGGGGCCGCACGTACGAGGGCTTCTCCGAGGACCCCGCCATCACGCGCGTCTACGCGCAGGAGTACGTGGCGGGCCTCCAGAACCTGGGCGCGAAGCCGGATCCGTCGAAGCCGTACGGGGCCCTCGCCAGCGCGAAGCACTTCCTCGGCGACGGCGGCACGGTGGACGGCGTGGACCAGGGGCTCAACGTCTCGTCCGAGCGGGAGCTCGTCAACGTCCACGGCCAGGGGTACTTCGGCGCGATCGCTGCGGGCACGCAGACGATCATGGTCACCTTCAACAGCTGGATCCCCGAGCCCAGGAAGCCGCCGGGCTCCCGCGAGTCCGCCGCCGCGAAGATCCACGGCTCGAGGTACCTCCTCACCGCCGCGCTCAAGGGGAAGGTGGGGTTCGACGGCGTCGTCGTCAGCGACTGGAAGGGCCACGGCCAGCTCCCCGGCTGCACGAACCTCCGCTGCGCGGCGGCGATCAACGCCGGCGTGGACGTCTTCATGGTGGCGGACGAGTGGCGGGGGTTCTTCGAGGAGACGGTGGATCTCGTGAAGGGCGGCGAGGTCCCGATGGCGCGCATCGACGACGCGGTGACCCGGATCCTGCGCGTGAAGCTGCGCATGGGCCTCTTCGACATGCCGAAGCCCTCCGCGCGCCCGTTCGCCACCGACGCCGCCCGCCTCGTGCACCACGCGCTCGCGGCCGAGGCGGTGCAGAAGTCGCTCGTGCTGCTCAAGAACGACCGCAAGACGCTGCCCCTCGCCCGGAGCGCGAAGGTGCTCGTCGTGGGCAAGAGCGCCGACAGCATCATGAACCAGACCGGCGGCTGGACCATCGAGTGGCAGGGCAAGAACAACTCGAACGCCGACTTCCCCGCCGGGAGCACGGTGCTCGCCGGCATCCGCCAGGTCGTGGGCGAGGCGAACGTCACCTTCCGGGAGCGCGGCGACGCGGACGTCTCGAAGTTCGACGCGGTGATCGCGGTGATCGGCGAGGCGCCGTACGCCGAGTTCTTCGGCGATCTCTCCGCCGGCCCCCTCAACCCGCGCGCGCCCGGGACGATGGAGCACGCCAGGCTCCACCCGGAGGACCTCGCCGTCCTCGACCGCGTGCGCGGGAAGGGGAAGCCGGTCGTGACGGTGTTCCTCTCCGGCCGCCCGCTGCTCACGAACAAGGAGCTCAACCGCTCCGACGCGTTCGTGGCCGCGTGGCTGCCCGGGACCGAGGGCGCGGCGATCGCGCCCATGCTGTTCCGGGGGCCGGACGGGAAGCCGGCCAGGGACTTCACCGGGAAGCTCTCGTTCTCCTGGCCGAAGGTGGACTGCACGCCCCAGAACGTGGGCGCCCCGAAGTACGACCCGCTGTTCCCGTTCGGCCACGGCCTCTCGTACGCGGACGCGAAGGACCTGCCGGCCCTGCCGGAGCCTGCGCCGCAGCGGTGCGAGTGAGCGGACGCCGGGGCGCTCTCCGTCCGGGCCCGCGGGCGCGGGCGGAGGCGCGGCCGGGTCAGTACTTCCCGTCCTCGAGCTCGATCAGCCGGTAGATCTCGGCCGCGTCCGCGGCCTTCAGGATCGACTCGCGGAAGGTCGCGTTCTTGAAGATCCGGCTGATGCGCGCGAGCGCCTTGAGGTGGGCGCCGGCCGAGTTCTCGGGGGCGAACAGCGCGAAGAACAGGTTGGTGGGCCGGCCGTCGATCGCCCGGAAGTCGATCCCCGCCGCCGAGCGGCCGAAGCTCGCGGAGAGGGCGGGCAGGCCGGACACCTTCCCGTGCGGGATCGCGACCCCCTCGCCGATGCCGGTCGAGCCGAGCTTCTCGCGCTCGAGCAGCGTCTCCAGGAGCTTCCCGGCGTCCACCTTCTGGGCCTGGGCGAGCGGGCGGCACAGCTCCGCGAGCACCGCCTGTCCGGTCCGCCCGGTCAGGTCGTGGATCACGCAGTCTGCCCGGAGGAACTCGACGATCTTCATGGCGGAACCGGCGTTAACACAGTTGGCAACGCGGGGGCAAGAACGCAAGGAATGAAACGGAGCCCGGCGGGGCGGCCGGGATGTGCCCTCCCGCCGGGCAGGTCTCACGCCCGCGCGCCGCGCCTCACACGCGCGCTTCGATGAGGCCGAAGTTCCCGTCGTCGCGCCGGTACACGACGTTGATCGCGCGGTCGGCGGCGTTCTGGAACACGTAGAAGTTCGCGTCGAGCAGGTCGAGCTGGAGCAGGGCCTCGTCCACCGACATGGGCTTCGCCTCGAACTTCGTGCTCTTCACCACGCGGTGGCTGGGCCGGTCGGGGTTGTCGAGCATGTCGAGGATGTCGTGGCGGAGCTCGACCGCCGCCGGCTCGACGTGGGCGCCGTTGGTCTTGAAGGTCTGCAGCTTCGACTTGTGCTTCTTCAGCTGCCGCTCGATCTTCTCGGCGGCCGCGTCGATGGAGGCGTACATGTCCTGCGACTTGGACGTGCCGCGCAGGAGGAAGCGGCCGGCCTTGACGGTGATCTCGGCGTGGTGGTCGAGGTTCTCCACGTGAAGCACCGCGTGCGCCTCGCTGGGCCGATCGACGTAGCGCTGCACGTGCTCGACGCGATCGCGGACGTGGGCCTTCAGGGCTTCGGTGGGATCGAGATGCCGGAAGGTGATGTTCACCTGCATGAACCGCCTCCTTGGAGCCGCGCGAAAAGCACATCGGCCGCGTCCCGGCGGTCTCGCGACCCGTCGGTTCCGCGGCCGATGCCGATGCTGCCGGATGGCAACATTCCCGAGGTCATCATAGCCCAGCGCCATCGCGATCGCTCCCGCGGCCCGGGGTTCGGGTGGGGCTTGCGCGGGGGTGGGAGCGGGACCTCCCCCGCGGGGCAGCGACAGGCGGGCGCGCAGCGGCGAGCGGGCTGGCGCCCGGTCCAGGATGCGGGTATGGATCGAGGACTGGGCGCGCGCGGCTAGAAGTACTTCTTCCGCTTCGAGCTCGGCAGCAGCCCCAGCACCTCGCGGTACTTGGCGACGGTGCGGCGCGCGATCTCGATCCCCTGGCCCTTCAGCAGCTCGACGATCTTCTGGTCGGAGTGCGGCTTGCGGGGATCCTCGGCGGCCACGATCTGCTTGATGTGGTTCTTCACCGCCTCGCTGGCGATCTCGTCGCCGCCGGTCCGGTTGATCGCGGAGTTGAAGAAGAACTTGAGCTCGTAGATGCCCTGGGGCGTGTGGACGTACTTGTTGGTGGTGACGCGCGAGACCGTGGACTCGTGCATCCCGATGTCCTCGGCCACGTCGCGGAGGATGAGCGGCCGGAGGTGCGCGATGCCCTTGTCGAGGAAGTCCTTCTGGAACTTCACGATCGACTCGGTCACCTTGAAGATCGTCCGCTGCCGCTGGTGGATCGAGCGGATGAGCCAGACCGCGCTCCGCAGCCGCTCCTGGATGTACTCCTTCGCCTTGCCGGCCTCGCCGTTCTTGAGCGCGGCGCGGTACATCCCGCTGATGCGGAGCTTGGAGAGGCCGTCGTCGTTGAGGACGGTCACGTACTTGTCGCCCATCTTGTGGACGTAGACGTCGGGCGTGATGTACTGCGCGTCCTCGCTCGAGTAGGCGCGCCCGGGCTTGGGCTCGAGGCGGCTGATGACCTTGACGGCCTTCACCACCTCCTCGATCGAAACCTTCAGGTCCTTGGCGATCGCCTGGTAGTTCTTCGACTCGAGGTGGCGCAGGTGGCGCTCGATGATCGCCACGATCTCGGGCGTGTCGGCGTTCAGGTGCCGGACTTGCAGCAGCAGGCACTCGCGGAGGTCGCGGGCGGCGACGCCGATCGGATCGAGCTCCTGCACCCGGCGCAGCACCTTCTCCGCGAACTCGATCCCCACGCCCGCGTCGAACGAGACGCGCACGAGCGGATCGCGCGCCGACGACTCCTCGACCTCGCCCTCGACGGCCGGCATCTTGAAGTAGCCGTCCTCGTCGAGGTTCCCGATGATGAGCATCGCCACGCGCCGCTCGTCGTCGGTGAACGGCGACAGGCGGAGCTGCCACTCGAGGTGGCCCTTCAGGTCTTCCTTGCGGGTGAGGGTGGCCTCGTAGCCGGGGAGCTCCTCGTCGATGAGGCCGCGGTTCGACGGCGCGGTGTGGCCCTGGAGCTGGTAGTGGTCGAGGTACTGGTCCCAGTCGATCTCGTTCGCGCCCTCCTCGCCCTTCACCTCCTCGGCCCGCTCCGCCTCCTTCGGCTCGGGCTTCGCCTCGATGTCCGCCACCTCGGCCGGGCTCGCGCCGTCCTGCACCGGCTCCTCGCCCTGCTCGTCCGCGCCCTCGAGGACCGGGTTCTCGGTCATCTCGGTGCGGATGAGGTCCACGAGCTCCATCCGCGAGAGCTGCAGGAGCTTGATGGCCTGCTGCAGCTGGGGCGTCATCACCAGCTGCTGGGTCATCCTGAGGTGCTGCTTCAGCTCCAGGCTCATCGCGGCTCCGTCCTGTTCTCGTGCACCTGGTGATCGTCGAGGCGGAACTTGTCGCCCAGGTAGACCGCGCGCGCGCGGGCGCTGCCCGCGATCTCGGCCGGCGTCCCCGCCTCGAGGATCGCCCCGGCGGCGAGGATGTACGCGCGGCCGCAGATGCCGAGCGCCTCGCGCACGTTGTGGTCGGTGACGAGCACGCCGATGCCGCGGTCGCGCAGGCCGCCGATGAGCCGCTGGAGCTCCCCGACGGCGATGGGATCGACCCCGGCGAACGGCTCGTCGAAGAGGATGTACTTCGGCCGCGAGAGCAGGCTGCGCGCCACCTCCGCGCGCCGCCGCTCGCCGCCCGAGAGCTGCTCGCCGAGCGACCCGGCGACCTTCTCGAGGCGGTACTCCGCGAGGAGCTCGTCGGCGCGCGCGTCCCGCTCGCGCTTGCTCCAGCCGAGCGCCTCGAGGAGGCCGGTGAAGTTCTGCCGCACCGTGAGCTTCCGGAAGATCGACGCCTCCTGCGGCAGGTAGCCGAGGCCGAGCTTCGCGCGGCGGTGCATCGGGAGCTTCGTGAGGTCGTGCGTCCCGAGCCAGACCCGCCCCGCGTCCGGGACGACGAGGCCCACGGTCATGTTGAACGAGGTCGTCTTCCCCGCGCCGTTCGGCCCGAGGAGCCCGACCACCTCGCCGGGCGCGACCTCGAACGACACGCCGTCCACGACGCGCCGCCCGCCGTACGTCTTCACCAGGTGCTCTGCCCGGAGGAGGACCTCGCTCATCGGCGACGCCCTCCGTGAACGAGCCCGCGCCCAGCGTGGCCCCCGCGCGCGCTCACGGCTTCGCCCCCTTCGCCTTCTGCCGCTCCTGGAGCTCCTTCGTGAGCCGGTCCGCCTCGTCGCCCTCGATCGTCCCCGTCGGCCCGTCCACCACCACCTCGTCCTTGTCGAGGTCGTAGACGAGCAGCTTCCCCTTCCCGGTCACCGGCCCGATCTTGAACGCCGGCGCCCCCTCGCAGGTGAGCCGCGCCGCGGCGGCGTCGTAGAGCGCCTTCCCGCAGGTGACGATCTTGTCGCCGCGCTCGAACCGGACGTCGCCCTCGCAGGTGCTGCGGGTCACCTCGCCGCCCTCGTCGAGCGACGCGCCGAGGCGCTTGCAGGTGAGGACCGCGTCACCACGGGTGAAGCGGACGGGATCGCCCGTGTACTCGACGAGCCGCTTCTGGATGTTGTAGCGGAACTGCTTCGCCGAGACGGTGACGGAGCCGCCGCCGGCGGCGGGCAGCCGGGCGAGCGAGGGCGGGGCGGCGAGCGCCGCGGCGAGGGCCAGCGCGGCGATCACCGCGCGCCTCCGCGCGCCTGCGTGCGGACCGGCCCGCCGATCTGGAGGTCCCCGCTGCGGGGATCGAACGTGAACCCGACGCCCTCGAGCCGGAGCTCCCCGCGCTCGACGGTGACCGGGTCCTGGCCGGTGACGGGGCCGTCGCCGCGGGGCCCGGGCTCCCAGGCGGCGCGGGCCGTGACGGCCCGCTCCTCTCCGTGGGTCACCTCGACCCCGCCGTCCACCGTGTACCGCTGGCTCCCGAGCAGGCCCTGGGCCCGCGGGGCGGTGACGATCACCGGCGAACCGCGCGACGGGAGCTCGACCCGGACCTCGTCGGCGCCGAGCTGCCCCGCGTCGCGCTGGAGCGTGACCTGGCGGGCTTCGCCCCGCGCCTGCAGGACGTCTCCCCGCCAGACCCGGAACCGTACCCTTTCGAGTTTCAGCTCAGGCGCCACCGCCGATTGCTCCGTTCTTGGCCCTGGGGAGCAGGCGAAGAGGAGCGGGGAAAGCAAGGCCGCCACCATCAGCGCCGTCGTCCAAGACCGCTGAACCATAGCATTCTTTCCTGGCGGTCCGATAGGCATGGCCCTTGCTAGCGGATCTATGCCCCTAGCCGTTGGAAAGCTCAACGGTTTTCGGCACCGACCTTGCTTAGGGACGCGCCGGCTCCGGCGCGGGCCTCACCGGGCGGCCGCGTACGCCAGCGCCGGTGCATCCAGACCCACTCGGCGGGATGCCGGCGGATCGCCGCCTCGAGCGCAGCCGTGCAGGCGGCCGTCAGGCGGATCGCCTCGGCCTCGCGGTCGGGCGGGTCCGAGGAGAACGGGATCTCGACGAGGTCGAGCCGGTGGCCGTCCCGCGCGCGCGGGCCCTTGCGGTGGATGGTCCCGACGACCACCGGCGCGCCGAAGCGGATCGCGAAGTCGGCCGCGGCGCGCGGCGTGTACGCGAGCCGTCCGAAGAACGGGACGAACACGCCCTGCACGCGCGTGTCCTGGTCGATGAGCAGGCCGAGCGCCTTCCCGGCGCGGAACGTCTTGATGATGGCGCGGCCGGTGTCCGGGTTCTCGCGCCAGAGCGTGGTGACGCCCCCCTGCGCCCGGAACCGCTCGGCCATCGCGTTGAGGCGCCGGTCGCCGCGCGACTTCGCGATGACGGCGTTCGGCACCCCGGCGCGCGCGATGCGGCGGGCGAGGAGCTCCCAGCTCCCGACGTGGCCGGTGACGAAGACCATGCCGCGCCCGCGCGCCATCACGTCCTTCAGGAGCCCCGGCGGCGAGAGCTCGACGTAGCCGTCGAGGCGCGCGTCGTACCAGCGGATGGACGCGAGCTCGGTCGTGGAGCGACCGAGGTGGACGAACATGTCCCGCGCGATCTGCGCGCGCTCCGCCTCCGTCTTCTCCGGGAAGGCGAGGGCCAGGTGCGCGAGCGCGAGCCGGCGGGTCTCGCCGGCGAGCCGGTGCGCGAGCCGCCCCACCGCGGCGCCGAGCGCGAGCGCCGGCCCGAGCGGCAGGAGGCCGAGCAGCCGGATGGCGAGCGGGATCAGGAAGGAGCGGATCGCTCGGCGGACGCGCTTGCGGAGCGGGGCGGGCATCGCGCGCGGAACGCTAGCACGCGGCGGCGAGGGACGACACCGGCCGATGGTTCCGTTCGCCTACGCCTTCACCGGCAGCTTGGTCACCGATCCGGGGGC
Source organism: Pseudomonadota bacterium (assembly GCA_023428085.1). Lineage (GTDB taxonomy): Bacteria > Myxococcota > Myxococcia > Myxococcales > Anaeromyxobacteraceae > Anaeromyxobacter. The sequence goes on from JAEYZK010000062.1 coordinate 14,962, forward strand.
GCGCTGCGCCTGGTCGCGGTGGTCGCGCGCGGCGCGGAGGAACCCGGCGAAGAGCGGGTGCGGGGCGAACGGCTTCGACTTGAACTCGGGGTGGAACTGGCAGCCCACGAAGTGCGGGTGGTTGTTGAGCTCGATCATCTCCACGAGCCCGAGATCGGGGTTCGTGCCCGAGAAGACCATCCCCGCGGCCTCGTACTGGTGGCGGTAGTCGTTGTTGAACTCGAAGCGGTGGCGGTGGCGCTCGTGGATGAGGTCCTGCGCGTACAGCTCGCGGGCCTTGGTCCCGTCCTTGAGCGCGCACGGGTAGCTGCCGAGGCGCATCGTGCCGCCCTTGTCGGTGACCTTCTTCTGCTCCTCCATGAGCGTGACGACCGGGTGCGGGGTCGCGTCGTCGAACTCGAGCGAGTTGGCGCGCTCGAGGCCGAGCACGTTCCGCCCGAACTCGATCACCGCCATCTGCAGGCCGAGGCAGATGCCGAAGAACGGCACCTTGTGCTCGCGCGCCCAGCGGACCGCGAGGATCTTCCCCTCGGTGCCGCGCACGCCGAAGCCGCCGGGGACGAGGATCGCGTCCACCTGCTCGAGCTCCGAGAGGTCGCCCTCCTCGAGCTTCTGCGAGTCGATGAAGACCGCGTTCATGCGGACGCCGGCGGCGATGCCGCCGTGCACGAGCGCCTCGTTGAGGCTCTTGTAGCTCTCGGCGAGCTCGACGTACTTGCCGACGATGCCCACCCGGACGTCGCCCTTGCGCGGGCTCTTGATGCCCTCGACGATCGCGTCCCACTTGTCGAGGCGCGGGGCGCGGCTCCAGATGTTGAGCAGCTCGGCGAGCTTGTCGTCCACGCCCTCGGCGTGGAACGCGAGCGGCAGCTCGTAGATCGACGAGACGTCGCGCGCGGTGAACACCGCCGACGGGTCCACGTTGCAGAAGAGCGCGATCTTGTCCTTCATCTCCCGCTCGATCTCCCGGTCGGAGCGGCAGAGGAGGATGTCTGGCTGGATGCCGATCTCGCGGAGCTCCTTGACCGAGTGCTGCGTGGGCTTGGTCTTGAGCTCGCCGGCGGCGGCGATCCAGGGGACGAGGGTCACGTGGGCGTAGACCGCGTTCTCCTCGCCCACGTCGTACTTCATCTGCCGGATGGCCTCGAGGAAGGGGAGGGACTCGATGTCGCCGACGGTGCCGCCCACCTCGACGATGAGGATGTCGGCGCCGCCGGCGGCCTCGCGGATCACCGCCTTGATCTCGTCGGTGATGTGCGGGATGACCTGGACGGTCTTGCCGAGGTACTCGCCGCGGCGCTCGCGGTTGATGACGGACTGGTAGATGCGACCGGTGGTGTAGTTGTTCTTCCGGCTCATCTTGGCGCTGGTGAAGCGCTCGTAGTGGCCGAGGTCGAGATCGGTCTCCGCGCCGTCGTCGGTGACGAACACCTCGCCGTGCTGGAACGGGCTCATCGTGCCCGGGTCGACGTTGATGTACGGGTCGAGCTTGAGGTGCTGCACCTCGAGCCCCCGGTTCTCGAGCAGCGCGCCGATCGAGGCGGCGGAGAGCCCCTTGCCGAGGGAGCTGACCACGCCGCCGGTGACGAACAGGAACTTCGTCTTCTTGCCGCGCTTGACCATGGCCTGTGCACCCTCAGTGTTGGCCGGCCGCCAGGAGCGCCCGCGCGCGCTCCAGGTCCTCCGGCGTGTCGATCCCGAACCCGCGATACGTGGTCTCTGCGACCTGGATCCTGTAGCCATGCTCCAGCGCCCGGAGCTGCTCCAGCGACTCCTCCTGCTCCAGCCGTCCCGGCGCGAGCGCGGCGAACCGTTCCAGGAACTCCGCGGTGAAGGCATACATGCCCACGTGCGCGCGCAGAAGTGGCGAGTTGCCGCCGGCACGCCGGAACGGGATGGGCGAGCGCGAGAAGTAGAGCGCGCGGCCCTGGAGGTCGGTGACGACCTTCACCACCTGCGGCCGTTCGACCTCGTCCGGATCGATCGGCCGCACCAGCGTCCCCATCTCCGCGCCGCCGTCCATCGCGCGGACGAGCGTCTCGATCGCCTCCGGCTCGATGAGCGGCTCGTCGCCCTGGAGGTTCACGACCAGGGTCGGCCGCGGCGCGAGCTGGCGCGCCGCCTGGGCCACCCGATCGGTGCCGGTCGAGGCGGGCCCGGTGAGGATCGCCCGCCCGCCCGCCTGGTCGACGGCCTCCGCGATCCGCTCGTCGTCGGTCGCGACCGCGACCACGTCCACGCCGCGCGCCTGCGCTGCGCGCGCCACCACGTGGGCGATGACGGGCTTCCCTGCCAGGTCGGCGAGGGGCTTCCCCGGGAACCGCTGGGCTCCGAACCGGGCCGGGATGATGACCGCGACGCGTCTCAAACCGGGGCACCAACCTACGCTTGGGGTCCGTGCTCGTCAACGAGGTCCAGCGCGCAGGTCCTAACGGATCGATCTGACAACGAATTGCTCGGGCTGCCGCCCTCGCCCCGACGGCGGGCGGAGCCCGCCTCCTCCGGGAATTCGGATCGTACCCGGCCAGGCAGGCCGGGCCTGGCCCGGGCCGGGGCTCGCCGGGGCGGCGGGCGCACCCGACCTTTCCTGGCGCATGCTCGTCCTCCACGTCGTGGGCGCCCGCCCGAACTTCATGAAGGTCGCGCCGCTCCTCGAGGCGCTCCGCCGGCGCGGGATGGCGCAGCGGCTCGTCCACACCGGCCAGCACTTCGACGAGAAGATGAGCGGCGTCTTCTTCTCCGAGCTGGGCCTGCCGCGCCCCGACGAGGACCTCGGCGTCGGGTCGGGCTCGCACGGGGAGCAGACCGGGCGGGTGATGATCGCCTTCGAGCGGTGCCTCCTCGACCGTGCGCCGCGGCCCGACCTCGTGGTCGTGCCGGGCGACGTCAACTCGACGCTCGCGGCGGGCCTCGTCGCGGCGAAGCTCGGGATCCCCGTCGCGCACCTCGAGGCGGGGCTGCGGAGCTTCGACCGCGCGATGCCGGAGGAGCTGAACCGCGTCGCGGTCGATCACCTGTCCGACCTGCTCCTCACCCCCAGCCCCGACGCCGACGAGAACCTGGCGCGCGAGGGGATCCCGGCGTCGCGGATCGCGCGCGTCGGGAACCTCATGATCGACACCCTGCGGGTCCACCTCGCCGCGGCCCGGGCGCGGCGCGTGCCCGAGGCGCTGGGGCTCGCGCCGGGCGGCTACGCAGTCGTCACGCTGCACCGGCCGTCGAACGTGGACGAGCCGGCCGTCCTCGGCCGCCTCCTCGGCGCGCTCGCCGAGGTCGCGGCGGCGCTGCCGGTCGTCTTCCCCGTGCACCCGCGGACCCGCGCGCGGATCGCCGCCGCCGGCCTCGAGCGCGAGGCCGCCGCGCTCCGGCTCGTCGAGCCGCTCGGCTACCTGGAGTTCCTCTCCCTGACGAGCGCCGCGCGGCTCGTCCTCACCGACTCCGGCGGGCTGCAGGAGGAGTCCACGGCGCTCGGCATCCCCTGCCTCACGCTGCGCGAGAACACCGAGCGGCCGATCACCGTCACCGAGGGGACGAACGAGGTGGTCGGCACCGACCCCGAGCGGATCCTCCGCGCCGCGCGCCGCGCGCTCGACGCCGCGCCGCCGCAGGGGAGGGTCCCGGCGCTCTGGGACGGCCGCGCGGGGGAGCGGGCCGCCGACGCGGTCTGCGCGTTCCTGGGGATCGGGCAGGAGCGGGCGATGGGGTGAGGCGGACGGGATCCCGGGCGCGGGATCCACGCCCGCCTGCCCGCCCGCTCCGGCGCGCGCCGGTGGTATCCTCGGGGCGTGCGCCCTCCGGCCCCGAGCTCCGCCGCCGAGCGAACGGATCCCGCGCGGCCTGGGGGGACCACGGTCCGGGTCCCCTTCACCGTCGAGCCCAACTACGCGGGCTGGCGGCTCGACCACTACCTGAAGGAGAAGATCCGCCGGCTCTCGCGCGAGCGGGTGCAGCACCTCATCGAGCACCGGCTCGAGAGCCTCGACGGCCGGAGGCTCAAGCCCTCGACGCGGATCCAGCCCGGCCTCCGCTTCGCGCTCCTCAAGGAGGCGGAGCCCGAGCCGGAGACGCCGATGGAGTTCGCCGTCGTCCACGACGACGACGCGCTCCTCGTCGTGGACAAGCCGGCGGGGCTGCCGGTCCACCCCACCGCGCGCTACTCCGCCCACACGTTCACGACGCTCGCGCGCGACCGGTTCCCGGAGCGCAAGGTGGATCCGGCGCACCGCCTCGACCGCGAGACCTCCGGGCTCCTCGCCTGCGGCGTGCGGCCGGAGGTGACGCGGATCCTGAAGCGCGACTTCGCCAAGGCACGGGTCGCGAAGACCTACCTCGCGCTCGCGCTGGGCGCGCCGGCGGAGGAGCGGTTCACGGTCGAGGTGCCGCTCGCGCTCACGGGGGCCTCGGCGGTGCGGGTGCGGATGCACGCCGACCCGGCGGGCCTCGCCTCCGTGACGGAGTTCGAGGTGCTGGGCCGCCGCCGGGCGCCCGACGGCGCGGCGGTGGCGCTCCTCGCCTGCCGGCCGCGCACGGGCCGGCAGCACCAGATCCGCGCCCACCTGCACAGCGCCGGGCTGCACCTCGTGGGCGACAAGATCTACGGGCCGGACGAGACCATCTTCGACCGGTTCACGAAGGGGGAGCTGACCGACGCGGATCGCGCCGTGCTGCGCCTCCCCCGCCACGCGCTCCACGCCTGGCGCCTCGAGCTGCCGCACCCGCTCACGCGGGCGGGGCTGCTCGTGGAGGCGCCGCTGCCGGCGGATCTGCGGGAGTTCTGGGACGGCTGCGCGCCGGCCGGGGAGGGATGGGCATGATCGATCACGTGACCGGGTTCGTGACGGGGCTCGTCGGCGTCTCGCTCGGGCTCGCCGGGCTCCTCCTCGCGCTGCTCGCAGGCCTCCGGATGCTCTGGGTGGTCCGCAGGCGGGACAAGGGCCACGTCGCGCGCGGGATCGCGGTCGCCGGGCTCGTGCTCGCGCTCTGCGGCGCGCTCCTCGTCACCGTCGAGGACCAGGCGGGCGACCCGCTCCGCGCCGTCTCGGATCGCTCGGCCTCCTGGCTCGCGGGGGCCGCGGTCCTGCTCGCGCTCCACGTCGGGTACCGGTCGGCCCGCCGGCGGCCGCGGGGGGCGCGGTCCGTCGAGCCCGCGGGGCCCGCCGCGCCCGCTCCGCGCCCGGAGCTCGAGCTCGAGGAGCCGGAGCGTCCGCAAGGGGCGGCGGAGCAGGAGTGACGTCTCAGCCCTGGCGCCGCTCCCGCCGCGCGGCGGCGGCCTCGGCCTTGCCGATGCGCGCGCGCTGCTTCACAGCCAGGACGTAGAACCGCTCGCGCAGCGCCGCGGCCTCGGGCTCCGGGAGGTCGCCGTGCCGGCCGCGCTCCGCGACGCGCCGCTCGACGGCGTGGGCGATCGAGATCGCGGCCGCGACGGACACGTTGAGCGACTGCACGAAGCCGCGCATCGGGATCACGTACTGCGCGTCACAGAGCGCCAGCGCGTCGGCCGAGACGCCGCGGTGCTCGTTCCCGAACACGAGCGCGACCTTGCCGGCGAAGGAGAGCTCCCCGAGCGGCCGCGATCCGGGGCCGAGGTGCGTGGCGTAGATCGCGTAGCCCTGCGCCTTCAGGTGGCCGAGGCAGTCGCGCGTCGCCTTCCAGCGGTGCACGTCGAGCCACTTGTCGGCGTTCTGGCTCACCTTCTTGTTGCGGTCGTAGGGCTTCAGGAGGCCCTCGACCACGTGCAGGTCCTGCACGCCGAACGCCTCGCAGGTGCGGAGCACGGCGTTCACGTTCTGCGGGTCGCAGAACGCCTCCATCACGACCGTGAGCGTCCGGGTGCGGTGGGCGACGACCTCGTCGATCCGCGCCTTGCGCTCCGGGACGAGGAAGTCCGGGTCGCCGAGGCGGGGGCGGCCGTGCTCCTCGCCGCTCATCCCTTCGTCCTCGGCTTGTTGAGCCTGCGCGCCTGGCCGGCGCGCCGCGGCGTCGCCTCCCGGAAGACGGCGCGGCCGATCGCGTCCACGAGCGCGTCCACCCCCTCGCCGGTCACCGCCGAGATGAGGTGCACCTTGACCGGCTTCTTCCGGCGCGCGAGCAGCTTCGCCAGCTTCTCGCCGCCGGCGCGCGCCTCGGGGACGTCGATCTTCGTCACCGCGAGGATCTGCGGCTTCCGGGCGAGCTCGGGCGAGTAGAGCGCGAGCTCCTCGTCGATGGCGTCGAGGTCGTGCTTCGGCGCCCGCCCGGGCTCGGGGTTCGCGCCCTCGACGAGGTGGACGAGCACGCGGCACCGCTCGACGTGGCGGAGGAACTGGTGGCCGAGCCCGGCGCCGGAGTGCGCGCCCTCGATGAGGCCCGGGATGTCCGCGACGACGAAGCTCCGCTCGCCGCGCCAGGAGACGACGCCGAGGTTGGGCGTGAGCGTGGTGAAGGGGTAGTCGGCGATCTTCGGGCGCGCGCGAGAGATGCGGGAGATGAGCGTGGACTTGCCGGCGTTCGGGTAGCCGATGATGCCCACGTCGGCGAGGAGCTTCAGCTCGAGGACGAGGTCCTTCTCCTCGCCCGGCGTGCCGTCCTCGGCGTGGCGCGGCGCCTGGTTCGTGGACGTCGCGAAGTTCATGTTGCCGAGGCCGCCGCGGCCGCCCCTAGCGATCACGATCCGGTCCTCGGGGCCGGCGAGATCGACGAGCGTCTCGCCCGTCCGCGCGTCCTTCACCACCGTGCCCGGCGGGACCCGGAGGACGAGGTCGGCCCCGTCCTTCCCGTTCATGTCCGAGCCGCCGCCGTTCTCGCCGCTCCGCGCCTTGTGCTCGCGCACGTAGCGGTAGTCGAGCAGCGTCGAGAGCTGCGCGTCCACCGCGAGCACGACGTCGCCGCCCTTCCCGCCGTCGCCGCCGGCGGGCCCGCCGCGGGGGATGAACTTCTCCCGCCGCCACGCCACGGCGCCGTCGCCGCCGTCGCCGGCCTTCACGCGGATCTGGACCTCGTCGACGAATTTCACGTGCAGCTCCTCGAGTCGCCCTTCGACTCCGCGGCCGCTGCGCGGCCGCTACGCTCAGGGCGACCGGTGTGGTGCTTCAAACCGACTTCCGGAAGCACGCGGCGACCGGTGTGGTGCTTCAAACCGACTTCCGGAAACACGCGGCGACCGGTGTGGTGCTGCAAGCAGACCTCCAGAAATGCCGAACGCCGCAAACCCCGGAGGGTTGCGGCGTCCTCGTGCTCTCCGGCCGTCCTGAGCGTAGGCCCTGCGCAGCAGGGCCGGAGTCGAAGGACGGCGTCAGCCCTCGACGATCGACACGATCTTCCGGTCGCCGCGCGTCCGCGAGTACTTCACGGTGCCGTCCACGAGCGCGAACAGCGTGTAGTCCTTGCCCATGCCGACGTTCTTGCCCGGGTGGACGAGGGTGCCGACCTGGCGGACCAGGATGTTGCCGGCGATCACCTTCTCCGAGCCGTACACCTTGATGCCGCGGTGCTGCCCGGGGGAGTCGCGCCCGTTGCGCGAGGAGCCCTGACCTTTTTTGTGAGCCATGGTTCGTTGCCTGCCTTCCGCGCCGGGTCAGGCCCGGACCGACGTGATGAGGACCTCGGTGAAGGGCTGGCGGTGACCGCGCTTCTTGGTCCAGCCCTCCTTCTTCTTGCGGAAGTGGACCACCTTCCGCTGCTTGCCCTGGGAGACGATCTCGCCCTCGACCGCCGCGCCGTTCACGAGCGGCGTGCCGATCTTCGCGGCGCCGTCGCCGCCGACGAGCAGGACGTCGAACGCCACCTTGCCGCCGAGGTCACCGGTCAGCTTCTCGATCTTGAGGCGGTCGCCCTGGGCGACGCGATACTGCTTCCCGCCGGTCCGAATCACCGCGTACATCGCCATCTCCTCGGAATCTGGGGAGGATGTTCTCGGCCTCGCGCGATGGGTTGCCGCGGCGGCCGGGCCTCCGGAAGGGCGGTCATATACGATCCCACCCGCTGGGTTGTCAAGGATTCCCGGGGCTTGAGCGGGGTTCCGACACCCGAGGGAGTTCGCGGGGTTGCGGGGGGCGCTCGACCGGCTCCGATCGGCGGCGGTCCCTCCAGGCCTCCGATGCGGCCTCGAGGTACGTGTAGAAGACCGGCGTCACGAACAGCGTGAGCGCCTGCGAGAAGAGCAGGCCGCCGACCACCGCGAGGCCGAGCGGCTGGCGCGCCTCCGCGCCGGCGCCGATCCCCATCGCGATCGGGAGCGTCCCGACCAGCGCGGCGAGGGTCGTCATCGTGATCGGCCGGAAGCGGATCCGGCAGGCGTCGAAGATCGCGTCCCGCGCCGTGCGGCCCCGGCGCCGCTCCTCGATCGCGAAGTCGATCATCATGATGCCGTTCTTCTTCACGAGGCCGACGAGGAGGATCACGCCCACGAACGCGTAGATCGAGAGCTCGGTGCGGAACACGAGGAGCGTGAGGAGCGCGCCGAACCCGGCGAAGGGGAGCGCGGTGAGGATCGTGACGGGGTGGACGTAGCTCTCGTACAGGATGCCGAGCACGAGGTAGATGAACGCGATCGCGAGCAGCAGCAGCCAGCCGAGCCCGGACATCGACGCCTGGAACGCGTCGGCGACGCCCTGGAACCGGCTGGTCACGCCCGCCGGGAGGACCTCGGCCGCGGCGGCGTTCACCGCGGCCACGGCGTCGCCGAGCGACGTCCCGGGGTCGAGGTTGAAGGCGAGCGTCACCGAGGGGAGCTGGCCGGCGTGGGAGACGGAGAGCGGCCCCACCCCGCGCTCCAGCCGGGCGACGGCGTCCAGCGGGACGAGCGGGCCGCCGGCGGAGCGGACGCGCAGGAGCGAGAGCGCCTCGGCGCCGGCGCGGTACCGCGGCTCGAGCTCGACGATCACGGCGTAGTCGTCGCTCGGCGTGTAGACCGTCGAGACCTGCCGGCTCGCGTACGCGGTGGCGAGCGCGGTGTCGATCGCCTCGGGGGTGACGCCGAGCGCGGCGGCGCGGTCGCGGTCGATGGCGACCTTGACCTGCGGGTTCGAGAGCTGGAGGTCGCTCGTCACGTCGCGGAGGCCGGGCAGCTCCCGGAGCCGCGCCTCGAGCTTCGGCGCGGCCGCGTAGAGCGCGTCCGTGTCGGTCCCCTGGAGCGTGAGCTGGTACTGGCTCCGCGAGGCCTGCCCGCCGATGCGGATCGTGGGCGGGTTCTGGAGGAAGACGCGGAACCCCGGGATCTGCGCCAGCTTCGGGCGGAGCCGCGCCATCACCGCGTCCACGCCGGGCCGCTCGTCGCGCGGGGCGAGGCGGACGAAGAGGCGCCCGGTGTTGCCCGGTGAGCCGGGGCGCGCGCCCGCGCTCGACATGAACCCGGCGACGGCCGGGTCGTCGGCGACGACGGCCGCCGCCTCCTGCTGGTGCGCGACCATCGCCTCCCAGCTCACGCCCTGGCGGCCCTCGGTGAACGCCGCCAGCTGGCCGGTGTCCTCGCTCGGGAGGAAGCCCTTCGGCACGGCGCGGAAGAGCGGCACCATCGCCACCAGCGAGAGCGCGGTGACGACCAGGATCGTGCGCCGGTGGTCGAGCGACCAGCGCAGGCCGCGCAGGTAGACGTCCTGCAGCGCGTCGAACGCGCGCTCCGTCGCCCGGAAGAGCCGCCCGTGCCGCTCCTCCCCCCGGTGGCGCAGGATCCGGGCGGCCATCATCGGGGTGAGCGTCAGGGAGACGAGGCCGGAGATGAGGATCGCCACCGCGATGGTGACGGCGAACTCGCGGAAGAGCCGGCCGACGATCCCGCCCATGAACAGCACCGGCAGGAACACGGCCGCGAGCGAGATCGTCATCGAGACGATCGTGAAGGCGATCTCCCGCGCGCCGCGGAGCGCCGCCTCGCGGGGCGGCTCGCCGCCCTCCACGTGGCGGACGACGTTCTCCAGCATCACGATGGCGTCGTCCACCACGAAGCCGACGGCCAGCGTGAGCGCCATGAGGGAGAGGTTGTTGAGGCTGTAGCCCAGGAGCCAGATGACGCCGAACGTGCCCGCGATGGACATCGGGAGCGCGAGGGCGGGGATGAGGGTGGCGCGGCCGCTCCGCAGGAAGAGGAAGATCACCGCCACGACGAGCACCATCGTGAGCAGGAGCGTGAGCTGCACGTCGTGCACCGACTCGCGCACGGACGTCGAGCGATCGAAGAGGACCTCGGCGCGGACCGACGCCGGGAGCTGCGCCTGCACCTCCGGGAGCACCGCGAGGACCGAGCGCGCCACCTCCACCGTGTTCGTGCCCGGCTGCCGCTGCACGCCGAGGACGATGGCGCGCTGGATGCCGAGCGCGGGCGTGTAGTACCAGGCGGCGCTCTGGTCGTTCTCGACGCTGTCGATCGCGCGGCCGATCTCGGCGAGCCGCACGGGCGAGCCGTTGCGCGTGGCGACCACGAGCCGCTGGTAGTCCGCGGCGCGGGTGAGCTGCCCCGAGGGCTGGATGGTGGTCGCGGTGCTCGGCCCCTGGAGGGTGCCGGTGGGCAGGTTCGGGTTCGCGGCCGAGATCGCCCGCGCGACCTCGTCGATGCCGAGGCCGCGCGAGGCGAGCTGGAGCGGATCGAGCTGGATGCGGACGGCGTGCTTCTGCGAGCCGAACACCTGGACCTGCGCGACGCCGGGGACGGACGAGATGCGCTGCGCGAGGAAGGTCTCGCCGTACTCGTTCAGCTGCGAGAGCGGCAGCGTCGGCGAGGTGAGGGCGACGATGACGATCGACTGGTCGGCCGGGTTCACCTTGCGGTAGCTGGGCGGCGCGGGCATGCCGTCCGGGAGCCTGCGGGCGGCGGCGGCGATCGCGGACTGGACGTCCTGCGCCGCCGTGTCGATGTCGCGCGAGAGGTCGAAGGTGAGCGTGATCTCGGTCGAGCCCAGCGAGGAGCTCGAGTTCATGGTCGCCAGGCCGGCGATGGTCGTGAACTGGCGCTCGAGCGGCGTGGCGACCGACGCCGCCATGGTGCTCGGGCTCGCGCCGGGCAGCGCGGCGGTCACCTGGATCGTGGGGAAGTCCACGCTCGGCAGGTCGGCCACGGGGAGCTGCCGGTACGCGGCCATGCCGAAGGCGAAGATCCCGCCCATGACGAGCGTGGTCATCACCGGGCGCCGGATGAACGGGCCCGAGAGACCCCCGCTCGACCGGTCGGGGCCCGGGGCGCCCGGGCCGGACGAGCTCACGGGTCCCTCGCCTGCCGCGCGTCGCGATCCCGGGCGGCCGCAGCGG
>JAEYZK010000088.1 GCA_023428085.1 Pseudomonadota bacterium
CCGCCGAAGCGCGCGGGCGGGAAGTCCGCGCCGCGCCCCGTCGCCCCCGCCGCGCCGCCCGCGTCCGCGGCGCCCCCGGCCCCCGACGAGGCCCGGCCCACCGCGATGCTGATCGCGCGGACCGCGCTCGACAAGAAGGCCGAGGACGTGACCGTGTTCGACGTGCGCGGGCTCACGAGCTACGCCGACTACTTCGTCGTCGCCACCGCCGACTCGGAGCGCCAGGCCGGCGCCATCGCCGACGCCGTGGAGCAGACGATGAAGGCGCAGGGCGTCACGAAGGTCGGCGTCGAGGGGTACGAGGGCGGCCGCTGGATCCTCGTGGACTACGGGGACGTCGTCGCCCACGTCATGAACCGCGAGTCGCGGGGCTTCTACGATCTCGAGGGTCTCTGGGCGGACGCGCCAAGGTTCACGGTCAGCTGATCCCGAGCCCGTGAACGAGCCCGAGCCCGAGCCCGGCCTCCCTTCGTGGTACCCCGCGCCGTGGCCGCGTCCGCCTGCGCCACGACCCAGCCGCCAGGGCGCCCGGCGCCCGCTCCCCCGCCTGTCGACGCCCGGGCGCACCCAGGACTACCGTCGGCGCCTCCGTCGTTGGAGGTGTCATGCTCTCGCTCGCGCCCGCCCTCTCCGAATCCACCGACTTCGGCCTCCCCGGCCTGGCGCGCGCACGGTGGGGCACGCACGTCTGCCACTTCTACCGGACGGCGGAGGACCTCGAGTCGATCCTGGTCCCGTACCTCGCGGCGGGGCTCGCGAACCACGAGCGCTGCCTGTGGATCACCGCGGAGCCGCTGCGCGCCCCGCAGGCCCAGCGGGCCCTCGCCCAGGCGGTCCCGGACCTCGCCGCGCGGATGCGCGACGGGCAGCTCGAGATCCTCGACTCCGACGCCTGGTACCTGGAGCACGCGCGGCTCACCACCGACGAGATCCTCGGCCGGTGGCTCTCGTGCGAGGAGGCGGCGCTCGGCGACGGGTGGCGCGGGCTCCGGCTGACCGGCAACACCTCGTGGCTGCGCCCGGAGGACTGGGCCCGGTTCGAGGCCTACGAGCGGCGGGTCCACGCGGCGTTCGCCCGGCGGCGCGTGCTGGCGCTCTGCAGCTACTCGCTCGAGCGGTGCACGACCGACCAGGTGCTCGACGTCGTGCGCCACCACGGGTCGGCGCTCGCGCGGCGGGACGGGACCTGGGCCACGTTCCGGGGCGCGACGGAGACGCTCGGCGCCGTGGCCGGCGCCGCGGCCGCGCGCGACGCCGAGCACGACGCGATCGTCTACCGCGACGAGTTCCCGGCGGCGCGCGTCGCCCGGTACCTCGGCGAGGGCCTGCGCGCCGGCGAGGCGGTCGTCGTCGTCGCCGGGGGGGCGCACGCGCGCGGCCTCCGCGCGGCCCTCGAGGCCGACGGGATCGATCTCGAGGGCGCGCTGCGGGCCGAGCAGGTCCTCTGGCTCGACCCCGAGGAGACCCTGCCGAACCTGCTCCGCGACGGCGCCGTGGATCGCGCGCGGTTCGAGGCCGTCGTCCCGCCGCTCCTCGCCGGCCTCCGGGCGCGCTGGGGCGCCGTGCGCGCGTACGGCGAGATGGTCGATCTGCTCTCGCGCCGCGGCGACTTCCAGGGCGCGCTCGCGCTCGAGCGCCTCTGGAACGCCTACCTCCGCCGCGCGCCGACCGCGGTGCTCTGCACGTACGACGGCGCGGCGCTCGACCGGGCGAGCGAGGGCGAGGTGCGCGCCCTCGCGGCGGAGCACCGGCACCTGCAGGCCGTGCCGCCGGAGGCCCCCCAGGCCGCGCTCGCCTCGCTCGTCTGCGCGCTCGCCGATCGGACGCAGGCGCTCGAGGCCGAGGCGTCCCGGCGCTCGGCCGCGGAGCGCGAGCGCGACCGGTGGATGGCGGCGTCGCGGGACGCGCACGCGCACGTGAGCCGGCTCCAGCGCGTGACGTCCGCGCTCCTCTCCACCCGCTCCGCGGCGGAGCTCGGGGCCGTCGTCGCGACGACGATCGCGGAGGCGACCGGCGCGTCGCGCGCGCTGATCGCCGCCGCCGACGGGGACGGCACCCTGGAGCTCGTGGCCGACTCCGGCGGCGCCGCCGGGGCCCTGGGCGTGTTCTCGCTCGCCCCCGGCGCCCCGATCGCCGAGGTGCTCCGGACCGGACGCCCGCTCGTGCTCGGCACCCGCGAGGCCGTCGAGGCGCAGTGGCCGGGCAGCGGCGAGGGCCCCGGGGCCTTCGCCGCCCTGCCGCTCGAGACGGGCACGGGCCGCGCCGGCGTGCTCGCCTTCGGGTTCGCGCGGCCGCAGCCGTTCGCGCCCGTGGACCGGGCGCTCCTCGACGACGTCGCGAGCCAGGCCTCCCTGGCGCTCGAGCGCACGCAGCTCGTGGCGGACCTCGAGCGGGCCCGCGAGCGCGCCGAGACCGCGTCCCGCGCCAAGGACGAGTTCCTGGCGATGCTCGGGCACGAGCTGCGCAACCCCCTCTCGCCGATGGTCACGGTGCTCCACCTCATGCAGCGGCGCGCGCCGGACGCATTCCGCAAGGAGCGTGAGATCCTCGAGCGCCAGCTCCGGCACATGGAGCACCTCGTGGACGACCTCCTCGACGTCGCGCGCATCGCCCAGGGCAAGCTCACGCTGCAGCGCGAGCGGGTGGAGCTCGGCCGCGTGGTCGCGGACGCGCTCGAGGCCGCCAGTCCGCTCCTCCAGGCGAGGGGCCACGAGGTGCGGGTGCAGGTCCCGCCCGCGGGCCTCGCGCTCGACGCGGACCCGCACCGGCTCGTGCAGGCGGTCCTGAACCTGCTCCACAACGCCGCCAAGTACACGCCGGCCGGCGGGCACGTGGAGGTCCGCGCGGAGCCGCGCGGCCGGACCGTGCTCCTCCACGTCGCGGACGACGGGCAGGGCGTCGAGCCGGAGCTCGCGCCGCGCCTCTTCGACCTCTTCGTGCAGGGTCCCCGCGGCATCGCGCGCTCGGAGGGGGGCCTCGGCCTCGGCCTCGCCATCGCGCGGTCGGTGGCCGAGATGCACGGCGGCACGATCCGCGTCCGCAGCGCCGGACGGGGCCAGGGGAGCACCTTCACCCTCGAGCTCCCGCTCGCGCCGGCGCGCGCGGACGGGGCGCCGGACCCGCAGGGCGGGGGCCCGGCGGCCGCGGCCGGCGGGAGCCACGTGCTCGTGGTGGACGACAACCTGGACGCGGCCGAGACCCTCGCCGACGCGCTCCGCGTCCTGGGCCACGACGTCGTCACCGCGCACGACCCCGAGACCGCGCTCGAGGTGGCGGCCGCGCACCCGCCGGAGATCGCCATCCTCGACATCGGCCTGCCCGGCATGGACGGCTGGGCGCTCGGCGCGCTCCTGCGGGAGCGCCACCCCCGGCGGCCCCCGCACTGCATCGCCGTGACCGGGTACGGGATGGAGAGCGACCGGGCGCGATCCCGCGCGGCGGGCTTCGTCGCGCACCTCGTGAAACCGGTGGATCTCGAGCGCCTCGGGCAGATCCTGACGGGGCTGGCGGCGGCGGGGGAGTCCTGAAGGCAGTGATCAGTTGTCAGTGATCAGTTGTCAGTGATCAGTTGTCAGTGATCGGTTGTCAGTGATCGGTTGTCAGTGATCGGTTGTCGGTCGTCGGGTCTACAGTGCTCTTGCGCGGACTGCCCCCTGACAACTGACAACTGACAACTGACAACTGTGATCTACACGGTCACCCTCAACCCGGCCCTCGATCGCGAGTACGAGGTCGCCGCCCTCGCGTTCGGCGAGGTCCTCCGCGCCTCGGCGGTCCGGGAGGACCTCGGCGGGAAGGGGTTCAACGTCTCGCGCGCCCTCCTCGCGCTGGGCGCGCCGAGCGTGGCGGTCGGGCTCGTGGGGGGACACGCGGGGCGCCGGATCGCCGAGGGGCTGGCGGCGCTCGGCCTCGCGACGGAGCTCGTCGAGGTCGCGGGCGGCGAGACGCGGACCAACGTCACCGTCGTCGCGCCGGACCGGCACGTGAAGGTGAACGAGCCGGGGCCCGCGATCGGCCCGGACGAGGAGGCGCGGCTCGTCGCGCGCGTGCGGGCGCTCGCGCGCGCGGGCGACCTCTGGGTCCTGTCCGGGAGCCTCCCACCCGGCGCGCGCCCGGAGCTGTACGCCGAGCTCGTGCGGATCGTCCAGGGCGCGGGCGCGCGGGCCCTGCTCGACACGAGCGGCCCCGCGCTCCGGGAGGGCTGCGCCGCGGCGCCGTTCCTCGTGAAGCCGAACGCGGCGGAGGCGCGGGAGCTGACCGGGCTGCCGCTCTCCGCGACCGGCGCCGCTGTTCCGCTCGCCCTGAGCGTAGCGGCGCGAAGCGCCGCGGAGTCGAAGGGCGAGGTCCCGCCCGCGAGCGACCTCGCCGCCGTGCTCGACGCCGTCCACCAGCTCGGCCCCGCGCACGTCCTCCTCACGCGCGGCGCGGACGGCGCGGTCCTCTCGGACGCCGCACGCACCTGGCGCGCGACCCCGCCGGTCATCGAGGAGCGGAATCCCATCGGCGCGGGCGACGCGCTCCTCGGGGGCGTCGCCTTCGGCCTCGCCCGCGGCCTCGCGCTCCCGGAGGCGCTCCGCTGGGGCGTCGCCGCCGGCGCGGCCGCCGCCAGCCTGCCGGGCACCGCGGTCGGGGACCGGGAGCTCGTCGAGCGGCTCGCGGCGGGGGTCGCCGTGCGCGAAGGCTGAGCCGGCGCCGTGGCGGCTCACGGCCGCAGCAGCTTGAACGCGTGCGCCCAGTCGTTCCGGAGGAACCCCGGGATGCACCAGAGGATGCACAGCGGCTCGATCGCCCGCGCCGCCTCGGCGCGGCCGAGGTCCTCGGTCTCCCAGCCGAGCTGGTCGAGGAGGCCCGCGACCTGCCCCTTCGCGCCCCCGTCGTTCCCGCAGACGAACATCGTCGGCTTCCCGCCGGGGAGCTTCGGGTCCACCATGAGCGGGGCGCCGACCGAGGAGAACGCCTTCACGAAGCGCGCCTCCGGGACCTGGCGCTGCAGCTCCTCGAGGAGCGAGGAGTTCGGCCCGGTGAAGTACTGGAGCACGCCGTGCACGGGCGGGGCCTCGGCGATCGGGTTCGTCGGGTCGATCACCGTCTTCCCGGCGAGCGAGGCCGCCACCGCCTGCGCGGTCGAGACCGCCGCGGTCCCCTTGACCGCGAGCACGACCACCTCGCCGAACGCCGCCGCGTCGCCCATCGTGCCGGTCCGCGCGCGCGGGCCGGCCGCCGCCTTCCACCCGTCGAGCTTCCCCGGCTCGCGCGAGCCGCGCATCACCTCGTGGCCGTGCTTCAGGAACCCGTCCGCGAGCGTCTGTCCGACCACACCCGATCCCAGGACTCCGAGCTTCATGGCGCCTCCCGCGCGCGGCGTGCGTGGCCGCGCCCAGGGCATGTAGCCGGGGCGTCGAGCAGGCGCACCTGGTCGCCACCTTCCCTGCATGGGCCTCGCTGCAACCACATCCGGCCGATCGGCCCCGATCGGCTCCGACCGGCCTCGGGCGCCGGGGCCCGTCCCGCCTTCGCTGCCTTGACGTCCCTGCGGCCTCCGCATAGCGTTGCCGGACCAAGCAAGCAGGCTCGGCAGCCCGACGAAACGGGCGACTTCACCATTCGCAACGTCAACGATCGGAGTCGAAATGCACGCCTCGAAGCTCATGGGCCTCGCGCTGGCCGCGCTCCTCGTCAGTGGTTGTGACAATGGTTCCGACGATCCGCCGCCGCCGCCGGGCGAGGTCAACCTGCTGGCCGACATCTCGGACATGGACGCGTCGTACGTGACGAACTCGATGTTCTGGAACCACTTCGCGAACGACGCCTCCGCCCACGACATCACCGTCACGGCAGGCACGTACGACGGCATGGACGGCACGGTCCTCCAGGCGACCTCCGACGCGTACGGCACGCAGCCGTGGCACGTGCAGCTCGCGGCCGGCGACGGGACCACGTACGTCGTCAAGGTGTTCACCCTCAAGGCGGGCAAGCAGTACACGATCCGGCTGAAGGGCGCCGCCAGCGCCGCCGCCAACATCTCGATCGCGCTGCAGAAGTCCGACGACAGCAGCGTCACCTACGGCGGCGACTACCCGGTCGCGCTCACGACGACCACCCAGACCTTCACGGATGAGACGCCGTTCGTCGTCGGCGCCGCGGACGTCCTGGCGAAGTTCATCATCAACCTCGGCGGGATCACCGGCGGCACGATCATCTACCTCGACGACGTCGCGCTCCTCGAGGAGGACGCGCCCGCGCCCACCGAGACGGACCTGCTCGAGGGCATGAACGGCGACTTCGAGGGTGACAACACCAACCGCTGGGCCTTCTACGGGACCTCGAACGCGCAGTCGGTGTCCGATTGCACTGCCGACGGCTTCACCGGCGACTGCCTGGCGTTCTCGGCCAACCCGTGGCGGCAGGCCGCGGGCGGTGAGCTGTGGGACAGCGGGCTGAACCTCAAGAACGGCAGCAGCGCGGACACGGACCAGACCTTCACGGTCGTCAAGGAGCGGACCTACACGCTCCGGTTCCGGGCGCGCGGCAGCATCGCCGGCATGAAGATGAACGCCTTCCTGCAGCACCCCTCCCCCTGGGTGGGGTTCCTCGGCCAGGAGATCACGCTGACGACCTCCGCGGAGGATTACTCCGTCACCGGCACCATCGCGAGCAGCGTCGATGACGCTCACCTCACGGGGAACAACCTCGGCTTCCAGACCGGGTACGCCGAGAACGCCGGCGGCACGATCCAGATCGACGACATCGAGCTGATCGAGGTGGAGTAGCGCCTCGCAGCTCGGCCACCCGGTGAGCGAGCCCCCGGTCGCGCAGCCGCGCGGCCGGGGGTTCTCGTCTCAGACGGCCCTCACCACGGCGCCGTCCACACCGCGAGCGCCGTCGCCACCGCGACCGCCACGGTGAGCGCGACGCTCCGCGCCCGGCGCCGGACCGGGAACTCGACCATCGTCGCCGTCCCCTTCTCGTCGGCGCGCTTCGTCGCCGCGAGCGTCGCGCCGTCCACGTGGGCGAGCGCGACCTCCTCGGTGGCGTACCCGCGGTGCGCGAGGAAGGCGACGAGGCGCGAGCGGGGGTGGATGCGCCGGAGCATCCGGGCGGCGCGGCCGTCGAGGGCCCGCGCCAGCGCGCCGGCGCTCTTCCAGCGGCGCAGCGGCCGCCGCGCGAGGCACTTCTCCACCGCCCACGCGATCCGGCGCGGGCACGAGGGCGCGAGCGAGCGGACGCGCCGGAACCGGCCCCGGCGGATCGCGCCGAACAGCTCGTCCGAGTTCGAGCCGCGGAAGGGCTTCTCGCCGGTGAGGAGCTCGTACAGCGTCACCCCGAGCGCCCAGACGTCGGAGGGCGGCCCGGCCTCCTCGCCGCCGAGCACCTCGGGGGCCATGTACGACGGGCTCCCGACGAGCATGCCGGCGCGGGTGAGCGCGGGATCGTCCTCGCCCTTGGCGATCCCGAAGTCCATGAGCTTCACCTCGCCGTCCCGCGACAGCATGATGTTCGCGGGCTTCACGTCGCGGTGGAGCATCGCGTTGTAGTGGACGTAGTCGAGCGCCTCGGCGACGCGCGCGCCGATCACGGCCACGCAGTCGGCGGGCAGGGCGCCGCCCGTGGCCAGGATCTTGGCGAGGTCCGCCCCGTCCACGAACTCGGTCACGAGGTAGACCTGCTCGTCCTTCTCGACCAGGTCGTGCACCGCCACGATCGACTCGTGCCGGAGGCGCGCGTAGACGCGCCCCTCGCGCCGGAACCGCTCGAGCTGCTCCTTCGAGCGGACCAGCTTCTGGTCGAGGGCCTTCACGGCGACCGGGCGGTCGAGGCTCTCCTGCACGGCCTCGTAGACCACGCCCATGCCGCCGCGGCCGATCTCGCGCACGATTCGCGCCGTCCCGACCTTGCGGACCATGGCCCGGCAGCATCGCCCGGCGGGCATGTCCCACTCAAGGGCACGGCCGCCCGTTCCTCGCTTTCCGGGTCCACGAAGCTGCTACACTTCGCCGCCCCGCTGGGTCCTGTCGTTCGGCGCGGTATCGCCAGGCGAGGCTCGGCTGTTGCAAGACCACCACCTGACCCCGATCAAGCCCGCAGCTTCTGCGTCCGGGCGTGGGTCCTGGGTGCGCCGCGCACCCGATGCGCGAGCGAGGAGGAACGGGAATGAGCAGGCGGCTGGTGACGATGGACGGCAACGAGGCGGTGGCCTCGGTGGCCCACCGTACCAACGAGGTCATCGCGATCTACCCCATCACCCCTTCGTCCAACATGGGCGAGTGGGCCGACGAGTGGTCGGCCAAGGGGAAGAAGAACATCTGGGGGACCGTCCCGAGCGTGTCGGAGATGCAGTCCGAGGGCGGCGCGGCGGGCGCGGTGCACGGCGCGCTGCAGGCGGGCTCGCTGACGACGACCTTCACGGCGTCGCAGGGCCTGCTCCTCATGATCCCGAACATGTACAAGATCGCGGGCGAGCTCACCTCGTTCACGATGCACGTGACGGCGCGCTGCCTCGCGACGCACGCGCTGTCGATCTTCGGCGACCACTCCGACGTCATGTCGGTGCGGCAGACCGGGTTCATGCTGCTCTCCTCCGCCTCGGTGCAGGAGGCGCACGACTTCGCCCTGATCGCGCAGCGCGCCACGCTCGAGTCCCGCGTCCCGGTCCTCCACTTCTTCGACGGGTTCCGCACCTCGCACGAGGTCGCGAAGATCGAGGAGCTCGACGACGAGGACCTGAAGAAGATGATCCCGGAGTACCTGGTCGCCCAGCACCGGGCCCGGGCGCTCACCCCCGACCGGCCGCAGCTCCGGGGCACCGCCCAGAACCCCGACGCGTACTTCCAGGCGCGCGAGGCCTGCAACCCGTTCTACGCCGTCGCCGCCGACACCGTGCAGAAGGCGATGGACGAGTTCGCCCGCCTCACCGGCCGGCCGTACAAGCTGTTCGAGTACCGCGGCCACCCCGAGGCCGAGCGCGTGATCATCGCGATGGGCTCGGCCTGCGAGACCATCGAGGAGACCGTCGAGCACCTCGTCGCGAAGGGCGAGAAGGTCGGCGTGGTGAAGGTCCGGCTCTACCGGCCCTTCGACCTCGGCGCCTTCATGACCTCGCTCCCGCGGACCGTGCACCACCTCGCGGTGCTCGACCGCACGAAGGAGCCGGGCGCGCTCGGCGAGCCGCTCTACCAGGACGTGGTCACCGCGCTCCGCGAGGCGGAGCAGGCCCACGTCGACCGCTTCCACCACCAGCTCACGGTGATCGGCGGCCGGTACGGCCTCTCCTCGAAGGAGTTCACGCCGGCGATGGTGAAGGCCGTCTTCGACGAGCTCACCCGCACGCGCCCGAAGCGCCACTTCACCGTGGGCATCAACGACGACGTCACCCACACCTCGCTGGCGGTCGATCCGACCTTCGACATCGAGGCGGACGACGTGGTGCGGGCGCTCTTCTACGGCCTCGGCGCGGACGGCACCGTCGGCGCCAACAAGAACTCGATCAAGATCATCGGCGAGGACACGCCCAACTACGCCCAGGGGTACTTCGTCTACGACTCCAAGAAGTCCGGCACGCTCACCACCTCGCACCTCCGCTTCGGCCCGCGGCCGATCCGCTCGGCCTACCTCGTCACGCGGGCGAACTTCGTCGCCTGCCACCAGTTCGGCTTCCTCGAGAAGTACGAGATGATCGAGCAGGCGGTCCCCGGCGCGACCGTGCTCCTCAACTCCCTGTACGGGCCGGACGAGGTCTGGGAGAAGCTGCCCCGCGAGGTGCAGCAGCAGATCCTCGAGAAGGACCTGAAGCTGTTCGTGATCGACGCGTACAAGGTCGCGCGCGAGACGGGCATGGGCGTCCGCATCAACACCATCATGCAGACGTGCTTCTTCGCGGTCTCCGGCGTCCTGCCCCGCGACGAGGCCATCGCCCACATCAAGAAGACCATCGAGAAGACCTACGCCCGCAAGGGCCCCGAGGTGGTGAAGAAGAACTTCGCCGCCGTCGATCACACCCTGGCGCACCTCTACGCGGTGAAGACCGAGGGCCGGAAGGCCGACGGCGCGCCGCGCCCGCCTGCGGTCTCCGAGGCCGCGCCCGACTTCGTGAAGCGGGTGACCGGGCTCATGCTCGCCGGGAAGGGCGACCTCCTGCCGGTCTCGGCGTTCCCGGTGGACGGGACCTGGCCCACGGGCACGAGCAAGTGGGAGAAGCGGTCCATCGCGCTCGAGATCCCGGTCTGGCAACCGAGCCTCTGCATCCAGTGCAACAAGTGCGCGATCATCTGCCCGCACGCGGCCATCCGGCCGAAGTGGTTCGCGGCCGAGCAGCTCTCCAAGGCGCCGCAGGGCTTCGCCTCGATGGACTACAGGTCCGCCGACGTGAAGGGCGCGAAGTACGCGCTCCAGGTCGCGCCCGACGACTGCACCGGCTGCGGGCTGTGTGTCGAGATCTGCCCCGCGGAGTCCAAGACCGAGAAGGGCGTGCGCGCCATCAACATGAAGGACGCGCTGCCGCTCAAGGAGAAGGAGCGCGAGAACTTCGCCTACTTCCTCTCGCTCCCCGACCCCGATCGCACCAAGGTGAAGCTCGACGTGAAGGGCACCCAGTTCCTCACGCCCCTCTTCGAGTTCTCCGGCGCCTGCACCGGCTGCGGCGAGACCCCGTACGTGAAGCTGATCACCCAGCTCTACGGCGACCGGGCGCTCATCGCCAACGCCACCGGCTGCTCGTCGATCTACGGCGGGAACCTCCCGACGACGCCGTACACGCAGGACGCGAGCGGCCGCGGCCCGGCCTGGAACAACTCGCTGTTCGAGGACAACGCCGAGTTCGGCTTCGGCATGCGGCTCGCCCTCGACAAGCAGAACGAGCAGGCGAAGGAGCTCGTGCAGCAGCTCGGCGGCGCCGTCGGGGACGAGCTCGTGAAGGGGCTCCTCGAGGCCGACCAGACCACCGAGGCCGGCATCGAGGCGCAGCGCAAGCGGGTCGCGGCGCTCAAGGAGAAGCTCGTCGCGAAGGAGCCGAGCCTCGAGGCGAAGTGGCTCCTCCGGATCTGCGACGCGCTCGTGAAGAAGTCGGTCTGGATCGTCGGCGGCGACGGCTGGGCCTACGACATCGGCTACGGCGGCCTCGACCACGTGATCGCCCAGGGCCGGGACGTGAACATCCTCGTGCTCGACACGGAGGTGTACTCGAACACCGGCGGCCAGGCGTCCAAGTCCACCCCGCTCGGCGCGGCGGCCAAGTTCGCGATGGCCGGCAAGGCGATGCCGAAGAAGGACCTGGCGATGCTGGCGATGAGCTACGGGCACCCGTACGTCGCCAAGGTCGCGCTCGGCGCCAAGGACGCGCAGACGGTCAACGCGTTCAAGGAGGCGGAGAGCTACCCGGGCACCTCGCTCATCATCGCGTACTCGCACTGCATCGCGCACGGGTACGACCTCGGCGACGGCGTCTCGCAGCAGGAGAAGGCGGTCGAGTCCGGCTACTGGCCGCTCTTCCGCTACGACCCGCGCCGCCTCGCCGCCGGCGAGAGCCCGCTCAAGCTCGACAGCGCCGCCCCGAAGATCGACCTCACGAGCTTCGTCTCGCACGAGACCCGGTTCCGTCAGGTCGAGGCGGCGAACCCGGCGCAGTACAAGAAGCTCATGGACCAGGCGCAGAAGGACGTCCGCGAGAAGTACGCGATGTACGAGCACCTCGCGGCGGCCATGAAGCCGAACGGGGCGGCGACGCCGAAGAAGCCGTAGCGACCGCTCCGCGCGCGAGCCCTCCGCCGCTCGCCCTTCGACAGGCTCGGGGCGGGCGGCGCTCTCGTCCGCTCGTGCTGAGCCTGTCGAAGCACGAGCGTGGCGCCCCCCGCCGGGTCCGTTGACGCTCCGCGTGGAGTTCACCTAGCGTCCGTTCCCAGGGCCGGTGCGCCCGCGGGGGTGGACGATGGGACCGAGGAGCGTCGCGGAGATCGACTGGGCGGCGCTGCGCGCCGGCCGCGCCTTCCACCCGTCGCCCGCGGCCTGGGAGGACCAGGTCCTCTACTTCTTCCTCGTCGATCGCTTCTCCGACGGGAAGGAGGACGGCTTCCTCGGCCCGAGCGGGATCCGCGTCTCCGGCACGACGCCGCTCTTCTCCCCCGCCGACGCGGGCAACGCCACCCGCACCGCCGCCGACGGGCAGCGCTGGTGGGACGCGGGCGCGGGCTGGGTCGGCGGCACGCTCCGCGGCGCCCGGACGAAGCTCGGCTACCTGAAGCGGCTCGGCGTGACCGCGGTCTGGGTGAGCCCCGTCTTCAAGCAACCGAGCTTCCTCCCGAGCTACCACGGCTACGGCGTGCAGGACTTCCTCGAGATCGACCCGCACTTCGGCACGGCGCAGGACCTCGCCGACTTCACGAGCGCTGCGCACGATCTCGGCATGTACGTGATGCTCGACGTCATCCTCAACCACGCCGGCGACGTCTTCGCCTACGAGGGCGGGACCCCGACGTGGACGGGCCGCCCGTACCCGGTGCGCGGGTTCCGGACCGCCTTCGGCAACCCCGACCTCCCCTTCGGGCGCGGCGTCCGCCCCCCCGTCTCGACGTTCGCGAACGACGCCGTCTGGCCGGTGGAGCTCCAGGAGGACGGGACGTTCACCTGCCGCGGGAGGATCGTGAACTGGGACGACGACCCCGAGTTCCGGGACGGCGACTTCGAGACGCTGAAGGACGTCTTCCACGGCTGGGGGCAGGAGGAGGAGTTCGTACCCTCGCCCGCGCTCCGCGCGCTCACCGACGCGATGAAGTACTGGATCGCCTTCGCCGACCTGGACGCGTTCCGGGTGGACACGGTGAAGCACATGGCGATCGACGCCACGCGGTTCTTCGACACCAGCATCCGCGAGTTCGCCGAGAGCCTGGGCAAGGACAACTTCTACCTGCTCGGCGAGGTGGCGGGCTCGCGCAGGTTCGCGGTGGAGGTGATGGAGTCCACCGGCCTCGACGGCGCCCTCGGCATCGCGGGCTTCGGCCTGCTCGAGGACGTCGCCAAGGGCCGGGCCGAACCGGACGACTACTTCGCGCTGTTCCGGAACTCCCGCGGCGTCTCGAAGGGCACGCACTCCTGGTTCCGCTCCACGGTGGTCACCGGCTTCGCCGACCACGACCACATCGGCCGCCCCAAGCGCCGCTTCTGCGCCGACACCGACGCCTGGAAGGCGCTCGTCGGGGCGATCGCGCTCGACGCGTTCACGCTCGGGATCCCGTGCGTGTACTACGGGACCGAGCAGGGGTTCGACGGCGAGGGCGGCGACGACCGCGCGCTGCGCGAGGCCATGTTCGGCGGCGCGTTCGGCTCGTTCGAGAGCCGCGAGCGCCACTTCTTCGACGAGAAGAGCTGGATCTACCAGGCGGCCGCGGCGCTCCTGCGGCTCCGCAGCGGCACGCGCGCCCTGCGGAAGGGCCGCCAGTATCTCCGCCCCATCTCCGGCGACGGCGCCTCGTTCGGCCTCCCCGCGAAGCTCGGGCCCAGGCTCGAGTCGATCGTGGCCTGGTCGCGCCTCTTCGACGACGACCCCGAGGTGCTCGTCGCGGTCAACGTGGACACCGCGCGCCCCCGCACGGCGTGGGTGACGGTGGACGCGGGCAGGCGCCGCCCGCCGGGCGGCACGTTCACCTGCCGGTACGCGTTCGACCCGGCGGTCGCCGCGGCGGGGGGCGCGACGCCGCTCCTCGCGCCGCTCGCGATCGCCGACCGGAACGGGAAGGCGGTGCAGCTGACGCTGCCGCCGGGCGGGGTGGCGGTGTTCGAGGGGTGAGCGCGCCGGCGCCGCTCCGCCCTCCGTGCTAAGACAGCCGCATGCCGACCACGATCGTCACCGGCTGCGCGGGTTTCATCGGGTTCCACCTGGCGGCGCGGCTCCTGCGCGACGGGCACCGCGTCTTCGGGATCGACAACGTCAACGACTACTACGAGGTGCCGCTCAAGCGCGCGCGCCTCGCCGAGCTCCGGGGCCTCCCGGGGTTCACTTTCACCGAGGGTGATCTCGCCGACGCGGCCGTGGTCCACCGGCTGCTCGACGAGGCGCGGCCCGAGGCGGTCGCGCACCTCGCGGCGCAGGCGGGCGTCCGCTACTCGGTCACGAACCCCGGCGCGTACACGAGCGCCAACCTCGTGGGCTTCGGCAACGTCCTCGAGGCGTGCGTGCGGGCGAAGGTCGGCCACCTCGTGTACGCGTCGTCGAGCTCGGTCTACGGCGCGAACAGGAAGGTCCCGTTCTCCGAGGACGACCCGGTCGATCACCCGGTGAGCTACTACGCCGCGACCAAGAAGGCGAACGAGCTCATGGCCCACGCCGTGAGCCACATCCACCGCCTCCCGACGAGCGGGCTCCGCTTCTTCACCGTGTACGGCCCGTGGGGACGGCCGGACATGGCGCCGATCCTCTTCGGCCGCGCGATCCTGCGGGGCGAGCCGATCCAGCTGTTCAACCAGGGCAAGATGCGCCGCGACTTCACGTACGTGGACGACGTGGTCGAGTCCGTCGTCCGCGTGCTCGCGCGCCCGCCCGCGCCCTCCGGCGACGCCGCGCCGTACCGCGTGCTCAACGTCGGCAACGCGAGCCCGGTGGAGCTCGAGACCTTCATCGCCCTGCTCGAGAAGCACCTCGGCAAGCAGGCCCGCCGCGTGCTCGCGCCCATGCAGCCCGGCGACGTCGTCGCGACCTGGGCCGACACCCGGAGGCTCGAGGCGCTCGTCGGGTTCGCGCCGGAGACGCCGCTCGACGAGGGGCTCCGGCGGATGGCGGCGTGGCTCGTGCGGTACGACGGCGCCGGACAGCGCTGACGGACGCCGCGCCGGTCAGGCCTGCCGCCCGGGCGTCGCCGCCGCGAGCAGCGCGCGGGCCTCGTCGAGGCGCCGGGCGACCACCGCGTCCTCCGCCGCGTCGATCCGCGCGAGCAGCGCGCCCAGCCGCTCGCCGCTGGCCCGGC
>JAEYZK010000391.1 GCA_023428085.1 Pseudomonadota bacterium
GCGCCGAAGGCGGCCGCCTGGCCCGCCAGCTCCAGCGCGCCCGCGGGGCCCTCGACGGCGCGCCGCAGGGCGGCGAGCGGATCCGCCGCGAGCCCGAGCGACCGGAACGCCCGGCCCGGCGCGGAGGGCGCAGGGGCGATCCCATCCGCCATCCCCAGGAGGACGCGGACGAGCGCGCGGCCGTCGCCGAGGCAATGGTGCAGCTTCACGGCGAGCGCGGAGCGGCGCGCGCCGAGCGAGAGGAGCTGGATGCGCCAGGGCGGGCGACCGGGCTCGAACGGCGCCGTCGCGAGCGCGCCGAGGTGCTCCCGGAGCGATCGTTCGCCCGGCGCGAGCTCCGCCTGGACGAGGTGGCGCGAGAGGTCGAACCCGGGATCGTCCTCCCACCGCACGGGCCCGAGCCCCGGGTCGTGGACGCGCTGGCGGAAGCGGCGCAGCCCGAGCAGGCGCTCCTCGACGAGCGCCCGGGCGCGCGCGAAGGGGAGCGGCGCGCCCAGCTCCAGCAGCGCGACGATGTCGGCGCTGTTCGTCGGTCGATCCATGCGGAGCCAGGCGGCGTCCACGCGGCGCATCGGCTCCTGGAAGGTCACGGGCGGCTCCCGGTCGGCGCTCCGCCGCTGGGGTAGGCACGCGCGGACCGCGCGCCGAGAGCCTTGGCGGGGGCGGCGGCGGGGGGCATCGGGGAAGTAAGGGACGCGCCGCGGGTCGCTTCGCTGGTAGGATCGAGGGATCAGCGCGCCCGTGTACCGCGGTGTCCGGGCGACGCGCACAGTCCTCCGCACCGCCCCCGAGGTTCTTCATGACGCTCCAGCTGCGCTCCACGCTCGCCGCGCTGCTCGTCTCGTCCCTGGTGATGGGATGCGGCGGCGGCGGCGGCGGTTCCCCTCCCACCGACGTCGTCCTCGACGAGAGCTACTACACGAACAAGTACGGCTACGCCGAGGAGGACTCCTTCCTCGGGCGCGGCCTCAACATGGGGAACTACCTCGAGGCGGACGCGACGACGCAATGCCCCGCGGGCGAGGGCTGCTGGACGAACGGGCGGACCATAGACGAGGAACAGGACTTCGAGGACATCAAGGCAGCGGGGTTCAAGTCGGTGCGGATCCCGATCCGCTGGTCGGACCACGCGGCGACGACGGCCCCCTACACGATCGACACCGCGTGGATGAACCGCGTGAGGGCGGTCGTCGAGGGCGCGATCGCCGCGGACCTCATCGTCGTCATCAACACGCACCACTACGTGGAGATGATGGAGCAGCCGGGGAACCTGGCCACCCACCGCGCCCGCCTCGCCGCGATCTGGGACCAGATCTCGGAAGCGTTCCCGGTGAGCAGCTACCCGGCGGACACGCTCGTGTTCGAGCTGCTCAACGAGCCGAACGGCGCCGTCGGGTACACGCAGTGGAACCAGATCATCGCCCAGCTCACCGGCGTCATCTGGACCGACAACGCCGCCACCCAGACCGGCCGCAAGATCATGGTCGGCACGGCCAACTGGGGCGGGCCGACGGGGCTCGCGAACCTCACGCTCCCGGGCGCCTGCAACCCGACGAACACCATCATCACGATCCACTGGTACGAGCCGTTCCACTTCACGCACCAGGGCGCGGACTGGGTGAATCCGCCGGGCTCCGCCGACGCCTGGATCGGCACGATCTGGCGGGGCACCGCGGCGGAGCAGCAGCCGCTGCTCGACCTCTACGAGTCGGTCGAGGACTGGAACGCGGACCAGGCCCTGCCGTACGAGGTCTTCGTGGGTGAGTTCGGCGTGTACGGGGAGTACGCGGGCGCCGCGTACCGCAAGGCCTGGACGGCCTTCATCGCCCGCGAGGCGGAGGCGCGGGGCTGGAGCTGGGGGTACTGGGAGTACGATCAGAGCTTCGGCGCGTACGACCGCGCGAACACGCGGTGGCGGCCGGAGATCATCGAGGCGCTCATCCCGGTCGAGGCGGAGCCGCCGCCGCCGGTGGAGTAGCGAGCCTTCCGGAAGAAGCAGAGGGGCCCGGCCGCGGCATGCGGTCGGGCCCTTTCGGTTGGGGGCCGCTCGTCCGGCTCTCGAAGACGGGTGGTTGCGGCCGTGGGGCCGTACGCCGCCTCCGCGCCTCCGCCCGGCCGCCGCTCGCTACCTCGGGCGCGCAGCGGGGAGCTCGCTACGCGCGCGGAGCAGAGCAGCGCATCTGGGCGAGGCGCGCGAAACTTGCCGGCCACCTCCGCTCGCTGCGCTCGCGGGTGGCCGGCTTCGGACAGTCGCGCCCGCTGCGAGCGGCGCGGTCCGCGCGCGGATGCCGGCTGGCGGGGCTGCGCGCCCTCGGTGCATCGCTCGCCGGCGGCCGGGCTCCGGCGCTCCGGCGGCTACCAAAGGTGTTCGCCGCTTGCCTCGCGGAGGTCTGTTCGTCCTGATCTGTCGAAGGGTGAGCGTACGGGAGAGCGCGAGCGGAGAGAGTCCGCTCGTCCTGAGCCTGTGTCGAAGGACGAGCGGGAACGGAGAGGAGAAAAAGGAGAGGGCGCCCTCGCGGGCGCCCTCGGGCCAACTGGGTCCGCGCTCGTCGCGCTACGGCATCGGCTGGGTGTGGCAGGCGCTGCACATCGCCTTGCGCGACGGGTCCTCGTCCGCGTGGCGCTTCAGGAACGCGCGCGGGTGCGGGTTTCCGCCGGGGCCGCCCATCTGGTGGCAGGCGACGCAGGTGGAAGACGAACCGTTGTCGTGGCAGCCGGCGCAGCTCAGGATGTCCCGGCGCGCGGCGGCGCCGTGGCCGTTGGGGCCGGTGTCTGTCGCCCAGCCCACGGGGTGCGGGTCGCGGACGTTCACCGCCGACGAGGTCACGCCCTGCTCGGTGT
>JAEYZK010000177.1 GCA_023428085.1 Pseudomonadota bacterium
GCAGGCATCGGGGTCCCCGCGGGCCCGGGCGGCCGCTCCTTCGCGGGGACGGGCGCTGCCGGCGCGGGCGCGGGCCGGACGAACGTGACCGGGACGAGCCGCTCCTCGACCCGCTTCGCGCCGAACGCGGCCCCGGCCGCGACCGCGCCGCCGAGCACGAGCGCCTGCACGAGGGTCGAGCCGAGCACGAACCGGGCCCTCCGGGCAGCGCTCCCGCCGCGCTCACGCCTCGTCACCTCGTCGAACACGCGCCCGCCGCTGTATGCGCGCCCCCGCCCCGAAGTCAAATCCCGTGAACGAGCCCGCGCCGAGCCCCGGCCCGGGCGCAAGCGCGCGGCGGCGCATCGGACTGCTCGCGGCTCATCTGCCGGCCCCTCGCTTGACAGCCCGCCCGGCAGGACCCTAAGACCGGCAAACCACGCTGGTTCGCTCGCGCGGGCTGCTGCCCCGGAGGCAACGAATGGCGACGTCTTCACGCCGGCCCAACCGGCTCGCCTGGCGCGGGCTCGTCCTCGCGCTGCTCGTCGCGGGGCCTGCGCGCGCCCAGACCCCGAGCGCCATCGCGGGGGCCGTGACGGACGCGCGGACGGGCAGGCCGGTGGTCGGCGCCACCGTGCAGGTCGAGGGGACGGCGATCGAGGGGAAGCAGACCGCCCTCTCCGAGGCGGGCGGTCTCTTCACGATCCCCGACCTCCCCGCGGGGACCTACGCGCTCTCGGTGGCGGCGCCCGGCTACGAGCCCTACCGCCGCGCCGACCTCGTCCTGAAGGAGAACACCACGCTGCGCGCCAACGTCCCGCTCGCGGCCGCCGGCGGTGCGGTGGACGAGGTGGTCGTCACCGGGTCGCGCATCCGCCGCAAGGACCTCACCACGCCCGCCCCGGTCACCGTCATCGAGCGCAAGGCGATCGAGGAGAGCGGCGTGGTGGGGCTGGGCGAGTTCCTCCAGACGCTGCCCTCGCAGGGGAACGCGCTCAACGCCAGGGCCAACCGCGGCAACGACGGCCAGGTGCGGGTGAACCTGCGGTCCCTCGACTCGAGGCGCACGCTCGTGCTGGTGAACGGGCGGCGGATGGTCTCCGGCAGCACGGGGGAGACGGTGGTGGACCTCGACAGCATCCCCCTCGCCGCGGTGGAGCGGATCGAGGTCCTGAAGGACGGCGGGTCGCCCATCTACGGCTCCGAGGCGATCGCGGGCGTCGTGAACGTCATCCTCAAGGAGCGGTTCGAGGGCACGCAGCTCAGCGCCCTGGGCGGCGTCTCGAGCCGCGGCGACGCGCAGAGCGTCGATCTCTCCCTCTCGACGGGGATCGCGGGCGCGCGCGGGAGCGCGCTGTTCTCCATCGGCTGGCAGGAGCAGCGGCCGGTCATGGGGAACGCCCGGGGCTGGGCCGCGAAGCCGCTCCTGTACGACTTCGAGCGCGGCGCGGTGGTGCCGGGCGGGAGCTTCTACACCGGGAACGGCGCGCTCTCGATCTGGGACGAGAGCGTGTGCGCCGGCGATCCCGGCGCGATGACCCCCGCGCTCCGCGCCGCCTGCGAGCACATCGCGGGCGGCGGCGAGAACCTCTTCGTCCGCGACCCGGAGACCGGCGCGTACCGGCCCTGGAGCGCGGACGACACGTACAACTTCCAGGACGACTTCTACCTCCTCACCCCGGCGCGCCGGCTCCAGCTCTTCAGCGCCGGGCACTCCCAGCTCCTCCCCGCGGTGCGGGCGTTCTACGAGGCGTCGTTCGTCAACCGGCGGTCCAGGACGCTCAACCCGCCCGAGTTCGTGGACGTCCGCGTCTCCGGGCAGAGCCTCTCGAACGAGTTCGGGACGGACCTCCTGCTGTCCCGCCGCCTGATGGAGTTCGGGCGCCGCGTCTTCCACACCGAGCAGAACACGTTCCGGATCGTGACCGGCCTCGACGGTGCGCTGGGCGAGTGGGCCGGGCCGCTGCGGGACTGGCGGTGGGAGCTCGCGTACCTCTTCGGCCGGAACTCCTCGCACGCCCGGCTCGAAGGGCTCGTCCGCGGCCCCGCGCTCGACGCGGCGGTCGGCCCGAGCTACCTCGACGGCGGCGTCCCCACCTGCGGCGCGCCGGGCGCGCCGATCGAGGGCTGTGTCCCGATCGACCTCCTGCACGGGGTCGGCGCGCTCACGCCCGAGCAGCGGCGGCGGATCGGCTTCACCGGGATGGACGAGGGGGTCAACGAGCTCCAGGTCCTGTCGTTCACCTCGAGCGGCGCGCTCTTCTCCCTCTGGGCCGATCGCCCGGCGCGCCTGGCGGCGGGGTTCGACCACCGGCGCGAGTCGGGCGGCTCCTTCCCCGATCCGGTCATCGCCGCCGGCGAGAGCATCGGCGGCAGCCAGGAGGCGGTCTCGGGCCGCTACGCGACGGCGGAGTGGTTCGCCGAGCTGTCCCTCCCCCTCGTGAGCGGCCGCACGGCGCTCCACGACGTCGAGCTCCTCGCCGCGCTGCGGACGGTCCGGTACTCGACCTTCGGCGCGCACACCACCTACAAGCTCGGGGCGCGGTGGGCGCCGGTCCGCGACGTGACGCTCCGTGGAACCTGGTCCACGGCCTTCCGGGCGCCCGACGTCCTGGAGCTCTACCAGGGCGGGGCGGACGTCTTCCCCAGGGCGAGCGATCCGTGCGCGGAGCCGGGCGCGAGCCCCCTGTGCCCCGCCGGCGCCGGAGGCACGGACGAGTCCATCCGGACGCGCACGGGCGGCAACACCGAGCTGGAGCCCGAGACCGCGCGGATCCTCACCGCGGGCGTGGTCTTCCAGCCGCGCTGGCTCCCGGACCTCTCGCTGGCCGTGGACTACTGGGACATCGACCTCGAGGACACGGTCGATCGGATCGGGACGCAGCCGATCCTGGACGGCTGCTACACGGCGGACCCCGCGGAGTCGAACGAGGGGTATTGCGCCCGCGTGCACCGGGACCCCGTCACGGGCGCGATCGACTTCGTGGACGACCGGCTCGAGAACATCGGCGGCACGCGGACGAGCGGCGTGGACGTGGCGGCGCGCTGGCGCGTCCCCGCGCGGGCGCTCGGGCGGTTCGAGCTCGCGGCCGACGCCACCTACCTCCTCCGCTTCGACAAGACGTTCTCCGACGGGACCGTCACGGAGGCCGCGGGCACCTACGGCCTCTCGCCGCTGGTCCTGCCGCGGTGGCGGTGGAACGCGGGGCTGGGCTGGCAGCGCGGCGACCTCGGAGCCTCCACCACGGCGCGCTACGTAGGGTCCTACGACGAGTGCGAGGACGGGCTGTGCGTCGAGACCCCGCGGCGCACCCGGCGCGTCTCCTCGAACCTGGTGTTCGACGTGGCCGCGAGCTACCAGCTCCGGACCGCCGCCGGCACGACCGCGCTCCAGGTCGGCGTACGGAACGTGCTCGACAGCCCGCCGCCGATGGTCTTCACCGCCGCCGACAACAACACCGACCCCACCTACGACTCCGTGGGCCGGTACTGGTGGGGGCGGGTGACGCAGAGCTTCTAAACGGCAGTTCGCGATTCGCGATCACCTGACGGTGCCGCGAATCGCGACAGCCGTTCAGGAGGATCGCACGGGGCGTGCCGCCCCGCCCCGCCGGCGGAGCCCGCAGCTCGATCGACGCCCCACCCCG
>JAEYZK010000400.1 GCA_023428085.1 Pseudomonadota bacterium
CGCGAGGCGCCCCTCGGCCTCGGCGATCTTCGCCTCGGCCGCCGCCGCCGCGGCGCCGTCCTGGAACCGCGCGCGCGCCGCCTCGACGAGCGGCGCGACCGGGAGCGCCACCACCGTGAAGCCGGAGAGCCCCGTCGGCTCCTCGCCCGCGATGGCCACGTAGCTCGTCGTGTCCGGCGTCCCGGCGAGCGAGCCGTCCATCGCGATGTCGGGCTCGTCCTCGGACGGGAGCCCGAAGACCCAGCCGACCGTGGCCGTCTGGGCGGCGACCTCGACGAGCGGGAAGTGATCGGCCAGCGCGTTCACGAACGCCTCGTACGGCGGCGCGTCGCCGGCGCGCGGCGGCTCGCCGGCGAGCTCCGGGAGGCCGGCGCCGCCCGCGGGGATCGCGGTCACGAGGCGCCCGCCGGGCGCCAGCAGCCGGCGGTACAGGGCGAGCTCCTCGGGCGCGTCCGCGAGGTGACAGCCGTCGGTCAGGAGGACGAGGTCGAAGGCCCCGGGCCTGAGGCTCGAGAGCTCGAGGGCGTGGAACTGGACGAACGGGTGGTGGCCGGCGCGGCGCGCGGCGGCGAGGGCGTCGTCGCTCGCCTCGACCGAGAGCACCGCGGCGGCGCCGCGCTCGGCGAGGAACAGCGCGGAGGCGCCGTCGGTCTCGCGCGCGGCCCCGACCTCCAGCACCCTGCGCCCTTCCAGGAGTGGCTCGAGGAAGCTGTAGCGGGCGAGCAGCTCGCCCGGGCCGTTCCGCGCGTGAAAGGACCCCATGACCCCCGATGTTACACCGGCCGCGCGATTTTCCCGTCCCGGGGCAAAGGGATGCGGCCGGGGTCGGGGGCGCTATCGAACCCGGAGGGTGGCCGTGCCTGTAGTCACAGAGATCACAGGCGCGGCGCGATCGGCGCTGCGGCTCAGGGCCCCTGGGTCGCCTCGGCGCCGGTGCCCGCGGCCCGGTCTTCCGGGGGAGGCTTCGCCACGGCCGGCGACGGCTGCGGGGTGGGCCCCGCGGCGCGGATCGCCGCGGCGGTCGCCTCGAGCGCGGGGGCGAGCTCGCGGAGCAGGGCCTCCGCGTCGTCGGCGCGCGGCGAGCGGGAGCCTGCGGTCCCCCGCAGCTTGCGCGCGGCCTCGGTGAGCTGGGCGCGGGCGCGCTCGAGCAGGCGGCGCGCCTCGAAGTAGCCGGACTCGGCCTGGAGCGCGGCGAGGCTGTCGCGCTGCGCGGCGGAGATGGCCGGCAGGTCCATCGCGCGCTCGAGGTACCCGAGCCCCCGCTCGAGCCGCGCCGGGTCGCCGCTCGTCACGTCCTCGGCGGCCCACGCGGAGAGGAGGTCGTAGAGGGCGCGATCGAGGTCCGACTCCTCCAGGAACTCGCGCCGGCCGGGCAGGGGCTTGCCCGACGGCGGGACGAGGGGCGCGTACACCTTCGCGAGCGCGGGCTCGGACGGCCTGTACTCCCGGGTCCCGAACGGGAGGAAGAGGCCCCGCTTCACCACGAGCCGCCCCTCCTCCGGGGCCAGCGCCCAGATCCGCGCGTTGCGGTCCGAGACGAGGTAGGCGACCGCGGCGAGCAGGCCCAGCACGAGCAGCCAGGCGAGCAGGCCCTTCGCCGTCGCCCCGGCGGTGCGCCCCGCGACCGTCTCCGTCATCCGTGAACCCTCCGTCAGCCGACGCGCGGCACGCCCACGAACGGCAGGTTGCGCAGCTTTCCGTCCCAGTCCAGCCCGTACCCCACGACGAACTCGTCGCCGATGACGAACCCGCGGTAGTCGATCGGGATCTTCACGCGGGCCCGCGCCGGCTTCTCGAGGAGCGCGGCGATCTTGACGCTGGCCGGGCGGCGGGTGCCGAGGTTGTCGAGCAGGTACTTCATCGTGAGGCCGGTGTCGACGATGTCCTCGACGAGGAGCACGTGCTTGTCCTCGATGGGCCGGGAGAGGTCGCTCGTGATCTTCACGACGCCGGTGGACTGCGTGCCCTGGTAGGAGCTGATCCCGATGAAGTCCACGAGGACCGGGAGGTCGATGGCCCGGACGAGGTCGGCGAGGAAGATGAAGCTCCCCTTCAGGACCCCGACGAGGACGAGCGGCTTGCCCTGGTAGTCGCGGGTGATCTCCGCGCCCATCGCCGTGACGCGCGCGCGGAGCTCGCCCTCCGAGAGCAGCACGTCCACCTTGGTCTCACCTGCGGCGCCGCTAGACATAGGCGTTGTTCATGATCTCGCCGAACCCGCCGCCGCCCGGCACGATGTACTGGTGGTCGTCGAGCCCGCGCTCCTCGTCCCAGCGGGTGCCCGGGATGGTGCCGAGCACGTCGGGCGAGGAGAGGCCGCGGTCGAGGCGGACGGCGTAGATCGCCACGTCGGGGTGGGCCCGCGTCATCGTCCGGAGGTACTCGGGCGTGACCACGAGGTGCAGGTTGACGATCCGCCGCGGCTTCCCGGGCACCTTCTTCTTGTAGGTCTCGATCGCGGTCGCGAGCGAGGACCCGGTCGCCCCCATCGGATCGGGGAAGAGCAGGAACGCCTCGTCGATGTCGCCGCCGATCTTCATCCCGCCGATCCCGGCGCCGACGACCTCCTCGTTCGCGCCGAGCATGCGGCTCATGATGATGTGGTCCTGCCGGACGAGCGACGGCTCGAGGGTCTCGTTGAGCAGATCGTAGACGAGCTGCGACGGGACCGCGCCCGCGCGGGCGATGTTGACCGTGACCGCCCGGACCTGGCGGTCGAGCACCTCGCCCTCGAAGATCGCCTGGGGCGCGGTGTCGTGCATCCGGGTCGGGATGGCCACCCGCCGCCGCGGGAACTCGGCGTTGAGGACCGTGCGGATGAGGTCCTCGTAGAGGAGCCGCACGAGCCGGTTGATCTCCGGCTGGCGGGTCTCCTTGGCGCAGAGGGTCGCGAGCTGACCGAGCAGGAAGGGGTTGGCGATGATGTGGACGTTCTCGCCGTACCGGTGCTCGATCTCGCTCACGTGGAACGGGACGTGGTCGTAGCTTCGGTCGCGCACGGGCGGAGTCTAGACGACCGGGCGCGATTCGGAAACGAACTCGGTTGCCGGGGGAGGGGGCAGCGCCCCTCCTCGCCGCTCACCGGCCGGCCGCATCCGTCCCGGCCAGCCGCTGGCGCACCTGCGCGGCGCCGCTCCGGGCCTGGGCGTTGCCCGGGTCGAGGCGCAGGGCGGCCTCGTACGCCGCGAGGGCCTCCTCGAGCCTGCCGAGCCGGAGCGAGACGGCGCCCAGGCTG
>JAEYZK010000412.1 GCA_023428085.1 Pseudomonadota bacterium
TCCTCGGCCTGCGCGCGGAGGGCGCCCGCGTCCGTCGAGGCCTCCGAGGCGGAGACGGCGAGCAGGCGCGCCCGCGTGCGCGCGAGCGCGGGGCCGAGCTCCGCGAGCGGCGTGCGGCGGCCCGCCCAGACGACCGCCCACCCCGCCTCCCGCAGCGCGAGCTCCACGAGCGAGAGCCCGAGGGTGTGATCTTCGCCCTCGACGCAGGTGAGGAGCGCCCGCGGCGCGTCGGGCGCGAGCGGGATGGCCTCGCAGACGCGGGCGAGCGCGCGCGCGATCCGCTCGGACGCCTGGTGCTCCTCGAAGACGGTGACCGCGCCGGTACGCCAGAGGCGGCCGAGCTCCGTGAGGGCGCGCCCGGCGGTCGCGGCCACCCGGAACCAGGCCCCCGCGCGCGCCCGCTCCGCGAGCAGGAGCGCCTCGAGCGCGCGCGGATCGCCGCCCTCGAGCAGCGCGCCCACCCACGGCTCGGGGCCGGCCTGCTCCGCGGCGTGCGGGTGGGCCCCCAGGAACCGCTCCACCTCGCTGCGCGCGAAGCGGCGGTGCCCGCCGGCGGTCCGGACGCACGCGAGGAGCCCCGCGTCCGTCCAGCGCTTCACCGCGGTCGCGCCGACTCCCGCTCGGCGCGCGACCTCCTGCGTGGTCA
This sequence comes from Pseudomonadota bacterium, assembly GCA_023428085.1. Classification (GTDB taxonomy): domain Bacteria; phylum Myxococcota; class Myxococcia; order Myxococcales; family Anaeromyxobacteraceae; genus Anaeromyxobacter. Next base: position 647 of record JAEYZK010000412.1, read on the forward strand.
TGAACTCGGCCGATTCGCCCAAACCGGTCTCGCCTGCATCCGCTCGGTTAGTTTCCACGAACTCATTGTAACTAAGGCGAAGTAGCGATGCCGCTCCCCGAAAGAAGGCACCTATTAGGTGCGAGCAAAACCGTCTTAAACGACACAAGGAACTCGCATGGTCGCCATCTCCCTCGCCGAACGTGGCCTCATCCCCGAGCCTCTCCTCCGGGCCGGCATCCGTCACCTCCTCCGCGATCGCCTCGCCTGCGAGGAACGCCGGCACGCCGACCGCGAGGAGGCGCTCCGGCGGTTCGTCGCGACGATGGCGGGGGCGGAGCTCGCGCCGACACCCGAGGCCGCGAACCGGCAGCACTACGAGGTCCCGACGGCGTTCTTCCAGCTCGTGCTCGGACGGCACCTGAAGTACAGCAGCGCGCTCTGGGAGCCGGGCGTCGCGTCGCTCGACGAGGCCGAGGCGGCGATGCTCGAGCGGACCTGCGCGCGCGCGGACCTCGCGGACGGGCAGCGGGTCCTCGAGCTCGGCTGCGGCTGGGGCAGCCTCTCGCTTTTCATGGCCGCGCGGTACCCCCGCGCGCGGTTCCTCGCCATCTCCAACTCCCGCTCGCAGGGCGAGCACGTCCGCGCCGAGGCCCGGGCGCGCGGGCTCGCCAACCTCGAGGTCCGCACCGCGGACATGAACGGCTTCGCGCCGAAGCCCGGCGCCCGGTTCGACCGGATCGTCTCCGTCGAGATGTTCGAGCACCTGCGCAACTGGCCGGAGCTCTTCCGCCGCGTGCACGGGTGGCTCGCCCCCGGCGGGCGGGTGTTCGTGCACGTCTTCGCCCACCGGCGGTTCGCCTATCCCTTCGAGGTGGACGGCGACGGCGACTGGATGGCCCGCCACTTCTTCACGGGGGGCATCATGCCGTCGCACGATCTCCCGGCCTGGATCCCCGGCCCGCTCGAGGTGGAGGAGCGCTGGCTCGTCCCCGGCACGCACTACGCCCGGACGGCGGAGGCGTGGGTGGAGCGGCTCGACGCGAACCGCGCCGCCGCGCTCGCGGCGCTGGGCCGCGCCCTGCCGCCGGCCGAGGCCCGCCGCCAGCTCCACCGGTGGCGGATCTTCTTCCTCGCCTGCGCCGAGCTGTTCGCGTTCCGCGGCGGCGCGGAGTGGGTCGTCTCGCACCACCGCCTGCGCGCCCGGGCGGACGGGGAGGGCCGGCCGTGAAGATCGCGATCGTCGGATCGGGCGTCTCCGGGCTCGTGGCCGCCCACCTGCTCGCGCCGCGCCACGACGTCGTCCTGTTCGAGGCCGAGGAGCGCGTCGGCGGCCACGTGCACACGGTGGACGTGCCGGATGGGAGCGGGACGGTGGCGGTGGACACCGGGTTCATCGTCTTCAACCGGAGGACCTACCCGAACTTCGTCCGGCTCCTCGAGCGGCTCGGCGTCGAGGCGCAGGAGAGCGACATGAGCTTCGGCGTCCGGAGCGAGGTGCGCGACCTCGAGTACTCCGGCGGCGGACTCCTCGGCCTCTACGCCCAGCCGGGCAACGTCCTCTCCCCGCGGTTCCACCGGATGGTGGCCGACATCTTCCGGTTCTTCCGCGAGGCGCGCGCGCTCGTCGGCGAGGGGCCGGAGGTGGAGCTCCTCCCCTGGCTCGCCGCCCGCGGCTACTCGCAGGCGTTCGTCGAGGACCACCTCCTCCCGATGGTGGGCGCGGTCTGGTCCTCGAGCCGGGACGGCGTGAAGCACTTCCCGGCCCGGTTCCTGGCCCGGTTCTTCGACAACCATGGGTTCCTCCAGGTGCACGACCGCCCTGCCTGGCTCACGGTCCGCGGCGGCTCGCGCACCTACGTCCGGGCCATCCTCGACGGCCTCCGGGGCGAGGTCCGCACGTCGTGCCCGGTGCGCTCCCTCCGGCGCGAGCCGCGCGCGGTGGTCGTCCGGTCGGCCGGCGCGGCCGAGCGGTTCGATCACGTGATCCTCGCGTGCCACGCGGACCAGGCACTCCGGCTGCTCGAGGACCCGTCGCCGGCGGAGCTGGAGCTCCTGGCTGCGTTCCCGTACCGCGAGAACGACGTCCTCCTCCACGAGGACGAGGCGGTGATGCCGCGCCGGCGGCGCGCGTGGTCGTCGTGGAACTACCACCTCGACGACGGCGATCACCCGGGCGCGAGCGTCACGTACTGGATGAACCGGCTCCAGCGCCTGCCGGGCCGCCGGAACTTCTTCGTGACCCTCAACCGGAGCGGCGCCGTCCGCCCGGAGCGCGTGCTCCGGCGGCTCGCGTACGCGCACCCGGTGTTCACCGCCGCAGGCGTGGCCGCGCAGGCCCGACACCCCGTGTTGCTCGGCGCCCGGCGCACCTCGTACTGCGGCGCTTACTGGCGGAACGGGTTCCACGAGGACGGCGTGGTAAGCGCGCTCGCGGCCTGCCGCGGGTTCGAGGTGTCGCTGTGAGCCGAGCGAGCGCCATCTACGAGGGCACGCTCGCCCACGCGCGCCACGGCCCGCGGCGGCACGGCTTCTCGTACCGCGTCTACCTCCTCTACCTCGACCTCGAGGAGCTGCCCGCGCTCGTCGCCGGCGCGGGCCCGCTTCGCGCGGGCCGGTTCGGGCTCCTCTCGTTCGCGCGGCAGGACTACCTCGCCGGCACGGGGGACCTCGCCGCGGCGGCGAAGGATCGGGTCGAGGCGGCGCTCGGCTTCCGGCCGTCGGGTCCGGTCCGGCTCCTCACCCACGTCCGGTCGCTGGGCTACGTCTTCAACCCCGTCAGCTTCTACTACTGCTTCGCCGCCGACGGCCGGACGCTCCAGGCGATCGTCGCCGAGATCACCAACACGCCGTGGGGCGAGCGCCACGCGTACGTGGTCCGGGCGGGCCCCGACGGCGCCGCCGACGCCTTCGCCAAGGCGTTCCACGTCTCGCCGTTCCTCGGCATGGACCAGCGGTACCGCTGGTCGTTCGGCGTGCCGGGCGAGGGGCTCCGCGTCGAGATGCGGAACGAGGAGGGCGGCCGCGAGGTGTTCCGCGCGGTCCTCTCGCTCCGGCGCCGCGCCTTTAGCCCGGCAGCGCTCTGGCGGACCGCGCTGCGGCTGCCGCTCATGGCGTGGAAGGTCCACGCGGCGATCTACCTGCAGGCCTTCTTCCTCTGGCTGAAGCGCACCCCGTTCCACCCACATCGCGCGGGGGCTGCGGCCCCGCCCCGGCGGCGAGGCCGCCGGGGCCCCACCCCTGCTTCGCTGGGTCCCGCCGCGCTTCGCCGCCGCACGTGGAGAGGCCGCGGAGGGGCGGCGCGCGCGGCACCCAGCGCGGAGGGGGCTTCCGCCCCCTCCCCCGCGCATTCGCGCGGGGCCCCACCCCGCTGACATCCGGGAGGAAGTCATGATCGAGACCGGCACGCTGCCCACCTCCAACGAGCTCGACGGCTCCGCGCGCGGAGCGCTCTGGCGCCGCGCCGTCCTCTCCGGCCTCGCCGGCCTGCGCGGCGGCGCCCTGGAGATCGAGGAGCGCGGGATCGTCCAGACCCTCGGCGCGCCCGGCGGGCTCGCGGCGCGGATCGCCGTCCGCGCGCCGCGCTTCTGGCGGCGCGTGGCGCTCGGCGGCGCCGTGGGCGCGGGCGAGTCCTACGCGGACGGCGACTGGGACACCGACGACCTCACCGCGGTCGTCCGGCTCCTGGCCCGGAACCACGGCGCGCGCCAAAGGCTCGAGGGCGGCCTCGCCCTCGTCCGCCGGCCGCTCGCCGCCGCCTTCGCCCTCGTGCGGAGCAACACCCGCGCCGGCGCGCGGCGGAACATCGCCGACCACTACGACCTCGGGAACGAGTTCTTCGCCCTGATGCTCGACCCGACGATGACCTACTCGTCCGGCGTCTGGGACGGGCCGGAGGACACGCTCGAGGCCGCGAGCGTCCGCAAGCTCGACCTCCTCTGCCGCCGGCTGCGCCTGCGCCCCGAGGACCACCTCCTCGAGATCGGCACCGGCTGGGGCTCGCTCGCGATCCACGCCGCGAGCCGGTACGGCTGCCGGGTCACGACCACCACCCTCTCGCGGGCGCAGTGGGAGCTGGCGCGCGAGCGGGTCGCGGCGGCCGGGCTCGAAGGCCGCGTGACGCTCCTGCGCGAGGACTACCGCGACCTCCGCGGCACCTACGACAAGGTCGTCTCCTGCGAGATGATCGAGGCGATCGGCGCGGCGCAGTACCCGACCTTCTTCGCGCGGTGCGCCGCGCGGCTCGCGCCGGGCGGGCGGCTCGTCCTGCAGGCGATCACCATCGCCGACGAGCACTACGAGCGGGCCCGCCGCGAGGTGGACTTCATCAAGCGGCACGTCTTCCCGGGGAGCTGCATCCCCTCGATCGGCGCCCTCGTCGGCGCCGCGGCGGAGGCGGGCGGCTTCCGGCTCCGCGCCCTCCAGGACCACCGGCTCGACTACGCCCGCACCCTCGCCGCCTGGCGGGCGAACCTCGCCGCGAACCGGCACGCGGTGGAGCGGCTCACGGACGAGCGGTTCCGGCGGCTCTGGCATTTCTACCTCTGCTACTGCGAGGGCGGCTTCCGCGAGGGGCACATCGGCGTCGCGCAGGCGACCTTCGAACGGTCGGAAGGGACGCCGTGACCCGCTCGAGCCTGCCCCGCGCCCTGCGCCGCGCCGCCGAGACCCTGACCCCGCGCGACCCCGACCGGATCCACTGGGTCCGGTCGGCGCCCTTCCTCGCGCTCCAGGTCGCCGCGTTCGCGGTCCCGCTCCTCGCCGGGTTCGGCGCCCGCGCGCTCGCGGTCGCCGCCGCGACCTACGTCGCGGGGATGTTCTTCGTCACCGCAGGCTACCACCGCTACTTCTCGCACCGCTCCTTCCGGACGAGCCGCGCCTTCCAGCTCGTGCTCGCCGTCGGCGCGCAGTGCACCCTGCAGAAGGGGGTGCTCTGGTGGGCGGGCCACCACCGCGAGCACCACCGGCGCTCCGACCGTCCGGAGGACGTCCACTCGCCGTCGCGGGGCTTCCTCTGGAGCCACCTCGGCTGGTTCCTGTCGATGCGCCACGACGCGGCGCCGCTCGCCCGCGTGAAGGACCTGGCGCGCTTCCCGGAGCTCCGCTGGCTCGAGCGCTGGCACTGGGCGCCGCCGCTCGCCCTCGGCGTCCTCCTCGGCGTGCTCGGGGGGTGGAGGGTCCTCGGCGGGTGGTTCGCCGGGCTCTTCCTGGTCCACCACGTCACCTTCACCATCAACTCGCTCGCGCACCTCTGGGGGACGCGCCCCTACCCGACCGGCGACGACAGCCGGAACAACGCCGTCCTCGCCGTCCTCACGTTCGGAGAGGGCTGGCACAACAACCACCACTGGTGGCCCTCGTCGGCGCGCCAGGGGTTCCGCTGGTGGCAGCTCGACCTCACGTTCCTCGCGCTGCGCCTCCTCGAGCGGCTCGGGGTCGTCCGGGACCTCCGACCCGGACCGGGGGAGGACGCGCCGCGCGCGGCCCGCGCGGCCGGCGACGTGCGGGCGGCGACCCCGGCGCGGATCCTCCCACCGGCGGGCACGGCGGCCGCGCTCCTCGCGCTCCTCGGCCCGTGCCCCGCCGGCGCGGACGAGGTCGAGCGGTTCACCGGCACCGCCCGCGCCGGCGGCGCGGTGCTCTACCTCGAGGAGCACGTCGTCGAGCGCGCCGGCGGCCGGCCCCGGAGCGCGGTCACGACCTACCGCGCGCCCTCGGGCGAGCCGATCGCCGAGCTCCGGACCGACTTCTCGGAGAGCCTCCAGGCGCCTTCGTACGTCTTCCGCGACCTCCGGAGCGGCGCGGAGGAGGCCGTGACCGTCCGTGAACGAGTGGTGCGCCTCGCCGCGGGCGGGGACGCGCGGACCCTCCGTCGCCCGGCGCGGCTCGCCACCGGCCAGGGCCTCGACCGGCTCGTGCGCGAGCGGCTCGACGACCTCGCCCAGGGGGAGGTCCTGACCGTGGCGTACGCCATCCCCAGCCGCGGCGACGCGTACCGCTTCCGGATCCGCGCCGACGGGGCCCGCGACGGCGCGCGGCTCCGGGTCAAGGTCGAGCTCTCCTCGTTCGTGCTGCGCCTGTTCGCGCCCGACCTCCGGGTCGACTACGACCGGTCCACGGGGCGGCTGCTGCGGTACCGGGGCGCGTCCAACCTCGACTTCGGCGGCGAGAACCCGCAGGTGGACATCATTTACGCGTACCCCGACGCGGCGGAGGTCGCGCGGGAGGAGGAGCGCCATGTCCCGTGAACGTGATCGCCTCGGCGCCGCCCTGGGGGTCCTCGGGGTGGCGGGCAACGTGGTCGGCGTGGCCGCGCTCGGCGACGTCGCCGGAGCGTACCGCCCGGGCGGCCTCGCCGCCTGGGCCGAGAGCGCGCTCGCCCACCCGGGCGCCTCGGTCGTGAGCGCGGTGGCGTTCACGCTGGGTCTCGTCGCGCTCGCCGGGTGGGCGGTCTCCCTCGGGCGGCGCCTCCCGGGCGGGCCCGGCGGGCTCGCCGCGCGGGCGATGGCCTCCGGGGCGCTGCTCAACGCCGCCGGGACGCTCACGCCCGCGGTGCTCGTCCTCCACGTCGCCCCCGCCTGCGCCGGGGAGGCCTGCGCGCCGGTCGCGCGGGCGCTGCTCGGGCTCACCCTCTCGCTCGACGCCCTCTTCAACCTCGTCTTCGGCGCCGGGCTCGCGCTCGCCGGGTGGCTCCTCGTCCGCGCCCGCCGCCCGGTCCTCGGAGGGCTCGGCCTCGCCGGCGGGCTCGCGTCCATCCCGGTCGCGGGGCAGCTCGCGTCCGAAGCGGCCGCGCGCTGGCTCGTCGTCGCCGGGCCGCTCTGGCTCCTCTTCGTCCTGGCGTCGTCCGTCCTGCTCTGGCGCGGGGCGCGCCCGGCGGCGGAGCTCGGAGGGTCCCGTGAAGTGGCTCGGGCCGGTTGATCTCGCGCTGCAGCAGGCGGCCTGGTGGTCCGCCGTGCTCCTCGCCGCCGCCGGCCGTCCCCTGGCCGGGGCCGCCGCGGCGCTCGCGCCGGTCGCCGTGCACAGCCTCCTCCGCCCCGCGGAGCGGGCGCGGCTCGGGCG
>JAEYZK010000429.1 GCA_023428085.1 Pseudomonadota bacterium
CCGAGGCCCAGGCGCTCGCGGTGGTTCGCGTGGTTCTCGGCCACGTACCGCAGCGCGTTCCGCACCTCGGTCGGCGTCCGGAGCACGTGCGCGTGGAACCGGTCCTCGAAGATCGGGCCCCGTGTTCCCATCAGTACGTTCAGCCCGCGGGCGATCCGGATGGAGAGGGCGCGCATCCCGCTCGCGAGGTGGCCGGGGCCGTCGGCCTCGATGATGAGGTGCAGGTGGTTCGCCTGGATCGAGTAGTGGGCCACCCGGAACCCGCGCCGGCGGCGCACGGCCTCGAGCGCGCGGTGGACCACCGCGTAGGACCGCTCACTCCGCAGGTTCCACACGTGGCTGGCGACGCGGAGGCTCACGTGCACTGGCTGGGTCGCCCGCAGGTCCCGCGCCGAGTGCGGGACGCGCCTCCGCTCGCCGGACGGTTTCCGGCCCGCCCCTCGCCGCACGCCGCCCCAGGTTCGAAGCTCGAAAGCTTCCTGCTTCATTGCAGCAAGATGGCATGCCGCTCTGACAATCGAGCCGCGTGAACCACGCGACGGCCTTGCCATATCCGCCGAATCAAGATCAACAGGCAGGGGGCAAAGGCGCTCGCAGCCGGGGTGCCCCCGGCGATTGCCAGCACGTGGTGCGGTACCACCGCCACCTTTGCACCAGCTACCCGGCTCCGGCTCTGCCGTTCCTCCGGAACGCCGCCCTTCTCGCCCCACAACCTGGGCCGGTTCCCCCCTCCGCCCCCCCCTCACCCCTCCATCACCTCCCCGCCAGCTTCTCCGCCTTGAAGGCCTCGATCACGGCGCGCACCTGCTCCGACGGCGCGCCCAAGGTCACGAACCCGAGGGGCCGCTCGAGCTTCTTCGACTCCACGATCCGGACCTTCGACGGGTCCGCGAACCCCTTCCCGAGCCCGCCCACGCCGGACGGGTCGGCGGCGACCATGTCGGCGACCTTCTTCACTGCGGCCAGGGGCACGCACGCGGGGCCGTAGTCGACGCCGCCCAGCACGAGCTGCTTGATCATGGCGCGCGTGCCGCCGGTCACGTGGTCCGTGTAGACGGTGATGGGCTGGTCGTTGCCGCCGACCTCACGCCAGTTCTTGATCTTCCCGAGGTGGATGTCCCGCAGCTGCTCCCAGCTGAGCCTCCGGACGGGGTTCGTCGGGTGCACGATGAACACGATCTCGTCGTGGGAGACGACGTGGAACTGGAGCTTCGCGGGATCGACCGCCTGGCCCGCGGCGCGGGCGGCGAGGACGGCGATGTCGAGCGGCTCGGAGGAGAGCGCCGCGTCGCACCGGCCGGAGACGAGATCGACGAGGCCCTTGCCGGTGGCGTTGCCGACCACGACGAGGGAGTGCCCCGTGGTCTGCTCCACGCGCGCGCGGAGCGGGTTCACGAGGCGATCGATCGTCGTCGTGGCGCCGTTCAGGCGGACCTCCGCGGCGTCCGCGGGGAGGGCGAGGAGGACGGAGAGGGCGAGGGATCCGACGACGAGTGCCTTGCGGTGCATGGGGTGTCTCCTGCGTGCGGGGAAGAGGGGAGGGGACGTCAGCGCCGCGGCGGGCGCGCGTCCGACGCGAGCGCCGCCCTCGGCCGCGGCCCGAGCTCGCGGTGCCTGGGCGCCGTGGCGCCCTCGAGCTGGAACGAGCCCACCATGCCCGCGAGCTCCTCGGCCTGGCCGGCGAGCTCGTTGGCCGCCGAGGAGGACTCCTCGGCCGACGCGGCGTTCTGCTCGATGATCTTGTTCATCTCGCCCACCACCGAGACCATCCCGGCGATGCAGGCCGACTGCTCCTTCGCGGCCACCGCGATCTCGGAGACGATCGCGGAGACCTTGCTCACGCCGCCGACGATCTCGGAGAGCCTGGTCTCGACGTGGCGGGTCCTCGCCTCGCCGTCCACGGCCTCCTTCACGGACTGGCGGATGAGCTCCTCGGTCTTCGCGGCCGCCTCCTTGGCGCGCCGCGCCAGCGAGCGGACCTCCTCGGCGACGACGGCGAAGCCGCGGCCCGCGTCCCCCGCCCGCGCGGCCTCGACCGCGGCGTTGAGCGCGAGCAGGTTCGTCTGGAACGCGATCTCGGCCACGTCCCGGATGATCTGCGACGTGCCCTCGGCGCTCGCCTTGATCCGCCCCATGGCCGACTTCATCTGCTCCATCGAGGAGGCGCCCTCGGAGGCCGCGGCGTGCGCGGTGCGGGAGAGCACGGTGGCCTGCTGCGCGTTCTCCTCCGCGGCCCGGGTCGCCTCGGCGACCGCGCCCGTGGTGGTGGTCATCGCCTCCATCGAGGCCGCCTGCGCGGAGGCGCCGGACGCGACCGCCTGCGAGGACGTCGCGATCTGGCTCGCGGCCGCGGAGACGCTCCGCGTCGCCTCGGAGACCTGCGTCAGCGCGCCGTCGAGCGCCTGCGCGGTCTCGTTGAGCGCCTGCTTGAGGCGGGCGTGATCGCCCTGGTACACGCCCTCGACGCGCGCCCGGAGGTCGCGCCGGGCGAGCCGCTCCAGGACCTCCGTCGCCTCGTTCACGGGGGCGATCACCGCGTCGAGCGTCCGGTTGAAGCCCTCCGTGATCTTCCGGAAGTCACCCGTGTGGCGCGCGGCGTCCGCGCGGTTCGAGAGCCGGCCCTCCACCGCCGCCGAGGCGAGCGCGTCCGCGTCGGCGACCAGGGCCTTGAGGTTCCTCCGCACGCTCTCGACGGTGTCGCTGATGAACCGGCGCTTGCCCGCGAGCTCCTCCATGGGCACGTCGAAGTTTCCTCGCCCCAGCTCGGCGAAGGCGTCCATCGCCTTGCGGCTCGCCGCGTGCGACGCGGCCGTCTCCGCCACGCCCTGGGCGAGCGGTCGCCAGTCCCCCTCGAAGGAGGCCAGCTCGACCGCGACGTCCGTCGAGCCCTGCTCCAGCGCGGTGGACACGCGCGTCATCTCGGCGACGAGGGCCCGGAGGTTCCCGCGGACCCCGTCGATCGCGTCGTTGACCACCCGCTTCTTGCCGGGGAGCCGCGCCAGGTCCGCGGCGAAGTCGCCGCTGCCCAGGGAGGAGAAGACGACCATCGCCTTCCGGGTCATCGCGACGTGGGCGCCGACCATCGCGTTCACGCCTTCGGCCATCGTCCGCCAGGCGCCCTGGAAGCGGTCGGCGTCCACCACGGCGTCGATGTCGCCCGCCTCGTGCGCCGAGGACATCCGGGCCATCTCCGCGATGAGGCCCGAGACCGCCTCGATGTTCCGGTTCAGCGCGTCCTTGATCCGGTTGAAGTCTCCCCGGTACGCGTCGGCGATGCGCGGGGGCACGTCGCCCCGGGAGATGCGCTCGACGTACTCGGCCGTCACCGCGATGGGCGCGGTGAACGCGTCCATCGTCTCGTTCAGGCCCTCCACGACGGAGCGGAAGTCGGGGTCGATCGCGCCGGAGTCCCCGCGGGTGGAGAGGGTCCCCTCCCGGACGGCGTCGCGCAGCTTGGTGGTCTCGGCGAGCAGGTTCCGCACGGTGGCGTTCACCCCGCCGAGCAGCCTCCACCCGAGCAGCGCCAGCGCCGCGATGCCGCCCACCAGGGCGACGACGGTCATGCCCGCGGCGCGGGCGGCGCTGGAGAGCGCCTCGTCGATCTGCTGGCCGACGACGCGGCCGGCGTGGTCGCGGATGGTGGCGAGCGCCTCGCGGATCGTGGCGACGTCGGCGCGGATCGCGGCGAAGGCCTCCCACAGCGCGCGCCGGGTCCCCGCCTCGGCGG
>JAEYZK010000448.1 GCA_023428085.1 Pseudomonadota bacterium
CACGGCGCTCGCGGCGGAGCTCCGCGGCGCCCCGCCGGCCGCGGCGCCGCTCCGGGGACGCGGCCCGCGCGGCCTGCGCCATCTGCTCCCGGATCCGGCGGGCCCCGGCGCCTCGAAGCGCTGGAACCTCTACCTCCGCTGGATGGTGCGCGGTCCGGACGGCGTGGACCTCGGCGTGTGGCGCGGCGTCCCCCCGGCGGCGCTCGTCGTGCCGCTCGACACGCACGTGCACCGGGTCGCGCGCGCGCTCGGGCTCACGCGCCGCCGCGACGCGAGCTGGCGGACGGCGGAGGAGATCACGGCGGCGCTGCGCCGGATCGACCCGGACGATCCGGTCCGCTACGACTTCGCGCTCTGCCACCTGGGGATGAGCGGCCGCTGCCCGGCGCGACGCGACGCCGCCCGCTGCGCGGCGTGCGCCCTGCGCGCGGTCTGCCCAGGGCGCCTGCGCGCGCAGGCGCGCAGCGAGCGCGGACGGCCCCCACGCGCTAGCATGCAGGCGTGGTGAAGCCCCCGAACCCGCTCCGGCACAGCTTCCGCGCGCTGCGCCACCGCAACTTCCGCCTGTTCCTCGCCGGCCAGTTCGTCTCCAACCTGGGCACCTGGGGCCAGTCCGTCGCCCTGGGGTGGCTGCTCTACCGCCTCACCGACTCGAAGCTCGTGCTCGGGCTCTCGAGCTTCCTCACGCAGATCCCGGCGCTCTTCCTCTCGCCGCTCGCGGGCGTGTGGGCCGACCGCTGGAACCGCCACCGCCTCGTGCTGGCCACGCAGACCGTGGCGATGCTCCAGGCCTTCGGCCTCGCGGCCCTGATCCTCACGGGCCGGGAGGCGGTGGTCCCGGTCCTCGCCCTGAACCTCCTGCTCGGCCTCGCCAGCGCCGCCGACGTCCCCGCGCGCCAGTCGTTCATGATCGAGATGACGAGCGCCGAGGACCTGCCCAACGCCATCGCGCTCAACTCCAGCGTCTTCAACCTCGCCCGGCTCGTCGGGCCCGCGATCGCCGGTCCTCTCATCGTCACCGTGGGCGAGGGGAACGTGTTCCTGCTCAACGGCCTCTCCTACGTCGCGGTGCTCGCGGCCCTCCTCGCGATGCGGGTCCCGCCGGCGCCGCAGCCCGCCGCCGCGGCGCCGAAGCTCTGGACGCACCTGCGCGAGGGGTTCAGCTACGTGGCGGGCTTCGGCCCGATCCGCGCGCTGCTCCTCCTGCTCGCGATGGTGTGCCTGCTGGGCACGCCCAACGTCGTCCTCCTCCCGGCCTTCGCGCGGGACGTCCTCGGGGGCGACGCGCACACGCTCTCGTACCTCGTGAGCGCGATCGGCGTGGGCGCGCTCGTGGGCGCGCTCTACATGGCCTCGCGGCGGAGCGTCCGCGGCCTCTCGCTCCTCATCCTGGTCGCGGTCGCGCTCCTCGGCGCGAGCCTGGTCGGCCTGGCGCTGGCGCCGAGCATCTGGATCGCGACGCCGATCCTGGCGGTCACGGGCTTCGGGATGATGACGATGATGGCCTCCACCAACACCATGCTCCAGACGCTCGCGGATCCGGCCAAGCGGGGCCGGGTCATGAGCTACTTCACGGTCGCGTTCATGGGCACGGCGCCGATCGGCGGCCTCGTCCTCGGCGCCGCGGCCGATCGGTTCGGCGCGCCGTGGACGACGGGCGCCTCGGGGTGCGTGTGCCTCGTCGCGGCGGCGGTCTTCGCGCGCGCCCGACCTGCGCTCCGCGATCAGATCCGGCCGATCTACGCGAGGCTCGGCGTCCTCCCCGAGGTGGCGGACGGGCTGCGCGCGGGGGATCAGGCGGAGGCGGCGCAGCGGTCGTAGCCGTGCTCGTGGCCGGGTTGCGGGGCTGGGCGGTTCGGTTCGTGGGCGGTCGGGTGTGGGGCGGGCGGTTGTGTGGGCGGGCGCAGTGGGCGGGCGGTTCCGCGGGGGCGGATCCGTGGGTGAAGGAGCGTCACGCCGACGGGGTTGCATGTCCGCTCGCGCTGATCCTGTCGAGACACTCCCACCGGACCCGCAGCCGAGCCGCCACAAGCAACGCCCTCGGGCGGCCGGCAGGGCCCGACGCGCCCGTGGGATCGCCCGTCCTCCGCGCGCGTCCTACAACCCGCCTGCCGGCGCCGCGGCTCTACCTGGTCGGCGAGCGCGGCGGGCCCTGGCGGACGCCTCTCGGGCAACGCGCCCAAGGCGAGGCGTACGGCCAGGGCAAGCGACGAACGGCACCGCGACCCAGGCGACGCGTACGGGGAGCGCCAGTTCCGAGCGCTACCCGACCTTCTCGTACTTCGCCCTGGGCGCGCCGCAGATCGGGCACTTGTCGGGCGGGACGCCGAACTCGATGTCACCGCAGACGGGGCAAAGGTAGACCTCCATCTGCGAGAGGTCCTTGCCGGACTTCATCGCCTCGAGCGCCTGCTGGAAGAGGTTGGCGTGCACCTTCTCGGCGGCGAGCGCGTAGCCCAGCATGTGGCGCGCCTTGTGGCCCTCGGCCTTCGCCTGCTCCACCATCGGCGGGTACATCTCGGTGAACTCGTACGTCTCGCCGTGGACCGCCTTCTCGAGGTTCTGGAGCGTCGTCCCGATCCCGCCCATGTTCGAGAGGTGGGCGAGCGCGTGGAGCGTCTCGGCCTCGGCGGCGGCGCGGAAGAGCTTCGCGATCTGGGGGAGGTTCTCCTTCTCCGCCTGGCGGGCGAAGGCGAGGTACTTGCGGTTGGCCTGGCTCTCGCCGGCGAAGGCGACGGCGAGGTTCTCGAGCGTCGTGGGCATCCATCAGCTCCCGGGGAAGGGTGGTACCCCCAGGGGTACCGTACCATCGGTCGGAAGGCCAGGCGCCAAGGCGCCGCGCCGCGCGCCCACCGGGAGTGCGCTAGAGTCCCACGGCCTACCCACCGCAAGGAGAGCGCCGTGAAGGGTCACCCGGACATCATCCAGACGCTGAACGCGCTCCTCGTCGAGGAGCTCACCGCGATCAACCAGTACATGGTCCACTCGGAGATGTGCGACAACTGGGGCTACGCCCGGTTGCACAAGGCGATCGAGCGGATCGCCATCGACGAGATGAAGCACGCCGAGAAGCTCATCGGCCGGATCCTCTTCCTCGAGGGGTTGCCGACGGTGAGCAAGCTCAACCCGCTCCACATCGGCGCCGACGTGAAGGCGATCATCGAGAGCGACCTCGGCGGCGAGCACGACGCGATCGCCAGCTACAACAAGGCGATCCAGCAGGCCGCGACGCTCCTCGACGGCGGCACGCGCGAGCTGCTCATGGAGATCCTCAAGGACGAGGAGCGGCACCTCGACTTCCACGAGGCGCACCGCGATCAGATCCAGCAGATGGGCCTGCCGGTGTTCCTCGTGAACCAGACGAGAGAGTAGGGCCGTCCGGTCGCATGACGTTCCCCGCTCGCCCTTCGACAGGCTCAGGGCGAGCGGGTCCTCTCGTCCGCTCGGGCTGAGCCTGCCCGAAGCGCGAGCAGCCACGTGGAGTGGGACTCCTTCGCGTTCACCCCTCCACGCCCACCCGCGCGAGCTCGTCCAGGAACGCGACCGCGAACGAGCCCGGGCCGCGGGCGGCCTCGCCGGCGCGCGTGGCCGCCTCCTTGTAGAGCACCGACGCGGCCACCGCCGCGCGGAGCGGATCGCCGAGCGCCCCGGCCAGCGCGGCCATGATCGCGCCCAGCGCGCAGCCGGTCGCGGTCACGCGCGTCACGACGACGTTCCCGCCCGGGATGGCGAAGACCTGCGCGCCGTCGGTCACGTAGTCCGTCGCGCCGCTCACGGCGACCACGGTGCGCAGCCGCGCCGCGAGCTCCTTCGCGAGCGGCAGGGCGTCGCCGGAGCCGGCGGTCGAGTCCACGCCCTTGCCGCCGCCGGCGGCCCCGGCGACGGCGAGGATCTCGGAGGCGTTCCCGCGCACGATGGCGGGTCCGTGCTGGAGCAGCTCCGCGACGACCGCGGTCCGCCAGGGCAGGGCGCCCGCGCCGACCGGATCGAGCACCCAGGGCTTCCCGGCCTTCCGGGCGGCGGCGGCCGCGAGGCGCATGGCCTGGGCGTCGGGCTGGGTGAGGGTGCCGACGTTCACGAGCAGCGCGTGCGCGATCGCCGCGAAGCCGGGCGCCTCCTCGGGCGCGATCACCATCGCGGGCGAGGCGCCGACGGCGAGGAGCGCGTTCGCGGTGAAGTTGTCGGCGACGAGGTTGGTGATGCAGTGGGTGAGGGGGGCGGCGCGGCGGAGCGCGGCGAGATCCGCGGCCACCTCCGGGTGGGGCCAGATCCGTTCGGTCGTCATGGCGGTACTTCCTACTACGGCCCGGTCAGACCCGCCGCATCCTCTGGCGGAGCTCGAGGACGATCTCACCCTCCTTGAACACGCGCACGGCGCCGGTCGTCTGCGAGACCGTCACCGCGATCGCCTTGGACTCCGCGCTGATCGAGGCCGCCGCGCTGTGGCGCGCGCCGAGGCCCATCGGCAGCTTCACCTCGCGCGAGCTCGAGAGGAGGTAACGCCCCGCCGCGAGCACCACGCCGTCCTCGCGGATGATGAACGCGCCGTCGAGCGCCGAGAACGTCTTCACGGCCTCGCGGATCGGCGGATCGAGCGCGTTGCGCTCGGCCTCGCTGATCCCCTGGAACGGGTTGAGGATGAGCTGGCGGCTCTTCTCCATCACCGCGGTGGAGTCGCCGATGACGATGATGGTGCCGACCGCGTGCCCCTCGTACCCCTCGGCGCCGATCTCCATGCAGGTGTGGATGAGGCTCTCGACCACCTGCGACGAGAACTCGGGCGGGAGCCCGAGCGTGTCCACGCGGAGCTTCTCCTCGGGATCCTCGGAGCCGATCTCCACCTTCACGAGCGTGTCCATCACCCTGTCGTCGCCCGGGCCGGCGAGCGCCAGCACGGTGTCCCCGTCCTTGAGCAGGCCGGACGACTGGGCGGCGACCACGGCCACCTTGATCTTCTCCACCCGCGTGTAGTCGTAGGGCGGGATGAGGACGGTCGTGTACTTCTTCGCCTTGAGCTGGTTGGCGTGCCCCTCGTCCGTCACGGCGTAGACGAGCTTGCGCTTCGCGGGGCGGCCGCGGAGCTCCGTGGGGGTGAGCGGGTGATCGGACACGTACAGGAGGCGGTCCACGTCGGAGCGCGACATGAGCGCGAGGGAGACGCGGAGGAACTCCTTGTCGAACTTGCCTTCCGCCATGGGCCGAGGATCGTTCCGGGGCTGGAGATAGGCAAGGAAACCATCCCCACCCACCGGCGCCGTCAGGTGCCCACCGCGGCGCCTGCGACACCTTGACTTGTCCCTCCTCGCCGTTTAGGTTCACCGCCTTCTTTTTCGCCCCATGCAGGGGTGAGAGGCGAGGAGACCCTTGAACAAGAAGGATCTCAAGCGGTTCAGGACCATCCTGGAAGAGCAGAAGCGGCAGATCCTCGTACAGGCGAAGAAGACGCTGACCGAGGAGGCCAGCTTCGACACCGACGACCTCCCGGACGAGATCGATCTCGCCTCCAGCGAGTACACGCAGTCGATGATCTTCCGCCTGCGCGACCGGGAGAAGTTCCTCCTCGCCAAGATCGACAAGGCCCTCGTCCGCATCGACACCGGGTCCTTCGGCATCTGCGAGAAGTGCGAGGAGGAGATCTCGCTGAAGCGCCTCGAGGCGCGCCCGGTCACCACCCTCTGCATCCGCTGCAAGGAAGAGCAGGAGCAGAAGGAGAAGTCGTTCGGGTGAGCGGCGTCCCTGCTCGCGCGTCGAGCGGGTCCGCACGAGGGGAGATGCGAAGAAGCCGGGCTCGGGAGCGGGCTCGGGCTCGTTCACGGGGCGACGCTCAGCTCTCGAGCTTGAGCAGCTGCGTCCCGATGAGCAGGTGATCCCCCGGCGCGAGCGGGGTCGGCCCCGCGATCCTGCGGAACGTCCCGTTCGAGCTGCCGAGATCCGTGAGCGTCACGGCGTCGCCCCGGAGCTCGATCCGGGCGTGGCGCGCGGAGACGTACCGATCCCCCGGGAACAGCACGTCGCCCGCCTCGCGGCCGAGGACGTTCTCGCCCTCGCGGAGCGGGTGGATCTCGCCGACGCCCCCTCCCTCGAGGAGCTGCACGAGCCGGAGCCGGTACCCGGGATCCGGCGGTCCCCAGGCGCGCGCCTCGCCGTCTCCCGCCGGAGCCGTCGCCGGGCGCGGCAGCGGCTCGACGCGCAGGAGCTGCCGGCCGAGCCGGAACGGCTCGCCGGCGGCGAGCGGCTGCGCGCCCTCGAGGCGCACGTACGTGCCGTTCACGCTCCCGAGGTCCTCGACCGTCACCCGCTCGCCGGCGACGGTGATCGCGGCGTGCCGCGGGGAGACGGTCGCGTCGTCGGCGAACCGGACGTCGCCCTCCGTCCGCCCGCACACGCACGTGGGCGCGTGCAGCGGGTAGGTCGGCCCGGGCGCCCCGTCCGTCCGGACGAGGCTGAGCCGCAGGCCACGCGGGGCGGGCGCGCCGGGCGGACGCGCGGCGTCGGGCGCCGGCGTCGCCGCGATCTCCGCCCCGCACTGGCCGCAGAAGCGGTAGCCCGGGAGCACCGGCGCCGCGCAGCGCGGGCAGCTCGACGGCGCCGCGGTCCGGAGCGTGCCCTTGCCCAGGGGGCGGCCGCAGTCGAGGCACGACGTGAGGCTGGGATCGTTCTCGCGGCCGCACAGCTCGCACTTGACGGGCTTCGCCATCGGTTCTCATTTCGCCACGCGGGGTCCGGGCGGTCAACGCGTCTCCCCGGGTCGTGGGACGCGGGCGCCCTGCCCGTTATCATGCCCGCATGACCTCCGTCGATGCCCCCGGGCCCCGCGCCGATCCCGGGCGCCGCACGCGCTGGCCGTTCTGGGTGTTCGTCGCGGCGATGGTGCTGGCGCTGCTCGGCGGCGGGGCGATCGCGCTCCTCGTCCGGTGGAGCCCCGATCACCGGAACTTCGCGGCGGAGCCGGTGCGGCCCGAGCGCTCCCCGTGAACGGGCCCGGACCCGCGCTCGAGCACGGGGACGGCGCTCTGCGCCGTCACTCCGCGACCTGCACCCGCAGCACCTCGCGGCCCATGCGGACCACGTCGGCGTCGCGCAGCTCGCGCTCGCTGCGCGGGGGGATGCGCGCGAAGGTCCCGTTCGAGGAGCCGAGATCGCGCAGGCGCGCCTGGCCGTTCGCGTCCACCAGGATCTCGGCGTGCGCCTGGGACAGGTACGGATCGTCGCCGAGGTTCACGGCGCAGCTGGCGCGGCCGATGGTGATCGACGGCCCGGGCCGGACGAACACCCGCCCGACGACGCCGCCCTCGAGCAGCTCCTCCAGGACGACGGCCGCGCCGGTCGGCCGCGGGGCGCCCAGGCGGCGGGTGCCGTCCTGCGGCGGCGCCGCGGGCGGGGCGAGCGGGCCCGCGAAGCGGAGCAGCCGGTCCCCCACGATGAGGTGATCGCCGGGGCGGAGCGGGATCGAGAGGCCGCGCAGCCGGAGGTGGATGCCGCCGGGCGCGCCCTCGTCCTTCACGTGGAGGGAGCCGTCGCGGAAGACGAACGTGGCGTGGTGCGGGGCGAGCCCGGGATCGTCCGGGAAGCCGATCGGGCCCTCGGCCCGGCCGACCGCGGTCGAGGCCGCGTCGAGCCGGTAGACGGTGCCCTCCTTGGCCGCCCCGCGCTCCAGCACGAGCCGGGCGCGGCCGGGGGCGAGCTTCGCGTAGGTCGTGGGGACCGACTCGGGCATGGCGCCGACGGGCGCCATGACCTGCGTGCCCCGGGAGCCGAGGGCTTGCCCGCACCGCGCGCAGAAGGTGCCGGCCGAGGCCTCGGCGCCGCAGCGCGGGCAGCGGGTGACGAGCGGGGTCGCCGGCTCGCGCGAGGCGGCCGGGACCATCACCCGGGCGCCGCCGCCCCGCTGGAAGGAACGGACGACGGGTTGGCCTGGGGCAGGCGTCCCGGCGGGGGGCGCCGCGGGGACCGCAGGCGCGGCGGGCCGGGCGACGGGCATGGGGGTGGGGTGATCCGGATCGCCGAGGGGGCTCCCGCACCCGACGCACGTCTTCGTGCCCGGCTCGTTGTAGACGTCGCACCTCCGGCAGACCACGCCGAGGATGCCGGTGAGGCGCCCCAGCTCCACCTCCGCCCCGCAGCTGGGGCAGGCGCTCTGGGTGAACTCGAGCTGTGCCCCACACTTCGTGCACTTCACGGCGACGCCTCCATCGTCGGGCGACAGTACCGCCGGCTCTGCCCTCTCTCAACTGCCCGATCTCCGGGCTGGGGGCGGGTTGCCGGGCGCAGACGGCGGCTTCCCCACAACGACCGATACCGGCCTGCGCGGGTTCGCCTGCTGGCATGCCTCGCCGCGTTGCGTTACCACGGAGAGAGGCCGGCGCGGCAGGAGCGCTGCTTGCCGGCCGTGAAGCCACCCCGTTAGGCTAACCGACACACCTTGCTGCGGCTCAACGACATCCTGGATCGGGTCACCTCCTACCACCCGGACCCCGATCTCGACCTGATCAAGAAGGCCTACGTCTACAGCGCGAAGGTCCACCAGGGACAGCTGCGCAAGAGCGGCGAGCCCTACCTCATCCATCCGCTCGAGGTCGCGGGCCTGCTCGCGGAGCTGAAGCTCGACGAGGCCTCCGTGGTCACGGGGCTGCTCCACGACACCATCGAGGACACGCTCGCCACCGCGGAGGAGATCACCGAGCTCTTCGGCCCCGAGATCGCGCAGCTCGTGGACGGGGTCACGAAGCTCTCCCAGTTCAGCGCCGCCAACACCCAGGAGGAGAAGCAGGCGGAGAACTTCCGCAAGATGGTGGTGGCGATGGCGAAGGACATCCGCGTCCTGCTCGTCAAGCTCGCCGATCGCACCCACAACATGCGGACGCTCGACTCGATGAAGCCCGAGTCGCAGGAGCGGATCGCCCGCGAGACCCTGGACATCTACGCGCCGCTCGCGAACCGGCTCGGGATCCAGTGGATCAAGAACGAGCTCGAGGAGCTCTCCTTCAAGTACCTGAAGCCCGGCGAGTACGCCGAGCTCGCCGCCAAGGTCGCGACCGAGGCCAAGGAGAAGGAGAAGTTCGTCGCCGAGGTCGTGGAGATCCTGAAGGGGAAGCTCGCCGAGGACGGCGTCCAGGGCGACGTCTCGGGCCGGGTGAAGCACATCTACTCGATCTGGCGGAAGATGCGGCAGCTCGACATCGAGTTCGAGCAGATCCAGGACGTGATCGGGTTCCGGATCATCCTCGACACGGTGGCCCAGTGCTACGAGACGCTCGGCATCGTCCACACGCTCTGGAAGCCGATCCCCGGCCGCTTCAAGGATTACATCGCCATCCCGAAGCCCAACCTCTACCAGTCGCTCCACACCACCGTGGTGGGGCCGGCGGGCGAGCGGATCGAGGTCCAGATCCGGACGCGGGAGATGCACCGGATCGCCGAGGAGGGCGTCGCCGCGCACTGGAAGTACAAGGAGAAGGGGCGCGACGGGAAGGGGCAGGAGCTCTCGCACAAGGACGCGAAGGAGTTCGGCTGGCTCCGGCAGCTCGTCGAGTGGCAGCGCGAGCTCGCCGATCCCCGCGAGTTCCTCGAGACGGTGAAGGTCGATCTCTTCTCGGACGAGGTCTTCGTCTTCACGCCCAAGGGCGAGGTGAAGAGCCTGCCCCACGGCGCCACCCCGATCGACTTCGCGTACACGATCCACTCGCAGGTCGGCGAGCACTGCGTCGGCGCGAAGGTGAACGGGAAGCTCGTCCCGCTGCGCAACCCGCTCAAGAACGGCGACACCGTCGAGATCCTCACGTCGCCGCACTCGCACCCGTCGAAGGACTGGCTCACCTACGCCCGCACGAGCCGGGCCCAGGCGCGCATCCGTCAGTTCCTGCGCCAGGCCGAGCACCGCCGCTCCATCGAGATCGGCCGCGAGGTGGCCGAGCGCGAGCTGCGCCGCTTCGGCCTCACGCTCAACCGGCTCATCAAGGGCGGCGAGTTCGAGAAGGCCGCCCAGGCGCTCGGCTACCGCGCGCCCGACGATCTCCTCGCCGGCCTCGGCTACGGCAAGGTCTCGCCCCTGCAGCTCCTCCAGCAGCTCGTCCCGGCCGAGAAGCTCGCCGCCCCACCCCCGCCGCCCAGCGACTCGCCGCTCAGCCCGATCACCGAGCTGTTCCGGAAGATGGCCCGGCGCACCACCGAGGGCGTCCGGATCAACGGCATCGACGACGTGCTCGTCCGCTACGGCAAGTGCTGCAACCCGGTGCCGGGCGACGCGATCGTCGGCTACATCACGCGCGGCCGCGGGGTCACCGTCCACACGACGAGCTGCGAGAAGACGCGCGGGATCGACCCGGAGCGCCGCGTGGACGTGGCGTGGGACGTGCGCGGGGACCTCCGGCGGCCGGTGTCGCTGCGCGTCGTGACGAACGACCGCCCCGGCATCCTCGCGGAGATCTCGCACATCTTCAGCGAGGCGGGGATGAACATCTCCCAGGCGAGCTGCCGGACGACCGCGCCCGGGGAGCGCGCGGTGAACGAGTTCGAGGTCACGGTGGGCGACCTGAAGCAGCTCACCTCCGTCATCCGGTCCATCGAGCGGATCGACGGCGTGCAGACGGTGCAGCGCGGATAGGCGCCGCGGCCGCGCGCGCCCCCCAAGAGAAGCCCGCCCGCCGCTCCGGCGCGCCGCTAGGCTACGGCGCATGAAAGCCGTCACCTCCCTCCGCGCCCCCAAGGCCATCGGCCCCTACAGCCAGGCCATCGAGACCACCGGCGCCCGCACCGTCTACTGCTCCGGACAGATCCCGCTCGACCCCGCGACCGGCGAGCTCGTCGCCGGCGGGATCGAGGAGCAGACCGCGAAGGTGCTCGAGAACCTCGACGCCGTCCTCGAGGCCGCCGGGGCCGCGTTCCGGGACGTGGTGAAGACGACCGTGTTCCTGGTGGACCTCGCCGACTTCCCGAAGATGAACGAGGTCTACGCGCGGGCGTTCACGCACCACCCGCCGGCGCGCTCGACGGTGCAGGTCGCCGCCCTGCCGCGCGGCGCGCGGGTGGAGATCGAGGCGATCGCGGTGGTGGACTGAGCGAAGCTCCCCGAGCCTGAGCCCGAGCCCGAGCCCGAGCCGCACCCGCGACGGAATCACCCCGCTCGCCCTGAGCGTAGCGGCGCGAAGCGCCGCGGAGTCGAAGGGCGAGCTGTCGCGGCCAGCTGTCCCTTCGCTCGTGGCTCCTCCCGCAACGCCTCGAGCCCGGGGTCGGGATGGGCCAAGGTGCCGCGTGGGACGGGTCCGGCGCCGCGGCGACCTCCCTCGCTCCGCGCGGCCCGGATCGGCGCCGTACTGGAGACGGCGCCGCGTGCTCGGGAGGCGCCTGCAATTCCGTGGGTGCCGGCGCGCTCGATGAGCGGAGCCGCGTTGAGGACGCGGCTGACCTCGCGTCGCCGTCACCCAAATTGCAGGCGGCGACCGCACTGGTGACGTGGTCTCGGGCGCGCTCCGCTCGGTCGGTCGGCGCGGCGCCGGCCCCGCCCTCGGGACGGATTCGATGGGCGGGGCTCGAGGCGTCCCGCTCGTCGCGGCCTCCGCTTCGCTCGCTGCTCAACCTGGAGCGATCCGCTCGAAGTGAAAGCCGCTCGCCTCTCACGTCAGCGAGAACGAACCGTCGTTCGGAACAGGCCACACGACCACGAACCGCTCGCTCGCGAGCCGCTTGGCGATGACCGCAGAGCGCAGCAAGCCGTGGTGCCGGAGGTGCTCCTGCGCGATGGCGATGACGCGCGTCCAGGAATCCCTTGGAACGATGAAGTAGTTCACCTTGCCGAGGCCGACGTCGTGACCGTCGACGGTCGCCGCTCGGTTCTGCGCGTACGCCTGGACGAGCAGGTCCTCGACTCGGACGAGCGCATCGAAGTCCGGAATGGCCTCGGATCCGAGCGGGAACTGGACGATCAGCTGTCCCTTCACGGCTCCACGTACTCGAACTCCCCGCCCGCGTGGTTCCGGAGCACCCAGCGCTTGCCGTCGCGCTGGACGACGGGGTCGGGGCCGAGCGCGATCTTCCCGCCGCCGCCGGGGGCGTCCACGACGAAGTGCGGGACGGCGAGGCCGGAGGTGTGGCCGCGCAGCGCCGCGACGATGGCGAGGCCGCGCTCGATCGGCGTCCGGAAGTGGCCGATCCCCTGCGCGAGGTCGCACTGGTAGATGTAGTAGGGCCGGACGCGCATCAGGAGGAGCTTGTGGTTCAGCTCCCGCACGACCGCGGCGTCGTCGTTCACGCCCCTGAGCAGCACCATCTGGTTGCCGAGCACGCAGCCGGCGTCGGCCAGCCGCGCGCAGGCGTCGAACGCCTCGGCGGTGCACTCCTTCGGATGGTTGAAGTGCGTGTTCACGTAGACCGGGTGGTGCCCGCGGAGGGCGCGGACGAGGTCGCCGGTCACGCGCTGGGGGAGCGTCGCGAGGTTCCGCGTGTGGAGCCGGAGGACCTCGACGTGCGGGATGGCCCGCAGCCGCCCGAGGACGTCGTCGAGCCGCTCGTCGGAGAGCGAGAGCGGATCGCCGCCGGAGACGACGACGTCCCGGACGGCGGGGGTGCGCGCGACGTAGTCGATCGCGGCGTCGATCTGCCGCTTCGCGGCGGCGCTCGTCGGGTCGGAGACCTTGCGCTTGCGGGTGCAGTGCCGGCAGTACACCGGGCAGTTGTGCGTCGTGTAGAGGAGGACGCGGTCCGGGTACCGGTGCGTGATCCCCGGCACCGGCATGTCGCGCTCCTCGGCGAGCGGATCCTCGAGGTCCATCGGCAGGAGGACGCGCTCGCCGAGCGTCGGGACCGACTGGAGGCGGATGGGGCAGCGCGGGTCGTCGGGATCCATGAGCGCCGCGTAGTACGGCGTGATGCCCATGTGGAACTCGGAGGAGGTCTCGACGACGGCGCGCCGCTCGTCCGGGGAGACCCGGATCACGTCCTCGAGCTGGTCGAGGCGGGTGATCCGCCGCTGCTGCTGCCAGCGCCAGTCGTTCCACTGATCGTCGGCGACCTCCCGCCACGGGCCGCGCGGCCCGGGCGAGAACCGCGCCGCGACGCCCGCCCGCGGCGCCGGCACCCGGCCGGCCGACGCCGGCGCACCGGCGCCTGGAGGCTCCTCTCCCGGCTCGGCCACGCTCGCGACGTCCGACATGCTTCCGCTCGCTCCCCGGGGCGCTCCGCGAAGCCCCGGACGGTACGACCAGGATTCTCCAACATTCGCACGCCCGGCTGACAGGGGGGACCCGCCCGCCCCGCGCCGGCGGCCGCCGCGCCGCGCGTGCTTTGACAGCGGGGGCCCGCGGCCGTTAGCTTCCGCGCCGCCCGGGCGACCCGGAGCCCGAGGAGCCGGATGAGCTGGCAGGATCTCTTCCCCGACGCGACCCCCGCGGAGTGGCGCGACTGGCGCTGGCAGCAGCGCCACGTCCTCTCGACCGAGCAGGAGCTCGGACGCGTCGTCCGCCTCACCGACGAGGAGCGCCGCGGGCTGCGGGCCGCCGCGGGGCGGTTCCGGGTCGCCGTCACGCCCTACTACGCCTCCCTGATGGATCCGGATCACGCCTCGTGTCCGATCCGGATGCAGTCCATCCCGTCTCCGGCGGAGCTCTCGCTCTCCCCCGGCGATCTGGAGGATCCGCTGGGCGAGGAGCCGCGACGCACGGTGAAGGCGGTGGTGCACCGCTACCCCGACCGGGCGCTGTTCCTCGTCGGGGATCGCTGCGCGGTCTACTGCCGCCACTGCACGCGCCGGCGGCTCACGTTCGCCGGCACCGACGGGTTCGACAAGCGGGCGATCGAGGAAGGGCTCGCCTACGTGCGCGCCCACCCGGAGATCCGCGACGTGATCCTCTCCGGCGGCGATCCCCTCGTCCTCTCCGACGAGCGGCTCGCGGCGCTCCTGGAAGGGCTCCGCGCCATCCCGCACGTGCAGCTCCTCCGGGTCGGGACGCGGGGGCCCGTCACCTGCCCGATGCGCGTCACCGACGATCTCGCGCGCACCCTGCGCCGGTTCGCCCCGCTGTTCGTGATCACGCACTTCAACCACCCGCGCGAGTGCACGCCGGAGGCGCGCGAGGCCTGCGAGCGGCTCGTCGATCACGGGGTCCCCGTCGAGAACCAGACCGTGCTGCTGCGCGGGCTCAACTCGTCCGCGCGTCTCCTCGTGGACCTGAACGAGCGGCTCCTCACGTTCCGGGTGCGGCCGTACTACCTGCACCAGGGGGACCTCGCGGCGGGGACCGGCCACCTGCGGACGCCGCTCTCGGCCGGCGTGGCCATCCTGGAACAGATGCGCGGTCGTACGAGTGGGCTCGCCATCCCACACCTCGCGGTCGATCTGCCGGGGGGCCTCGGGAAGGTGACGCTCACGCCCGACTACCGCGCCGCCGTCCCTGCGGACGCCCCGCCGGGCGTGCCCGGGACCTGGCTCAGGAATCATCGGGGCGAGACGACGTTCTACCCGGAGCCGCCCGCGCAGGATTGCTCCTGCCCATACGAAGCGGTCTACTACGCAGCCCAGCGCCCGACCGCGGGCCGCGCCAAGGAGCCCACGTGATCTCCCGCATCCTCGAGCAGCTCGCCGTGTTCACGACCAGTGTCATCGGCGGCATGGGGTACGGCGGCATCGTCCTGCTCATGGCCATCGAGAGCGCGTGCATCCCGCTCCCCTCCGAGATCATCATGCCGTTCGCCGGCTACCTGGTCTCCATCGAGACGATGACGATGTTCGGCAGGATGACGCTCCACGGCGCCGCGCTCGCCGGCGCCATCGGCTGCGTCGTCGGGTCGATCCCCGCGTACTACCTGGGCATGTACGGGGGGCGGCCCATCATCGAGAAGTACGGGAAGTGGGTCCTGGTCTCGCACAAGGAGCTCGACCTCGCCGACCGCCTCTTCAGGCGATACGGCCAGTGGGTCGTCTTCGCGGGCCGCCTGCTCCCCGTGATCCGCACCTTCATCGCCTTCCCCGCGGGCGTGTCGCGCATGCCGATGGGGAAGTTCATCGTCTACACGTTCCTGGGCTCGTACCCGTGGTGCCTCGCGCTCGCGTGGGTGGGCAAGTGGGCCGGCGAGGAGTGGAACACCAACCCGCGGGTGAAGGCCATCTACCACCAGTTCGAGTACGTCATCGTCGGGGCCCTGCTCCTCGGGATCGCCTGGTTCGTGTGGCACAAGGTCCGCGAGGCGCGCCGCGGGCGCGTGCAGGCGGCGCCCGGGGCGCCGGACGAGGCGTGAGGCGGGTGCCGCGTCCGTCCCGGGCGCTCCTCGCGCTGGCGCTGGCGCTGGCGCTGGGCGCGGCGCTCGCGGCGCCCGCGCGCGCCGAGGAGCGCATCAAGGTCCGGCTGGAGGGCGGCGCCGTCCAGGAGCTGCGGCTCGAGGACTACGTCGCGGGCGTCGTGGCGGGCGAGATGCCGGCCTCCTTCCCGCCGGAGGCGCTCCGGGCCCAGGCGGTCGCGGCCCGGAGCTACGCGCTCACGCGCAAGATCGAGGCGGACCGGACCGGAAAGCCCTGGCACATCGGCTCGGGCGTGCTCGCGCAGGTGTACCGCGGGCGCCACAGCCCGGCCGCGCGCGCCGCCGCCGCGGCGACGGCGGGCGAGGTGCTCGTGCACGGCGTGCTGCCGGTGGAGGCCTACTTCCACGGGTCCTGCGGCGGCGCGACGGAGTCGGGCGCGGCGGCGCTCGGCCGCGACCTCCCGTACCTCGGGTCCGCCGCCTGCGGCTTCTGCGACGCTGCGCCGGGCGCGCGGTGGGAGCGCCGCTTCTCCGGCGTCGAGCTCGGAAGGGCGGCGCGGCTCCCCGGACCCGCCGACGCCGTGCGCGTCGCGTCCCGGACGGCCTCCGGTCGCGCCGCGCGCGTCGCGCTCGCGCGCGGCGCACGCGAGGTGGTGCTCGCGGCCGCCGATCTCCGGCAGCGGCTCGGCTGGTCCCGGCTCCCCTCGGTCGCCTTCGAGGTCGCGGCGGCGGCGGACGGCTTCGTGTTCACCGGCCGCGGCCAGGGCCACGGCGCGGGGCTCTGTCAGCACGGCGCCGCGGGGATGGCGCGGGCGGGGAGGACGTACCGGGAGATCCTGGCGCACTATTACGCAGGCGCGGAGATCGTGAGGATGTATTGAATCGGTGGTGGTCAGGAGTCAGGAGTCAGTAGTCAGTAATCAGTAATCAGTAGTCAGCTCTCCGCACGATCGATGCCTTCACTGACAACCGACAACTGATCACCGACAACTGACAACCGACAACTGATTCACCGACAACCGATTCACGTGCACATCTCCGACTTCACCTACGACCTCCCCGAGGAGCTCATCGCGCAGGCTCCCGCGACTCCGCGGGACGCCTCGCGCCTGCTCGTCGTCCCGCCCGCCGGCGCGCTCCTCCACGCCCGGTTCACGGACCTCCCCGGCCACCTCCGGCCCGGCGACCTCCTCGTCTTCAACGACACGCGCGTCATCCCCGCGCGCCTGCTCGGGCGCAAGGCGAGCGGCGGCGCGGTGGAGCTGCTCCTCTGCGAGCCGCTGCCGGGTGACGGCCCGGGCCCCGGCGCGGCGCCGGGCCGGCGCTGGCGGGCGATGGGCCAGGCGTCGAAGCCCATCCGCGCCGGCGCGGTGCTCGCGTTCGACGGTCTCGAGGCCCGCGTGGACGCGGCGCGCGGGGAGGGGTTCTACGACGTCACCCTGGATCGCGAGGGCCCGGAGCTCCTCGCGGCGCTGGCGCGGGCGGGCCGGATCCCCTTGCCGCCGTACATCCGCCGCGAGGCGACCGACGCGGACGCCGAGCGGTACCAGACGATCTGGGCGCGCGCGCCGGGCAGCGCCGCCGCCCCGACCGCCGGGCTCCACTTCACCGAGGGGCTGCTCGCCGCGCTCGACCGCCGCGGCGTCCAGCGCACCGCGCTCACGCTCCACGTCGGCCCCGGCACGTTCCTGCCGGTGCGCGGCGGCGACCTCGACACCCACCGCATGCACGGCGAGCGCTGGATCGTGCCGGACGCGGCCGCGGCGGCGTGGGCCGCGTGCCGCGCGCGCGGCGGCCGCGTCGTGGCGGTCGGCACGACCACCGTCCGCACCCTCGAGAGCGCGTTCCAGGCCGGCGCGGTGCGGGCGGGCGCGGGCCGGACGGAGCTCTTCATCCGCCCCGGACACCACTTCCAGGGCGTCGATGCGATCGTCACGAACTTCCACCTCCCCCGCTCCACGCTGCTGGTGCTCGCCTGCGCGTTCGGGGGCATGGAGCGGGTGCTCGCGGCGTACCGCGACGCCGTGGCGCAGCGGTACCGCTTCTTCAGCTATGGCGACGCCATGCTGCTGCTGCGTTAGGAGCATTTCAGGGGCCGCAGAGCGGCGCGTCCCATGAATCGGTGACAGCGCACCTCGTGGCTGCGTTAACATCGAAGCGAGAAAGGTCCCTGGGTGCAAAGCGTCTCCGTCAACCTCGAAGCCGCGCAGTTCCTCGCCGGATGGCGGCCGGAGAACGGGTTCCTGTTCCTGCCCGCCCTCTCCGACAGCCGCGTCGGCGAGGAGGTCGCGGTGCGGGTCGGCATCTACGGTCAGTCGATCCGCGCGACGCTGTTCGGCCGCGTCGCGCTGGTGCGGCGCGTCGGGCGCCCCACCCTGCCGCCGGGGATCGAGATCGCGCTCGATCGGACGAGCCTCGCCGCCGCGGGCTTCCTCGCCCTCGCCGCGCGGGGCGAGGCGGTGAGCTTCCGGGAGCGGGCGCCGCGGTTCTCGGTCGAGCGGACCCTCACGGTGGTCCACGGCACGGCGACGCTCGAGACCACGACCCTCAACGTCTCCGAGGGCGGCTGCTCCCTGCGCTGGACGGGCCAGCTCCCGCTCGTCGGCGACGTCGTCCAGGTCCGGATCGGCCGCGGCGTGTTCGCGCCGGTGGCGCGGGGCATCGTCTGCTGGAACCAGCCGGGCGGGACGGTGGAGCGGAGCGTCGGCGTCCGGGTGCTCCCCGACGGCCGCGCCGGGCGCGCCTGGCGCAGCCTGGTGGCCGAGGTCGCGAAGTCCGGGGCGCGGGCCGCGTGAGAGACGCTGGGGCTTCAGGCGTCAGGCCTCAGGCCTCAGGCCCCGGGAAGGATCGACCGGGCCTGAGGCCCGGAGCCCGAGGCCTGCTGTTGACACGACCGGCTCGACGCGCGAAACCGCGTCCGTGATCCGCTTCCAGCTCCTCGCCGAGGACGGCGCAGCCCGCCGCGGCCGGCTCGAGACGCCCCACGGGACGATCGAGACCCCGGTCTTCATGCCGGTGGGCACCGCCGCGGCGGTGAAGACGCTCGAGCCGCGCGATCTCGAGGCGCTCGGCGCCGGGATCATCCTCTCCAACACGTACCACCTGTACCTCCGCCCCGGGCACGAGCGCGTCGAGCGGCTCGGGGGCGTGCACCGGTTCATGGGCTGGAAGGGCGCCGTGCTGACCGACTCGGGCGGCTTCCAGGTCTTCAGCCTCGGCCAGGGCGGCGACCGGACCGGGCCGGGGCTCGTCGAGATCGCGGAGGAGGGGGTGACGTTCCGGAGCCACCTCGACGGCGCCCGCCACTTCCTCTCGCCGGAGCGGGCGATCCAGGTCGAGGAGGCGCTCGGCGCGGACGTCATCATGGCCTTCGACGAGTGTCCGCCGTCGCTCGCCGACCGCGGCTACCACGAGCTGTCGCTCGCCCGGACGCAGCGGTGGCTCGTGCGGTGCCGGGACGAGTGGCGGAGGATCGAGGAGGCGCGCGCGGCGGGGCACCCCCGGAGCCTCTTCGGCATCGCGCAGGGCGGCCTGTTCCCCGACCTGCGCGCCCGGGCGATCGAGGAGGCGGCGGCGCTGGACCTGCCCGGCTACGCGCTCGGCGGCTACGCGGTCGGGGAGGCGCCCGCGCAGATGTGGGAGGGGGTGGCGCGCGACGCACCCCGGATGCCGCGCGAGAAGCCGCGCTACCTCATGGGCGTCGGCACGCCCGAGGACCTGCTCGCCGGCATCGCCGCGGGCATCGACATGTTCGACTGCGTCCTCCCCACGCGCACCGCCCGCAACGGCCTGCTCTTCACGAGCCGCGGCAAGCTGACCATCCGCAACGCCCGGTACGCGGACGACGACGGCCCGGCGGATCCGGCCTGCGGCTGCTACGCGTGCCGGACGTTCTCGCGCGCCTACCTCCGCCACCTGTTCAAGGCCGGCGAGATCCTGGCGCTCCGCGCCAACACGCTCCACAACCTGCACTTCTATCTCGGGCTCATGCGCGAGGCCCGGGCCGCCATCGAGGCCCGCCGTTTCGAGGCTTTCCGGGCCGAGCGGCTCGCCGCGTGGCGGGAGTCGAGCCGGTAGGCGGGCGGGCGCCCGGCCACAAAGCAGTTGCGGGGCCCGCCGAAATCACGCTAGAACACAGCGCTTTTTCCGACCAGCCAGGTGGAGCCGCGGAGCGCGTCCATGCAATCGATCTTGCAGGGTTTCCTCTCGCAGACGGGCGACGGCGCCCAGCCCCAGGGCGGCGGCGGGTCGACGATGATCGTGATGATCGCGGTGATGTTCGCGGTCTTCTACCTCATCGTCTTCCGGCCGCAGCAGAAGGAGCGCAAGCGGCAGGCCGAGTGGCTGGCCAGCATCAAAAAGGGCGACGAGGTTGTTACACAGAGCGGCATCATCGGAGTTGTCGCGCTGGTCGAGGACCGGTCCGTCACGCTGGACGTGGGCGGCGGCAACAAGATCCGGGTCCTCAAGTCCACCGTTGTGAGCGCCTGGAAGCAGTCGGAGCCGGCCGCGCCGGCCAAGGCGGAGGCGAGGAAGTAGATGGAACGGTCCTGGTACTGGCGGTTCGGCCTGGTCATCGCCGGCACGTTGCTGTGCGTCTATCAGCTCATCCCGAGCTGGTATTACTTCAAGCTGCCGCCGGAGCAGCGGAACAAGGCCGAGATCTTCGACAAGACGGTCCCCCGGTGGGCGCCCAACCCGGACACCCGGCTCAACCTGGGCCTCGACCTGCAGGGCGGCATCCTGCTCGACATGGGCGTGGACGTGGACAAGGCCGTGAAGGCCAAGGTCACGCGGCGCGCCGACGCGATCGCCGAGCGGCTCACGAGCGAGAAGGTGCCGTTCGAGTCCGCGGGGACGACCGAGGACAGCCGGCGCGTGCTGGTGAAGACCGCGGAGCCGGGCAAGGTCCAGGACGAGGTCCTCTCCTACTTCGGCAGCGAGATGACGGCGTCCCGCGTCGAGGGCGGCGTCCAGTTCGCGTTCAGGGAGCAGGTCCTCGAGGACTTCCGCAACGGCGCGGTCCAGCAGGCGGAGAAGGTGATCCGCAACCGCATCGACAAGTGGGGCGTCACCGAGCCGGACATCAAGCGCAAGTCCAACAGCCAGATCCAGATCCAGCTCCCCGGCGCGGAGGATCCCGCCAAGGCCAAGGACCTGCTCGGCCGGACGGCGCAGCTCGAGTTCAAGATCGTCGACGACGAGAGCACCGCCCTCGACAAGGCGAAGACCATGTTCCCCGCCTGCAAGGTCAACATCGACCGGCAGGCCCAGCGGCCCATCCCGGACGGCGGGTGCTTCCTCGAGGACGGCAGCGGCCTCGCCACCGTCGTCGCGAAGAACCGCGACCAGCTCGACGAGATCGTCAAGGAGCGGCTGCAGCCCCTCGTCGATCCCGCCAAGAACGTCATCCTCACGGGCACCGAGACGGTCACGCGCTCCGCCGACAAGTACCAGTACGAGCGGACCTACGTGCTGCGCGCGCGGACCGAGCTCACCGGCGACTACCTCGCCAACGCCGAGGTCGGCCTGGACAGCGACCCCATGCGCCAGGGTGACCCCATCGTGCGGTTCGAGATGTCCCCCGAGGGCTCCAAGCTCATGGGGAAGCTCACCCAGGAGAACATCAAGAAGCGGATGGCGATCGTGCTCGACGACCGCGTCGAGAGCGCCCCCGTCATCCAGAGCCAGATCACCTCGAGCGGCCAGATCACGCTCGGCGCCGGCGGGGATCCCCAGGCGCAGCGCGAGGAGGCGCAGATGATCTCGCTCGTCCTCCGCTCCGGCGCGCTCCCGGCGCCGGTGACCATCGGCGCCGAGTCCACCGTCGGCGCGACCCTCGGGCCGGAGCTGATCGAGAAGGGCACCAAGGCGGCGCTGCTCGGCCTCCTCGCGGTGCTGATCTTCATGGTCGTCTACTACCGGCTGAGCGGCCTCATCGCCGACGTCGCCCTGGTGCTGAACGGCCTCCTGGTGCTGGCGGCCATGGCCGCCATCCAGACGACGCTCACGCTCCCCGGCATCGCCGGCTTCGTCCTCACGCTCGGCATGGCGGTGGACGCCAACGTGCTCATCAACGAGCGCATCCGCGAGGAGCTACGCGCGGGCCGGAGCACGAAGATCGCGGTGCAGCAGGGCTACGCCCGCGTCTTCTGGACCATCATCGACTCCCACGTCACCACGCTCGTCGCCGGCTTCATGCTGATGGAGTTCGGCACGGGTCCCATCCGCGGCTTCGCCGTCACCCTGATCATCGGCCTGGTCGCCTCGCTCATCACCTCCATCTTCGTCACCAGGGTCCTGATGGAGTACTTCACGCGCCACGACACGGCGAAGCTGAGCGTCTGAGATGCAATTCAAGACCTTCGACATCGTCCCCCACGGCACGAAGATCGACTTCGTCGGGAAGCGCCGCATCGCGGTGGTGCTCTCCCTCATCGCCAACCTGGCGGTGATCCTCTGGGCGCTCCCCTGGGTCCACGGCCTGAACTACGGCGTGGACTTCTCGGGCGGCACCGAGATGGAGGTGAAGTTCGGCAGCGCCGTCGATCCCGGGCAGATCCGCGGCGCCATCGAGGAGCTCGACGTGGACGCCTCGGTCCAGGCGTACGGCGCGGCCTCCCAGAACACCTACCTCATCCGCGTCGAGCGGTTCTCGCTGCTCACCCAGGAGAAGGCGGACGCCGCGGCGGCGGCCGTCAAGCAGAAGTTCCCCGACGTCCGCCACTCGTTCAACCCCGAGATGGGCGACCAGATCGACTTCGAGTTCAAGCAGGTCGGGGACGTCGAGGCCACCAAGGTCGCGATCCGCGACGCCCTCGCCGGCACCGCCGTCGGGGTCCGCGAGGTCCGGGAGGCCGGCCAGGGGCTGCAGGCCGGCTCCACCTCGTTCACCGTCATCACCGAGGGCATCCAGGACAAGGTGCGGAGCGCGCTCGAGACGAAGCTCAAGGCCCAGGAGCCCGACGTGCGCCGCGTCGAGTACGTCGGCCCGGCGGTGGGCCGCGAGCTCCGGACCCAGGGCTTCAAGGCCATCCTCTTCGCGATGGCGCTCATCGTCGCCTACATCGGCCTCCGGTTCGACTTCCGGTTCAGCCCCGGCGTCATCATCGCCATGCTGCACGACGCGGTGATCACCTTCGGCTACTACGCGTTCAGCGGCCGGGAGTTCAACCTCACCTCGATCGCGGTGATCCTCACGATCGTCGGCTACTCCGTGAACGACACGGTCGTCATCTACGACCGCATCCGCGAGAACCAGGCCAAGCTCAAGGGGCGGTCGCTCGCCGAGATCGTGAACGTCTCGATCAACGAGACGCTCGGCCGGACGTTCCTCACCTCGTTCGCGACCGCGCTCTCGCTCCTCGGCCTGCTCGTGCTCGGCGTCGGCACGATCTGGGACTTCGCGATGGCCATGATGGTCGGCCTCGTCTCCGGCACCTACTCGACCTGGTTCATCGCCGCGCCGATGACCATCTGGTTCGAGGACTGGATGGATCGGAAGAAGGCCCGCGCCTCCGGCCGGCACCACCAGCAGGCGCAGCCCGCGCAGGCGCGGACCGCGGCCAAGTAGCGACCGGACGGCAGCTCTCTCGCGGGCGCCGGGTCCTCCCGGCGCCCGCTTCCGTTTCTGGGGGGACGGCGCGCGCGCCGCGGCTGCGCGCTCGCGCGGGGCGGGAGGTGCAGCTGAACGAGCGGCCCACGGTCAGCACCCCGGCGTGCCAGGCGAAGCCGTTCGGCAGGATCTCGAGGGCGGCCCGGCGGAGTCGCCGCGGCTCCGTCGAGCCACGTCCGGCCGCCGTCGAGCGTGTAGCGCACCCATGGCCCGCCGAGCCGGACCCCCGCGCGCTCGTCCACGAAGGCGGCGAGCGAGGTGGGCTCCTCGAGGGGCAGGAGCGCGAGGAGCCTCCAGCCGGGCGCCCCGAACGCGCGCGCCGGGAGGGCGAGGAGCAGCGCCACGGCCACGCGCCGGCGTGCGGAGGACGTCACTCACCTCGTGTAGCGGGGACGCGGCAGGCGAACAGCGAAGACGCAGCCCGTGTCGCGCGGGCGCGGGCGCGGCTCGTTCGCGGGGAGACGCACGGGGCGACGCACGTGATGCCAGGCGTGCGCCCGCGAGGTCTCCGTGTCAGGGAGGCGTGCTACCAACCGCTCGTGGACGGCGCGAGCGGGAAGCGGTGGATCGAGGCGCGGAACGGGCCGGAGTGCGAGGCTGCGGCCGCCCGGCTGGCGGAGGCCCTCCGGCTCCATCCCCTCGCCGCACGGGTGCTCGCGGCCCGCGGCCACGCCGATCCCATCACCGCGGCCCGGTTCCTCGAGGCGCCGCTCGCGGACCTGCCCGATCCCTTCGCGATGAAGGGCATGGACGCCGCGGTGGCCCGGATCGCGCGGGCGCTCGACGCGGACGAACGCATCGCCTGCTACGGCGACTACGACGTGGACGGCGTCACCTCGACGTCGCTGCTCACCGGTTTCCTGCGCGCGGCCGGCGGCGACGTCGTCACCTACGTGCCGCACCGGCTCGTCGAGGGATACGGGCTGAACCGCGACGCCGTCGCCAGGCTCGCGGCGCAGGGGGTGAAGCTGCTCGTGACCCTCGACTGCGGGATCACGAGCGTCGAGGAGGTGCGGGCGGCGGCGGCGCTGGGCGTGGACGCGGTGGTCGTGGACCACCACACGGTGCCGGTGGAGCTGCCGGCGGCGTCGGCCATCCTCAACCCGCACCAGCCCGGCTGCGGCTACCCGAGCAAGGACCTCGCCGCGGTCGGCGTCACGTTCGCGCTCGTCATGGCCCTGCGGCGGCGGCTGCGCGAGGCGGGCCGGTTCGGCGCGCGGCGGCCGGAGCCGAACCTGAAGGATGCGCTCGACCTCGTCGCGCTGGGGACGATCGCCGACGTCGTGCCGCTCGTCGGCGCGAACCGGACGCTCGTCCGCTGGGGGCTCGAGGTGCTCGCGAAGAGCCGGCGCCCCGGCGTGCGGGCGCTGAAGCGCGTGGCCGGGATCGCGGAGGGACAGCCGGTCACCGCAGGCCAGGTCGGCTTCCGGCTCGCGCCCCGGATCAACGCCGCCGGCCGGCTCGACGACGCCGGGCGCGGCGTGCGCCTCATGCTCGCCGACGACGAGGGGGCGGCGCGCGCGCTCGCCGAGGAGCTCGATCGCGAGAACCAGGCGCGGCAGGAGATCGAGCGGCGCATCCTCGAGGAGGCGACGGAGGACGCGGCGGCGCGGGTGGCCGCAGGGGCGCGCGGGCTCGTGCTCGCGCGGGACGGGTGGCACGCGGGCGTGGTCGGCATCGTGGCGTCGCGCATCGTCGAGCGGTTCCACCGGCCCACCGTGCTCGTCGCGCTCGACGGCGACGGGGGCAAGGGGAGCGGGCGCTCGATCGAGAGCTTCCACCTCTACGACGCGCTGGCGTCCTGCGCCGCGCACCTGGCCCGGTTCGGGGGCCACAAGCACGCCGCCGGGGTGACCGTGGAGCGGGCGGCGCTCGAGGGGTTCCGGGCGGCGTTCGAGGCCCACGCCGCGGCGCACCTCTCCGAGGCGGACCTCCAGCCGCGCTGCCGGATCGACGGCTGGATCGACGACGCCGAGGTCACGGATCGCGCCGCGGCCGACCTCGAGCGGCTCGCGCCGTTCGGGGCGGGGCACCCGGAGCCGGTGTTCGCGGTGCGGCGCGCCGCGGCCCGAGGCCGGACGGTGGGCGCGGCCGGGGTGCACCTCAAGCTCGCGCTCGGCGCGCGCGGCCTCGACGCGATCGGGTTCGGCATGGGCGATCGCGCCGCCCTCTGCGCGGAGGGCCCCGTGGACGCCGCCTTCTCGGTGGGGTTCGACGAGTGGGACGGGACGCGGCGGCTGCAGCTCAAGCTGCGGGACGTCCGCTCCGCGGAGCGGGGCGGTCGCGCTCCCTGAGTCCTGGCCGGAGCTAGACCATCCCCCAGGGCTCCTTGCGGCGCCCGAAGAGCGCCCCCAGGCGCGCCAGCTCGGCGGCGCGCATCCGCTCGGCCTGGCCCTCGAACCGCTCCCGGCAGGAGTGCGAGCAGAAGAAGTAGCGGCGGGACTTGTACTCCTGGCTCTCGGACGTGATCTCCGTCACCGCCCGTCCGCACACCGGATCGATCGAGGTTCCGTTCCGCACGGTCGATTCCTCCCGCGTCCCGGTTCTGCAACCGCGAGGCCACCGCGGCGCGCTGGAATCCGCGCGGATTCCGCGACGCCGCGGTCGCCGGCCTGCAATTGTTTCCGGCCGGCACGGAAAATCGGCCAGGCGCGGTCGGCCGGGGCGGGCGGCGCCGCGAGGAGCCGAGCACTCCCTTGACGGTCCAGGTTCCGCAGTGTTAGCTGCACCGTTCCCCCTGCAGGAGGGCGCTCTCCCGTGGCGCGTTTCATCACAGAGCTGAAGCGGACCCATTCGTGCGGTGAGCTCACCAAGGCCGACATCGGCAAGGACGTCGTGCTGTTCGGCTGGGTCAACAACCGGCGCGACCACGGCGGGGCCGTCTTCATCGACCTCCGCGACCGCGAGGGGGTGACCCAGGTGGTCTTCGAGGCCGACGTCCGGCCCGAGGTCCACGAGCTCGCGGGGGACCTCCGGCTCGAGTTCTGCGTCGGCATCCGCGGGACCGTCGTCTCGCGCGGCGGCAACGCCAACCCGAAGCTCCGGACGGGCGAGATCGAGATCCACGCGACCGAGCTCACCATCTTCAACCGGTCCGAGCCGACGCCGTTCCCGATCGAGGACAAGGTCGAGACGAGCGAGGAGAAGCGGCTCCAGTTCCGCTACCTCGACCTGCGCCGGGCGCCGCTGCAGAAGACGCTGATGACGCGCGCCCGGGTGAACCACCTCACCCGGAACTACTTCTCCGAGCGCGGGTTCCTCGAGCTCGAGACGCCGTTCATGGTGAAGTACACGCCGGGCGGGGCGCGCAACTTCCTCGTCCCCTCGCGCCTCAACCCGGGCAAGTTCTACGCGCTCGCCGAGAGCCCGCAGCTGTTCAAGCAGCTCTACATGATGTCGGGCTTCGACCGGTACTTCCAGATCGTCCGGTGCTTCCGCGACGAGGACCTCCGGCTCGACCGGCAGCCCGAGTTCACGCAGATCGACGTGGAGATGTCGTTCGTCGAGCAGAACGACGTCTTCGACGTGATCGAGGGGCTCGTCTGCACGCTGTGGAAGGAGGTCCTCGGGGTCGAGCTCCCGCGGCCCTTCCTGCGGATGCCGTACGCCGAGTCGATGGCGAAGTACGGCAACGACAAGCCGGACCTGCGCTTCGACATGGCGCACGTGGTCCTCACCGACGTCGTGAAGGCGCACGGCGGCGGCGGCGTGCCGCTCATGCACGAGGCCGTCCAGGCCAAGGGCATCGTCAAGGCGATCCGCGTGCCGGCGAGCGCGGGCTTCTCGCGCACGGACATCGAGAAGCTCGAGGAGTACGTGAAGGGCATGGGCGCGAAGGGGCTCGCTCGCGCCAAGATCGGCGAGAACGGCGAGTGGACCCAGTCGCCGCTCGCCAAGAACATCACCCCCGAGATGCGCGCCGCGATCAACGCGGCGTGCGGCGCCCAGCCCGGCGACCTGCTCCTCTTCCAGTTCGGGAAGGAGGCCATGGTCCACACCGTCATGGCGAACCTCCGGGTCCACCTGGCGAAGAAGATGGGGCTCATCCCGGAGTACGGGTCGGGCGGGCAGTGGCGGTACCTCTGGGTGGTCGATCCCCCGCTGTTCGAGTACGACGAGGAGTCGAAGACGTGGGCGGCGGCGCACCACGCGTTCACCCGGCCCCACGACGAGGACCTGCCGTACCTCGAGTCCGACCCGGGCCGCGTGAACTGCTACCGCTACGACCTCGTGCTGAACGGGTTCGAGCTCGGCGGCGGCTCCATCCGGCTCCACGACCCGGCCGTGCAGGCGCGCGTCTTCAAGGCGATGGGCATCTCGGACGAGGAGGCGCGGGTCAAGTTCGGCTTCCTGCTGGACGCCCTGAAGATGGGCGCGCCGCCGCACGGCGGGATCGCGCTCGGCATGGACCGGACCGTGATGCTCCTCACCGGCGCGGAGTCCCTCCGCGACGTGGTGGCCTGGCCCAAGACGCAGAAGGGCACGGATCTCATGACCGCCGCTCCGGGAGACGTGGACGCGAAGCAGCTCCGCGAGATCTACGTGAAGAGCACCTACGAGCCGCAGAAGTAGGCGAGCCCGCGGGCGCGCGGCCGGACTCCGGCCGCGTGCCCGTGCTCCTGCGCACACCCCGACGCGACAACGTGCCCGGCCCCCTCGGGGCCACGGCGGGGTGCGTCTTTGCTAACTTCCGCGCCGACACCGGACCCAAGGAGCCCGCCGTGGCCACGACGTTCCCCCCGTATCTCAGCGCCGAAGAGGCCGCCTCCCTCATCCAGCACGAGGACACCATCGGCTTCTCCGGGTTCACGCCGGCCGGGAGCCCGAAGGTGATCCCCGCGGCGCTCGCGAAGCGGGCCACCGCGGAGCACGCGGCGGGCCGGCCGTTCCAGATCGGCGTCCTCACCGGCGCCTCCACGGGCGCGTCGCTCGACGGCGCGCTCGCGAAGGCGGAGGCGATCCGGTTCCGCACGCCGTACCAGTCCGACGGGACGCTGCGGAAGCAGATCAACGAGGGCAAGGTGCGGTTCGTCGACATGCACCTGTCGCTCCTCCCGCAGCAGGTCCGGTATGGCTTCCTCGGGAAGGTGAACTTCGCGGTCATCGAGGCCTGCGACATCACCCGGTCCGGCGGCATCGTCCTCACGAGCGGCGTCGGCGCCTCGCCGACGTACGCGCAGGTCGCCGACAAGATCCTGATCGAGCTGAACGAGTGGCACACGCCCAACCTCCTCGGCATGCA
Organism: Pseudomonadota bacterium; assembly: GCA_023428085.1. Classification (GTDB taxonomy): domain Bacteria; phylum Myxococcota; class Myxococcia; order Myxococcales; family Anaeromyxobacteraceae; genus Anaeromyxobacter. Next base: position 28,086 of record JAEYZK010000448.1, read on the forward strand.
CGACCTCTTCCAGCCGGCGGATCCGCCCGCGCGCCAGGAGATCCCGATCTACGACGTCTCCGACCGGATCGGCTCGCCGGTGCTCGTGATCGACCGGCGCAAGATCGTCGGCGTCGTCCGTTCGAACGTGGCCGACGAGACGAGCCCCTTCTCCGAGCCGACCGACGAGACGCGCCAGATCGGCCAGAACGTGGCCCAGTTCCTCGTGGACGAGATGCGGGCGGGGCGGATCCCGCGGTCGTTCCTGCCGCTCCAGTCCGGCGTCGGCGACATCGCCAACTCGGTGCTCGGCGCGATCGGCAGCCACCCCGAGATCCCGCCGTTCCAGATGTACACCGAGGTGCTGCAGGACTCCGTGATCGGGCTCATCGAGGAGGGGCGCTGCAGCTTCGCCTCCACCTGCTCGCTCACGCTGTCGCCGCCCGCGATGAAGCGCGTCGTCGACGACCTCGCCAGGTTCAGCGATCACATCCTGCTCCGGCCGCAGGAGATCACGAACCACCCCGAGATCGTCCGCCGCCTCGGCATCGTCTCGATGAACACCGCCATCGAGTTCGACCTCACGGGGAACGTGAACTCCACCCACGTCCTCGGCCGGCAGATGATGAACGGCATCGGCGGCTCGGGCGACTTCACCCGGAACGCCTACCTGTCGATCTTCTCCTGCCCGTCGACCGCCAAGGGCGGCAAGATCTCGACCATCGTCCCGCTGGTCGCGCACATGGACCACAGCGAGCACTCGGTGTGCGTGGTCGCGACCGAGCAGGGCGTGGCGGACCTGCGCGGGAAGGACCCGCACGATCGCGCCCACCTCATCGTCGAGAAGTGCGCGCACCCCGACTACAAGCCGATCCTGCGCGAGTACCTGCGCCTCGTGGAGCAGGGGCGGGCGCCCCAGTCGCTGCCGCACTCGTTCTCGATGCACCAGGCCTTCGTCACGGCGGGCGACATGCGCAAGGTGGACTGGGGCACGCGGTAGCCTCGCCCCGCGACGAGGCGGGCACCGCTTCGCCGGCCTGACGCGGCGCGTCGGTGGCTGCAGTTCCGGGTGCGCCGTTCCCTCGGCCGCTGCTATGTTGCAGCGCGGTGAAGCCATTTCTCATCGTGAACCCCGCCAGCGCCTCCGGGCGGACGGGGCGCCACTTCGACGCCATCGCCCGCGCGGTGCGCTCGGCCGTGGGCGACTTCGAGTGCGCGTTCACCCACGCGCGCGGGGACGGGGTCCGGCTGGCCCAGGAGGCGATCGCGGCCGGCGGGAAGCTGCTCGTCGCGGTGGGCGGGGACGGGACGGCGAGCGAGGTCATCGACGGCATGCAGCTGGCGCCGGCCGGGGAGGGTGGGTCGCTCTTCGGCTTCATCCCGCGCGGGACGGGCGGCGACCTCCGGCGCACGATCGGCATCGCGCAGGACGTCGCCGGCGCGGCGCAGGCGCTCGCCAGCCGGAACGTCGCCGTGCTCGATCTCGGGCGCGTCGAGTTCACCGGCCCCGACGGGACCCGCCAGGTGCGCCACTTCGCCAACGTCGCCGGCCTGGGCATCTCCGGGGTCGTTTCACGGCTCGTGAACCACGGCGTCCGGCTGCCGTCGGGCAAGCTCTCGTTCATGCTCGCGACGGCGCGGGCGCTCGTCACGTGGACGGATCGGCCGGTGCGCTGGCGGGTGGACGGGGGCGCGTGGCACGAGGAGCCGTTGACGGCCCTCTCGGTCTGCAACGGCCGGTACTTCGGCGGCGGGATGATGGTCGCCCCGGACGCGCGCATGGACGACGGCGTCTTCGACGTCGTCGTCTGGAAGGGGCTCGGGCTGGTGGACTTCGTCGTGAAGCGGCCGATGCTCTACGACGGCACGCACCTGCAGCTGACCAACACGCGGGTCCTGCGGGCCAAGGTCGTCGAGGTGGAGCCGGTGGGCGACGAGGTCGTGAACCTCGACGTGGACGGGGAGAACCCGGGTACCCTGCCGGCCCGGTTCACGATCCTGCCCGGGGCGCTGCGGATCCGCGTGGGGGTGTGACCTCCACCGGGGCCGCCGCCGGGGATACCATGAGCGCATGGTCCCTGCGCTCACGATCCTGCTGCTCGCCGCGACCCCCGCCAAGGCACCCGCGACCCCCGCCACGCTCCGCGCGGAGGGCGCACCTGCCGGCGAGGTCCAGCCGCTCACCGGGGCCGATGGCGTGGCCCGCCTGTGCCGGCAGCTCGTCCCCGCGGAGCGCCTCCGGCCCAAGGGCGACGCGATCGCGCGCGGAGAGGCCCAGACCCGGCACGAGGAGCTGCGCGACGCGGCGATGACCGGCCGGTACGAGGTCACCGTGCCCGCGAGCGGGCTCGCGTTCGCGCCGTACGACGGGCCGGAGCAGCGGCTCGAGATCTCCGAGCCGGCGAAGCTCCGGCTCGGGACCGCCGCCGTGATCACGGCCGTGGACCAGCGCGGGCTGCCCGTGCAGGTGAACGCGACGGTCGCGCGGCGCATCCTGGCGGCGCAGGCGTCGGGGCGGCTCTCGCTCCGGCTCGTGTTCGACCTTCCCGACGACGCGATCTGTGCCTCCAGCGCGGGCGGGAAGCGCGTCGATCTGGGCGTCGAGCCGGTGGAGTGGACCTGGCTCGACGGCGACGCCGCGCTCGCCTGGGGAGGGGTCGCGGGCGATCGCCCGTCGATGACGCTGGCGGTCGGCGCCGCGCCGGCCGTGGACGTGGGGGAGCCGATCGCCGGGCCGTCCGAGGCCAAGAAGGCGGTCCTGACGAAGCGGGCGGAGCTCACCGCCTGCTACGCCGAGGAGCTCCGGAGCGCGCCCGCGCTCGACGGGCTCGTGGTGGTGGACCTCGGGGCCCGCATCTCCATCTCCGCCGACTCGACCGGGTCCGCCGCGCTGGCGCGGTGCGTGGAGCAGGCGCTGGCGCCGCTCGCCGGCGGCGCCGCGGCGTCCGTGCCGATCCGGTTCGAGCTCGCAGTGCCGAAGGCGGCGCCGGCGGTG
>JAEYZK010000014.1 GCA_023428085.1 Pseudomonadota bacterium
GGGCGAGCGCGGCCGGGGAGCCCAGCCATCCGTGCACGAGGAGCGCGGCGGTCACGCCGGGCGCTCCAGGCCGGCCACCAGCGCCGCGACGCCGCCGCTGCGCCCGACCCTCTCCGCGGCGGCCGCGCGGCGGGCGGGGCCCGCGGGATCCGCGCACAGCGCGGCGAGGCGCGCCTCGATGTCGGCCTCGCCGCGCGCGAGGAACGCCGCCTCGGCGGACTGCGCGCCGGGCAGCGCCACCGCCCCGTGCTCCAGGCGGACGCCGCAGCCGAGCCGCTCCAGGCAGCGGCCGTTCTGGGCCTGCTCGGGCTGGAACGGGACCACGGCGATGGGCACGCGGTGCTGGAGGGCCTCGAAGGCGATCCCCTGGCCGCCGTGGCAGGCGACGACGGCGGCGCGCTCCAGCGCCTCCTCCACGGGGAGGAGGTCGAACCGGGCGATCCGCGGGGCCCCGGGGCCTCCCTGCGCCGGGAGCGCTCCGGCGACGGCCACCGAGAACCCCATCCGCGCGAGCGCGCCGGAGAGGCGCGCCGCCACCGCGGCGTGACCGCCGCCGGTGCCGAAGGAGACGAGCGCCAGCGGCGCGGGGAGCGCCGCGAGCCGCTCGCGCGCCCGCGCGTCGATCGGCCACCCCGACCAGCCCAGCGGGCCGACGTGCACGAGGCTCGGGTCCGGGCGCAGCGGCTGGAACTCGGGCGTGTCCCACAGGTACGTCCGCTCGCCGAGGAGGAGCGCCCACGCGTCCTCGACCGGGGGCGCTCCCAGCCGCGCCAGCGCAGGCGCCGCGCGCCGCGCGGCGGACCGGCGGAAGAAGGCGATCGCCTCGGCCTGCGCGGCGGCGCCGGGCTCGCCGGGCGCGAAGCCGAGCGGCTCCTCGCAGGCCGGGGTCATGCAGCCGCACACCAGGGCGTCGTAGGGGACGCCGGCGAGCCGGGCGGAGATCGCGCCGGTGAACCGGAAGATGCCGAGGGCGCGGTCGGGGCGGAGCCGGCGGAGGAGCTCCGCCTCGGCGCGGACGCACGCCTCGAACCGCTCCGCCCGGAACCAGGCGAAGCTCGGGCTGGCGCCGCCGTCGGCCTCGACGACGTCGGGGAGCACCTCGTGCGGGACGCCCAGGCGGCGCAGGAACTCGCTCCGCCCCGCGCTGGCGGTGACGTGGACCTCGTGCCCGCGCGCGCGGAGCGCGTCGCGCAGGGCGAGGCTCTTCGCGAGGTGCGAGAGCGTGTTGGTGGCGGTGAGGAGGAGGAACCTCACGCGCGCCCCCGCGCCGGCGCCGCGGGGGCCCACACGTCGTGGAAGTTGAACCAGTTGTACGGCGCGGCCCGGCAGGCCTCCTCGAGGCGCGCCGCGTACCGCTGGGCGTACGCCTGCAGCGCCTCGTCCCGGCGGCCGCGCGGGAGCTCGACCCGCTCGAAGAGCGGCTCGCAGTGGAAGTCGTAGCGGCCCGGTGGCGTGTAGGGACCGACCGTGAAGTAGATCGGGCACCGGAGCAGCGCGGCGATGACGTACGGACCGGTGGGGAAGCGGGCGGGCGCGCCGAGGAACTCGACCGTGGCCTGCTTGCCGTTCAGGTCGGGGCGATCGCCGAGCAGGGCGACGAGCTGGCCCGCCTCGATCCGCTCCTGCACGGTGAGGAGCCACTGGGGCGAGGCCGGGTCGATGGCGATGAGCCGGCTGGCGAGGGTGGGGGAGAGGCCGCGGAGGAAGCGGTTCACCATCCGCGCGTGGCGCTCGTAGACGAGCGCGTGCACCGGCAGGTCCCGCGCCTCGGACCGGGCGCGCATCGCCTCGAAGCTGCCCAGGTGCGCGCCGAGGAGGAGCGCGCCGCGCCCGGTGGCGCGCTGCGCCTCGAGGTGGCGGAACCCGCCGTGCGAGACGAGCTCGAGCCCGGCCACCCGCCCGCGCAGGAAGGCGACCCGGTCGTAGGTGACCTCGGCGAACGTGCGCACCTGGCGCCACACGTCGCCGAAGCGCGCCGGCCGCCCCAGCGCGCGCGTGAGGTACGCGGTCGAGCTCCGCCGCACCGTCCCGTGGAAGAGGGCGTAGTAGAGCGCCACGAGGGCGAGGACGAGGCGCATGCCCCGCCGGCCCAGGATCCGACCGAGGAGGAGCACCGTGGCGACGCCCAGGCGCGTCCCCTTCTCGGCGATCTCCATCCAGCGAGCAGGCGCGTTCTGCACGAGGCCCCCCCATGCCAGGGAGCCAGTGTACTGCGACCGGATACCCTGCTGGGAGTCGCGTGGACGCGGGAGCTCCCGGGACGTACTGCTGGTCACCGGGACCGGACGGAGATGGGCGCGCGCGCCGGCCGGAAAGGCAGCGGGCGGTCACGGTGTACTGGTGACCGCTGGGACTCGGCGCCGCTCGAAGGGGCCAGCCGGGTGGAGGACACCATCAACCTGCTCGCGCACGCCGCGCGCAAGGTGGTCGACTGCGCCGCCGATCTTCTGCACTGGACGCCGGAGCGAGTGTGCCGGGAGGCGCGCGCGCCGTTGCTCGTCGGGCCGAGTGTGAAGGCGGCGCTCGACCGCGGCTGGAGCGACCGGGCCCAGAAGGCGGCCGCGGTGAAGGTCCTCGTCATCGAACTGGAGAACCTGAAGGACTGGCTCGCTGCGAATCTCGCGCTGGAGTTGAAGAAGCCGCCGCTCAGCGATGACCTGGCGACGCTCCAGCAGATCATGGACCAAGACCTCGAGCCGGATCCCGGCGGTGGCGGTAAGAAGATCCGGCAGGGTGTCGCCGAGGACCGGCGCGTCTCGGTCGAGGATCCGGAGATGCGGCACGGGCGCAAGAGCAATGACGAAGCGCTTCAACGGCTTCAAGCGCCACATCGCCACCGACCTCGGCTCTGGGCTGATTCTCTCCGGTGCGATCACGCCGGCGAACCGACCAGAGGACGAGGCGACCCCAGGCCTGGCCAGCGACATCGCCAAGCAGGGACTCGAGATCGGCACGCTCTACATCGACCGCGCCTACGTGAAGGCCGGTCTCGTCGATGATGTGCTCGGCCGCGGCGGCGAGATCGTGTGCCGCCCCTGGATCGCGCGGAACAAGGGCGCCTTCCCGAAGGCCGCCTTCAAGATCAACATGCGCGACCTCACCATCACCTGCCCGGCGGGTGAGGAGGAGCGTATCGAGTTCGGCTCCGTGACGGAGTTCGATCCCGAGGCGTGCGACCACTGCCAGCTCCGGGCGCAGTGCACGGCCGCTACGCCTGGGACGGGACGCTCGGTGAGCGCATCCGCTAGACAATAACCGACGCGTCGGTTATATACGCGGGCCACGCCCTCGTATGGAGCGTCCATGACCCTGACCGCTGCCGAAACGGCTGACACTGCCGACTTGCGCGCGCTCGCAGCCCGAAATGGGCTTCGGTTGGATGGCCCGCTGACTATCAACGAGCTCGGGCTCGACTACCGGATCGTGATCTCCGCCGTTGCAGGGGGCGCTCGGTGGGTATTGCGCATCCCTCGCCGAGCCGACGTGAGCGCCAAGGTGGAGAGGGAGGCGCGGGCGCTGGCGATGTTCAGGCAGCACCTGCCTCTCGCCGTTCCAGACTGGCGAATCGTGAGCCCCGAGCTCGTCGCCTACCCACTGCTCGAGGACTCGACCGCGATCATCGTCCAGCCGGGCGCCACCACGCCCGAGTGGGTGATACCGCAGGACTCCGAGGTGTTCGCGACGAGCTTCGCGACGGCGCTCGCCGCCCTGCATGCGGTGCCGGTCAGAGCAGCCGAGACTGCCGGAATGCTCGTGCGCACGCCGGCGCAGGCCCGTCAGAAAGTGGCCGACGACATCGACCGCGTCCGCCGGGAACTCGAGGTGAACGGGAAGCGACTCCAGCGGTGGCAGCGCTGGCTGGACGACGACTCGTCGTGGCCGGACTTCTCCGTACCCGTGCACGGAGATCTCTACGTGGGCCATGTACTCGTCGACAAGAGCGAGCGCGTGACGGGGATGATTGATTGGAGCGAGGCCCGTGTGGATGACCCCTGCATCGACATGACCTCGCACCTGATGGTGTTCGGCGACGCGGGTTTGGCGAAGCTCCTCCTCGCGTACGAGGCGGCTGGGGGGCGGACGTGGTCGCGGATGGCGCACCACACTGCGGAGCGGCTTGCGGTCTGGCCGGTGACCTACGCCCTTTTTGGCCTCGAGTCGGGCAACGAGACTCACCTCTCCACCGCGAAGGCGCAGCTCGCCGCAGAGGAATGAGGGAACGTCGACATGGGCCGCTGGTCACGCTGCTCGCGGCGGCCTTCCTCTTCCGGAGTGGCAATGCGGTGGCGACGCTCGCGCTGCCATGGTTCGTCCTGTCGCACACGGGGAGCGCGTCCTGGGCGGGCATCACGGCCGCGAGCAGCGTCGTCGCCACAATTCTCGGCGCGTGGGTGGGCGGTGGCCTCGTCGACCGGTTCGGGCGCGCGCCCGTCGCCTTGATCTCGGGCGTGTTGGGTGGCGCCGCCATGGCCGGCATTCCAGTTCTCTACGCCCTCGGCGGGCTCTCCAACGTTGCACTGCTCGCCTGCGTCGTGCTCAGCGCCGTATTGGACGCGCCCGGGATGGCCGCGCAGGACAGCCATCTGCCCGAGCTTGGCCGCATCGCAGGGCTCTCCGTCGAGCGCGTGTCGTCGCTGAAGGCGGTGATGGGCCATATCGCGGTCCTGGGTGGACCGGCGCTGGGGGGCACGGTGGTCGGCTTGCTCGGTGCTGCGCCGACGCTCTGGTTCACGGCCATCTGTTCCATGCTTGCGGGCTTTCTCGCAGCGTGGGTGCTCCCCGGTCCAGCCAAGCGGGCCACTGCGACGGCGGAGGACCTCTCCATGAGCGCCGGTTCGGCCTTTCTCTGGCGTGAACCCCTGCTGCGCCCTCTGCTCGGTCTCGTGATGCTCTTCGCGGGCATCGCCGGCACCAACGGCAGCGTCATCCTACCGGCGCTGTTCCTGGATGCCGGGCGCCCAGCGGCAGATCTCGGATTGTTCTCCTCGGCGATGGGTGCCGGGGGCCTCGCGGGCATTGCCATCCACGCCACCGCCGGCGCGCGGCTGCCACCGCAGGTCTGGCTGGCGGTGGCATTCTCGGCCTTTGCTGGCGCTGCCCTCATCCTCTCGCTGCTGCCGGGCGTGCCTCTGCTGGTCCTGCTGGGCGCGCTAGTGGGCGTGTTGACCGGCCCCGTCTCGCCGATCGTCAACGCCGCCATCTACAACCGCACTCCGTCGGCGCTTCTCGGGCGGGTGCTCGGTGCGATCTCCGCGGTGATGCTGTCGGCCGCGCCAGCGGTGATGCTCGCGGCGGGTGCGCTCGTCGATGTCACTGGTCCGGGCCCCGGCCTCGTCGTGTCCGCCGGGGTCGCGGGAGGCGTGGCCCTGCTCACCCTTCGCCTCCGTTGCGGCCCCCTTGCCGCGCTCGAGCTTCCGACTGCAGATCGTCCTGACTCCGCAAGAGGTGAACGCTGATGCCGCGCCCCAAGCTCAAGTCTGATGACGAGGTACTCGAGGCCGCCACCGCCGTTCTCAAGCGACACGGTCCCATCAACTTCACCCTCAGCGAAGTAGCGAACGAGGTGGGTCTCTCGCGCGCGGCACTGATCCAGCGCTTCACCAACCGCGACACGCTGCTCGTCCGGATGATGGAGCGCAGCGTTGGACAGGTGCGGGTTCACCTCGACGCAATGCCGGCTGGCGCGGGGCCGGAGGGCCTCTGGGACTTCCTGCAGGTGCTCATTCGCAGCATGAACACCCGCTACGACTTCTCGGTGAACTTCCTCATCTCCTGGTACGAGCTTCAGGTTCCTGAGCTTCGCATGCTGTCGATTGAGCGGAGCCGCGCGGTGGTGGATGGGATCCGCAAACGCCTGCCGCCAGGGACTCCCGCCGGGACGGAGCTGCTCCTCCACTCGATCATCGCGGGCGCGACGACGCAGTGGGCCACCGATCCGCACGGCGAGCTGGCGGACCATGTGCTTGCTCAGATCGCCGCAGCGCTGCGTCTGATGTTCCCTGGTCACAAAGGGTTCCGCGGGTCGCCCGCGAGCAGGAGGCCCAAGGGCACAGCGCACCTGACACGCGCGGCAACGTGAGCAGCGAGGACGACCTCGCGCCCGCAGATTCCGCAAGCGCGGTCAAGCGCGCGCGATCAGCTGCTCCACGCGCGAAGGCGGGCACCGTTCGTCGCTCCCCCCGAGCCTTCGCCCCGATGATCAACAGGCTCCGGCCCCGTCGCAGACGCCGAAGCTGTTGATCAACGGGGCCGACTGTTGATCGCCGGGTACGCAGTTGGACGCCTCTCGGCTTCTCTCTCCCCACGGGACAGGAGAGAGAGCAGAAGAGCTGTCCCACGCAACGCCCATCGAGCTCGCTCGGCGCTCTCTGCGAGCACTCGCGAGAGCGGCGCCGCAGCACGCGCAGCGCTCGGACTTCTGGGGAGAGACGGCGAAGCCCCCTCGGATCGCTCCTTGGGGGCTTCTGTTTACCGACCCTCGCCGTTGGTTCGCGACGAGAGGAAAATGGCTCCGGGACCGGGCTGCTTCGGCGAGGTCCGGCGTGCCGTCGAGCGGAGAGCGCGCGAATGCGCGGGATCCCTCGGAGGATCGCGGCGCGCAGAGTTGAACGTGTGACTCGGCTCGGTGTTCGTTGCGTAGGTCGGCGTCGCGCTCGCCGATCGGCGTTCGGAGAGGGACCCGAGAACCGGAGGGCCACCCCGCGTGGTCAACAGGTGTCGAGCAGCCTCCAGCCAGATCCCAAGAAACCTCCTCGACGGCATCCTCGACGACGCCGGCCCCCGTCGACAGCGACCACCAGGCCACCCACGTTGGCGCGAGGCGCGGCCGAAGCCGGGGCTGGGGCGCCTGGCGCGGGTGCGGATTCCGGCCAAGCCGATCGGCCGTTCCGGCCGATGCCGATCACCCGTACCGGCCAAGGCGATCACCCGGGGCGTGACGCCGCTGGGTAGCTCTACTTCGCCGGCTTCTGCCCCTTGGTCAAGTCCGCCTTCGTCTTCCTGATCGACTCGCCGGCGAGCTTCACCTTGTGTGCGTTGTGGACGAGACGGTCGCAGACGGCGTCGGCGATGGTCTC
>JAEYZK010000065.1:0-7500 GCA_023428085.1 Pseudomonadota bacterium
ACCTGGCGCTGGCGGAGGCGGCGGGCGACGCCGCGGCCCGCCTCGTCCGCGCGGGCGCCCCCGCGGTCGAGCGGCCGCTCCCGCTCCGCGCCGGCGCGAACCACGTGTCGCTCGCGACCCTGTGCGGGGGACCGTGTGCTCCGGGCGACTACCGGCTCGAGCTGTGGCGCTCCGGCGCGCCGTGGCTCTTCACCAACTGGGTCCGCATCGAGTAAAGAACCGGTCGATCGTGCACGCCCTCTACGCCATCGCCAGCTACCTCGCCTTCCTGCTCGGGCTCCCGATCCTCCTCACCCACCCGAAGCTCCGCGACGGCGTGCGCGCCCGGCTCGGCCTGTACCGCGACCTCCCGCGCGCGCCGGGCGCCCCGCGCTTCTGGCTGCACGGCGCGAGCGCCGGCGATCTCCTCTCGCTCCAGCCGATCATGCGCGAGCTCAAGGCGCGCGTCCCGGGCTGCTCGATCGTGGTCACGACCATCACGAACAGCGGGCTCGCGATGGCGCGCAAGAAGCTCGCCGACGTCGCCGACGCGGTCGTCTTCGCCCCGTACGACCTCCCGGGCCCGACCCGCCGCGCGGTCGCGGCGCTCCGCCCGGACGTGCTCGTCCTCGAGTACACCGAGATCTGGCCCAACCTCATCCGCGCCGCGGCGCGCGCCGGGGTCCGGATCGCCCTCACGAACGGGCGCTTCGACCCCCGCAAGGTCTCGCGGTACCGCGCGTTCTTCCGGGCGATCGGCAACCCGCTGCGGCGCATCGACTGCTTCCTGATGCGCTCGGACGAGGAGGCGGAGCGCGTGCTCTCGCTCGGCGCCGCGCCGGACCGCGTCTGGGTGACCGGGAACACGAAGTTCGACGCCCTCGTCCTCGACGGGCTGGGGGGCAAGGAGGACGCGCTCCGCGCGGAGATGGGCCTCGACCCCGCGCGGCCCGTCTTCATGGCCGGCTCGACGCACGAGGGCGAGGAGGAGATCGTCCTGGCCGTCTACACGCGGCTCGCGGAGCGTCACCCGGGGCTGCAGCTCGTGCTCGCCCCACGCTACGTGGAGCGCTGCGGCAAGCTCATGGCCCTCGCCGCGGAGGCCGGCCTCGCGGTCCGGCTCCGGAGCGGCGGGGCGGCGGCGGGGAACGCGCAGGTCACCATCCTCGACACCATCGGCGAGCTCGCCGTCGCCTACCGGCTCGCCACGCTCGTGTTCGTGGGCGGGAGCTTCGTCACGCGCGGCGGCCAGAACGTCCTCGAGCCCGCCGCCCAGGGGTGCCCGGTGCTGTTCGGGCCGCACATGGAGAACTTCAAGGACTCGGTCCAGGTGCTCCAGGGGCGCGGCGGCATCCAGGTGGCGACCCCCGACCAGCTCCTCAAGGTGGCGGACGAGCTGCTCTCGCGCCCCGACCAGCTCCGCGAGCTCGGCGCGATGGCGCGGGGCGCGGTCGGCGCCATCCGCGGCGCGAGCGCGCGCAACGTGGACCACCTCCTGGCCATCGTGCCGCGGGGAAAGGCCGCCGCGTGATCCACCCCGGCCCGCGATCGCCCGCCATGCGGCTGGACCCGGAGCGGCAGGGGGGGGGCTCCGGCGAGCCCGCCAGCATCCTCGTCATCCGCTACAGCGCCCTCGGCGACGTGGTGCTCGCGACGAGCGTCCTCGAGCCCTTGCGCGCCCGGTACCCCCAGGCGCGGATCGAGTGGGTGACGGATCCGCTCTACGCGCCGCTGCTCGAGGGCCTGCCCGAGCTCGCCCGCGTCCACCGCGTGACGCGCGACGGGCCGGACGGCGCGCTCGCCCTCGCCTCGCGCCTCCGCGGCAAGTTCGACGCGGTCGTGGACCTCCAGAACAAGGTCCGGAGCGCGGTGGTCGCCCGCGCGGCCGCGCCGCTCCGCACGGTGTTCAAGCGCCGGACCGCGATGCGCGCGGTCCTCGCCCTGATCGGCAACGATCCGCCGCTCGTGCGCGCGCACGCCACGCAGCTCTACGCCGAGGCGCTCGCGCCCCTGGGGATCACGCGGCCCGGCCCGCTCAAGGTGAACCTCTCGCCCGGCGCCGTCGCCCTCGCCGCGGACGCGCTGCGCGGCGTGGAGTCGCCCGCCGTGGCGCTCGCGCCGGGCGCGCGCTGGGCCACGAAGCGCTGGCCCGCGGAGCGGTTCGCGGCCGTGGCCGACGCGCTCGCGGCGGAGGGGTTCCGGATCGTGCTCTGCGGCGGGCCCGGCGACCGCGACGCGTTCGCGGCGTTCCGCGCCGTGTGTCGGGCGCCCGTCGCCGCCGACCTCTCGTTCCTGCCGATCGACGCCCTGGCCGCCTCCCTCGCCCGCGTGCAGCTCCTCGTCGCCTGCGACTCCGGGCCCGTGCATCTCGCGACCGCGGTCGGGACGCCCGTGCTGGCCCTGTTCGGACCGACCTCCGTGACGCGCTGGGGCCCGCCGGCGCCGGGCCGGGCGCTGTCGCTCGGCCTGCCGTGCGCGCCGTGCACGAACCACGGCGGCGACTACTGCCCGGAGGGCCACCACCGGTGCCTCGCCGACCTGGCGCCGGAGGCGGTGCTCGCCGCCGCGCGGGACATGCTCCGGCGATGAGCCTCGTGGACGCGATCTGGTGGCGCGAGCGCCCCTTCTTCGGGCGCCCCGCGCTCCTCCTGCCGCTCTCCGTGGTGGAGTGGGGGTTCCGGGGCGCCGCGGCGATCCGGAGCGCGCTCTACGCCGGAGGGCACCTGCGCACGCACCGCGCCGGGGCGCCCGTCGTCTCCATCGGGAACCTCGCGGTCGGCGGCGCCGGGAAGACGCCGGTGGCGATGACCGTGGCGGCGCGCCTCCTGGCCCGCGGCCGGCGCGTCGCCGTGCTGTCGCGCGGCTACGGCGCGACGCGGTCCGACGCGCGCGTGGTCTCGGACGGCGCCCGGGTGCTGCTCTCGGCGGCCGAGGGCGGTGACGAGGCGGTGCTCGTCGCGCGCAGGCTGCCCGGGGTCGCCGTGCTCTGCGGGCCCCGGCGCGCCGAGCTCGCGCGCCTCGCGCGCGGATCCCTCGGCGCGGACGTCCTCCTCCTCGACGACGGGTTCCAGCACCGCGCGCTGGCGCGCGATCTCGACGTGGTGGTGCTCGACGCCGCGAACCCGTTCGGGAACGGCCACCTCCTTCCGCGCGGGCCCAACCGCGAGCCGCCGCAGGCCCTCCGCCGGGCCGGCCTCGTGTGGCTCTCGCGCGTCGAGGGCGCCTCGCCCGAGGGGCTCGAGCGGCTGCGCGCCCTCGCCCGCGAGGCGACCGGGCACGCGCCGGTGGAGTCCCGCCACGAGCCGGTCGAGCTCCTCGACGGCGCGCTCCGCGCCGTGCTGGGCCTCGAGGCGCTGCGCGGCCGGCGCGTGCGGCTCGTCTCGGGGATCGCCCGCCCCCACGCCTTCCGGCGGACGGTGGAGGCCCTGGGCGCGACGGTCGTCGCCGAGCACCGCTTCGCGGACCACCACCGGTTCCGGGAGGGCGAGCTGCGCGACGTGCTCGGCGCCGGCGACGGCGCGGGCGACTGGGTCGTGACGACGGAGAAGGACGCCGTCCGGCTCGCTCCGGACGTCGCCGACCACCCGGCGCTCCGCGTCCTCCGGATCGAGGCCCGCGTCGTGCGGGGCGAGGAGATCCTCTCGCGCGCGCTCGACGCGGCCCTGGCCCGGTTCCTCCCGGTGTAGAGTCCCCCTGGCATGGCGCGTCTGCTCGGGTGGATCCTGGTCCGGCTGCCGCGGCGGTTCCTCGCCGCCGCCTTCGGCGCCCTCGGCGTCCTCGTCTGGGCGCTCGGCGTCCGGCGGCGCGTGGTGCTGGCCAACCTGCGCCTCGCCTTCCCGGAGAAGACCGAGGCCGAGCGCCGCGCCATCGCCCGCGGCACCTTCCGCCACCTGGGCGAGATGATCCCCGAGTTCCTCCGCGTCCCGTGGCTCCCGCCCGAGGAGATCGGGCACCTGTTCGAGTACGAGGGGTGGGAGAACTTCGAGCGCGCCCACGCGGAGGGGAAGGGCGTCATCGCCTGCACCGGCCACTTCGGCCACTTCGATCTGCTCGCCGCCGCCCACAACCTGCGCGGCGTGCCGATGACGACCATCAGCCGGAAGATGGCGATCGGCCTGTGGAAGGGGACCCGCGCGCGCGCCGGCGTGCAGGAGATCTACGTGAAGCGCGGCCAGACGTTCGCCGCGGCGGCGAAGGCCCTCCGCGCGGGCCGGGTGCTCGGGTTCGTCATCGACCAGAGCGAGCCGTTCCGGAGCGCCATCTTCCCGACCTTCTTCGGCGTCCCCGCCGCGACCTCGCCCACGCCCGCGGTGCTCTCGCGGCGGACCGGGGCGCCGGTGGTCTTCACCGTCTCGGTCCCGCTGCCCGACGGGCGCCACCGCGTGATCATCGAGGGACCGTTCCACCCGCCCGCGACGGGCGACCACGAGCGCGACGCGGTGACCTTCCTGCAGGACCTGAACGACCGGCTCGAGGGGTGGATCCGCCGCCACCCGGAGCAGTGGTACTGGCTCCACCGCCGGTGGAAACGGCGCGGCGGCGCGCCCACCGGGGCCGCGGCCCCATTGACCTCCTCCGGCGAGGGAGGGTAGGAACCTTGGCCGTGCGACGCCCCGCCGCCGAACCCGGCCCCGCGCGCGCCGCGCTCGCGCGGCTGCTCGACCGCCTCCCGGGCGCGGCCGTGACCGTGGTCGGCGACTTCGCCGCGGACGAGTACGTCTTCGGCGAGACCGAGCGCGTGAGCCGCGAGGCCCCGGTGCTCATCGTCCGCTACGAGTCCTCCGAGCTGAAGGCGGGGTGCGCCGGCAACGCCGCGCTGAACCTGGCCGCGCTCGGGGTGAAGGTGCGGGCCGTCGGCGTCGTCGGCGAGGACGCCCTGGGCGCGGCCCTGACCGACGTGCTGGCGCGGGGAGGCGTGGACGTCTCCGGGCTCGTCCGCGTCGGCGGCCGGCCCACCGAGGCCAAGACCCGCGTGCTCGCCGGCGGGCGCTCGACCCGCCGCCAGCAGATGCTCCGGATCGATCGCGCCCCGTCGGAGCCGCTGCCGGCGCGGGCCGAGAAGGCGCTCGTCCAGGAGCTCGCGCGCGCAGCCCGGCGGGCGGGGGCGATCCTGGCGAGCGACTACGGCTCGGGGGCGGTGGGGCCTGCGGTGAAGGAGGCCCTCCGCCGGCTCCGGCGCGACGGGCTCCCGGTCTGCGCCGACTCGCGGTACGCGCTGCCGACGTTCCACGGCCTCACGATGGTGAAGCCGAACGAGGTCGAGCTCGAGGCGGCCAGCGGGCGCGCGGTCGCCGGGCCGGGCGGCCTCGAGCGCGCGGCGCGCGCCCTGCTCCGCAAGGTCCGGTGCGAGATGCTGCTCGTCACCCGCGGCCGGAACGGGATGTCGCTCTTCCGCGCCGGGCGGGCGCCGGTGCACGTGCCGGCGTACGGCGCGATGGACGCGGTGGACGTGACGGGGGCGGGGGACACCGTCGCCGCGGCCTTCACGGCGGGGCTCGCCGCCGGGGGCGACCCGGTGGATGCGGCCCGGCTCGCCAACGTCGCCGGCGCGCTCGTGGTGCGCAAGCCGGGGACGGCCGTCGTGCCGCGCGCGGAGCTGGCGGCGGAGCTGGAGCGACCGTGAGCCCGCCCCTCCCGCGCGTGCTGTCGCTCCCCGAGCTGCCCGCCCTCCGCGCGGCCGCCACCGCCGCCGGGAGGACCATCGCCCTGGCGAACGGCGTCTTCGACCTCTTCCACGTGGGCCACCTGCGGTACCTGAAAGGCGCGCGCGCGGAGGCGGACCTCCTCGTCGTGGCGGTGAACAGCGATCGCTCCACCCGCGAGAACAAGGGCCCGGATCGGCCGGTGGTGCCGGAGGCGGAGCGGGCCGAGATCGTCGCCGGGCTCGCCTGCGTGGACCACGTGGTCGTGTTCGACTCGAAGGACGTGGTCCCGGTGATCCGCGCGCTCCGGCCCGACGTGCACGTGAAGGGGACCGACTACACGCCCGAGACCATCCCGGAGGCCGCGGAGGTGCGCGCCTACGGCGGCCGCGTGACGGTGGCGGGCGACCCGAAGGGGCACTCGACGACGGCGCTCATCGGGAAGCTGGAGCGGCTCGAGAAATGAGGCTACAGGCTACGGGCCTGGAGGTGCACATGGCCGTGTCGGACGAGCTGAAGGAGATCCTCGCCTGCCCGAAGTGCAAGGGCGAGCTCGAGTTCCGCGACGCGGCCGCCGAGATCCGCTGCCTGCGCTGCCGGCTCGTGTTCCGCGTCGAGGGCGACATCCCGGTGATGCTGCTCGACGAGGCCAGGCCGCTCGAGGGCTGAACCCCGACGAACACGCCCGCGCCCGGGGCAGGGGAGGGCGCCGCGGCGTCACCTTGACGCTCCAGGGACCCGAAGATACGGTCGAACGGGAGGCGCGAATGGCCAACGGCCGGGTGACGAGATGATCCGGAGCATGACGGGCTTCGGCGCGGGCCGCGGTTCGGTCAACGGCGAGGACGTGGACGTCGAGGTCCGGTCGGTCAACCACAAGTACTGCGAGGTGAAGGCCCGGCTCCCGCGAGAGCTCTCCGCGCTGGAGCACGAGGTCGTACGCACCGTCAAGGACCGGCTGGCCCGCGGCGGCGTGGACGTGGCGGTGCGCCGGACGTCCGCGGCGAGCCTCGTCGCGCCCCGGGTGGACGTGGCGCTCGCCGAGTCGTACGCGCGGGCGTTCGCCGAGGTGCAGGCGCGGCTGGGCCTCCCGGGGAGCGTCACCCTCGCCGACGTGATCTCCGCGGAGGGGGTCGTGCGGCTCGACGAGCGCGCGGTGGATCTGGAGCTCGTCGGGGAGGCGCTGCGCCGGGGGCTCGCGCAGGCCCTCACCCAGCTCATCGCCATGCGCGCCCGCGAGGGCGAGGCGCTCGGCCGGGATCTGCTCGGGCGCCTCGACGAGCTCGAGCGGATCGTCGGGCGCGTGTCCGTGCTCGCGCCGCAGGCGGTGGAGGTGTACCGGACGCGGCTCTCCGAGCGCGTCGCCGAGCTCGCGCGCGGCCTGCCGGTCGATCCGGCGCGGCTCGCCCAGGAGGTCGCGGTCTTCGCGGATCGCACCGACGTGGCCGAGGAGATCACCCGGCTGCGCAGCCACGTCGGCCAGGTCCGGGCGCTCCTCGCGTCCACCGAGCCCGCCGGGCGGAAGCTCGACTTCCTCGTCCAGGAGATGCACCGGGAGGCGAACACCATCGGCTCGAAGTCGCAGAACGGCGAGATCGCCGCCCTCGTCGTCGCGCTCAAGGCGGAGATCGAGCGCATGCGGGAGCAGGTCCAGAATGTCGAGTGAGCGGTCCGGCGCGGACCCTGGGTTGCTGCTCGTGCTCTCCGCGCCGTCGGGCGCCGGGAAGACCACCCTCGCGCACCGCTTCCGCGCCGCCCACCCGGACGCGATCTTCTCCGTCTCCGCGACCACGCGCGCGCCGCGCGGCGCCGAGCGGGACGGCGTGGACTATCACTTCGTCTCGCCGGAGCGCTTCGCGGCGCTCGTCGCCGCGGGCGC
>JAEYZK010000117.1 GCA_023428085.1 Pseudomonadota bacterium
GGGTGCGGGTGCGGGCGCCGGGCTGGCGCCCGGCCCGGCGCTCCGGGAGGTGTGGTGCCGGGTCTCCGCCATCGACGGCGCGCGCCTCACCCTCGTCACGCCCGATGGGCGCGCCGCGCGCCTCGAGCCCGGCCGCGTCGCGCGGGTCGCCGCGGCGCTGCTCGCGTCGCTGCGGCGGGGCGGGCAGGAGCGGCGCAACGGGGTCGTGCTCGACCTCCTCCTCCACCCGACCGCGCCGGGGGTGCAGGTGCTCCTCCGGATCGCCGGCCACGACCTGGGGCTCGCGGCGCACCGGCCCGGCGTGGCGCCGGCGGTCGCGTTCGCGGAGCTCGTCGAGGCCTTCCAGCTCGAGGGCGCCGCCGGCTGGCCGAGCGCGGCGGGCGCGCAGGGGAAGCCGTTCGCGCGGTTCCCGGATCTCCCGGCGTACGAGGTGGCGTGCTACGGCCGCACGCTGGGGGCGTAGCGCGCTAGCGCGCCACCGGACCGCCCTCCTCGCTCCACCGCCGGATCCCGCCGGCGAGGTTCCAGGCGCGGACGCCGCGGGCGAGGAGCGCCTCCGCCGCCCGCGCGCTCCGGGCGCCGACGGCGCAGTAGAGGACCACCTCGCGCGCGCCGTCGAACGAGGACAGCGCCTCGTCGAACCGCGAGAGCGGCGCGAGGCGCGCGCCCTCGAGCCGCCCGAGCGCCCACTCGTGCGGCTCGCGCACGTCCACGAGGTCGAGGTCGTCGCCGCGCGCGAGCCGCGCGCGCAGGGCGGCGGGGTCGAGGGTCGGGACGCCGCCGGCGGCGGGCGTCGCGCACGAGAACGAGACCGCGCGCACCTCGCGGAGCTCGCGGGTGCCGCAGGCGGGGCAGCGCGGGTCCGGGCGGACGCGGACGGTGCGGAACTCGGGACCGAGCGCGTCCACGAGGAGCAGCCGGCCCACGAGCGGCGTCCCGATGCCGGCCACCCACTTCACGACCTCCGTCGCCTGCAGGAGCCCGACGAGCCCGGGGACGACGCCGAGCACGCCGCCCTCGGCGCAGTTCGGCACGAGCTCGGGGGGCGGCGGCTCCGGGTACAGGCACCGGTAGCAGGGGCCGCCCGGCGCGCAGAAGACGGTCGCCTGCCCCTCGAAGCGGAACACCGCGCCGTGCACGTTGGGCCTGCCCGCGAGCACGCAGGCGTCGTTCACCAGGTACCGGGCCGTGAAGTTGTCGGTGCCGTCCACGACGAGGTCGTACGCGCGCGCGAGCGCGAGCGCGTTCTCGGCCGAGAACCAGGCGTCGTGGGCGACCACCTCGACGCCCGGGTTCAGGTCGCGGAGCCGGTCCGTGGCCGAGGCGAGCTTCGTGCGCCCGACGTCGCGCGTGCCGTGCAGCACCTGGCGCTGGAGGTTCGAGACGTCCACCCGGTCCGCCTCGACGATCCCGAGCGTGCCGATCCCCGCCGCGGCGAGGTAGAGCGCGACCGGCGAGCCGAGGCCGCCGGCGCCGACGAGCAGGACGCGCGCGGCGCGGAGCCGCCGCTGCCCGTGCTCCCCGAGCTCGGGGAGCACGAGCTGGCGGCCGTAGCGGAGGAGCTCGTCGCGGGAGAGGTCGGGCAGCTCGGTCGGCATGCCCGGGTTCTACCCGCGCCGGGCGAGCAACTCCTAGAAATCCACCCCGACGCGCAGCGTCGCGCCCAGCGTCACGCCGCCGAGCTCGTAGTCGCCCTCGCCGCCGCCGCCCGCGAGCGTGACCCGGACGTCCTCCTTCTGGAGATCCCAGCGCGCGAACGTCCAGATGCCCACGAGGAGGCCGGGCCCGGTGCCGCCGACCTTGAACGCGAGGCCCGGGCGCAGGCCGACGTACGCGAGCCACTTGTCCCCGGTGTCGTTCCCGGCGAGGTTCGGGTTCTTGGCCAGGTTGCCGTACCGCTGCCCGCCGATCTCGCCGAGGAGGTCGAGGCGGGCGGGGCCGAGCGGCAGCGCGATGCCGGCGAGGCCGCCGATCGCGCTCTGGGTCGCCGTGTCGTCGCCCCAGTTCACGTCGGCGATGGCGCCGAGCTCGAGGACGCCGAACCGGATCAGCACGTCGCCGCCGGCGAGCTGGAGCGAGTCGTCGAAGATGTTCCGGTCCTCGAGCGCGTTCGAGATCTTGGTGTCGGGCGGCCGCGTGAGGCCGTAGAAGCCCTCGACGGTGAGTCCGACGCCGCTCGCGAGGCCGGGCGCGAGCAGCGCGGCGGCCACGAGCCCGGTCCACAGGGTGGTGTGCAGACGAGTTTTCATGTGCTTCATGAGCTCCCTCCTGATGCGTGGTTACGGCCAGGCCCCGTTCCCTTGCGGGGCAGGCCGGCGAGCCGGCCCACCAGCATCTTGCGCACCGGTACACGGTCAGGCTGGCCCCACCCAGGGCAGAGGGCGCGCGGGTGAGACCCTCACCTGCACGCGACCGTGCGAGCGCCCGTCCGCCGCGGCATCTTTCATCCCGCGCAGGTCGGCGATACGCCATAATGCCCCGCCGCCGAGGGGGCCCGATCGGAGGATCTGGATGTCGAAGGTGAAGGTGCAGCTCGGAAACGCCGTGCTGGGCGGCCCGCGGCCGTTCCTGATGGCCGGTCCTTGCGTGGTGGAGGACGAGGAGCTCATGCTCCGCACGGCCGACCGCCTGGTGGAGCTCGGCCGCCGGCTGGCGATCCCGGTCATCTACAAGTCGTCCTTCATGAAGGACAACCGCAGCGACCTCGCGTTCGACCACGGCCCGGGGCTGCACGAAGGGCTCGCGATCCTCCGCAAGGTGAAGGAGCGCTCGGGCCTCCCGGTGGTCACGGACGTGCACTACCCGGAGCAGGTGGCCGCGGCGGCCGACGTCGCCGACGTGCTGCAGATCCCCGCCTACCTCTGCATGCAGTCCCACCTCGTGGTGGGGGTGGCCAAGACCGGCCGGGTGGTGAACCTCAAGCACGGCCAGTTCCTCGCCCCCGAGAACATGGCCAAGCCGGTGAAGAAGGTCGAGGACGCCGGCTCGCGCAAGATCGTGGTCACGGAGCGCGGGTACACGTTCGGCTACAACGACCTCGTGGTCGATCCGCGCGCGTTCCACCACTTCCGCGCGCTGGGCTACCCCGTCGTCTTCGACATCGGCCACTCGGTCCGGCGCTACGGGATCCCCAGCGCCGACCCGCGCGGCGGCCTGCGCGAGTTCATGCCCGTGCTCGCCCGGGCGGCGGTGGCCGCCGGGGTGGACGGACTCTTCATCGAGACGCACCCCGATCCGGCCCGCGCCCACTGCGACGCGGCCAGCCAGTACCCGCTCGACAAGCTGGAGGCGTTCCTCGCGCCGCTGCTCGAGCTCGACGCGCTCGTGCGCACGCAGCTGGGGGAGTAGACGCCGTCACGCTCGTGCTTCGACAGGCTCGGCCGAGCGGCAGAGATCCACGGGAGGCAACACGACATGGAACTGTACCTGGACTCGGTGGACTTCAAGGAGATCGAGGCTGCCTTCAAGCTCGGCTTCGTGAAGGCGCTCACCACCACCCCCACCTTCATGCACAAGCACGGCATCACCGACATCTCGGGGGCGATCGTCAAGCTCTCGAGCATGGTGCCGGACCTCCAGGTCGAGGCGCTGGGACGGACCCACGACGAGATCGTCGCCGCCGCGGAGCAGATCCTCGCGCTCCCCCTGCAGCGGAAGCCGGTCTTCAAGGTGCCGGTCGGGCTCGAGGCGCTCCGCGCCTGCAACACGCTCACCAAGGCCGGGAACCGCGTGAACGTCCACCTCGTCTACTCGCTCAACCAGGCGTACATGGCGATGGAGGCGGGCGCCGCCTTCGTCTGCCCGCTCGCGGGCCGCATGCACGACCAGGGGCAGGACGCGAACCGGCTGTTCGCGCAGTGCGCCGAGGTGAAGGCGCGGTACGGGTACACGACCAAGATCATGTACTCGTCCGTGCGCCACCCCGAGCACGTGCGCTCCGCGCTGCTCGCCGGCGCCGACGTCTGCACGGTCCCGTGGAGCGTGCTCCAGCGGCTCTGCGATCACGCGCTCACCGAGGTGGGCACGAGCCAGTTCTTCGAGCACACGACCCTCATGACCGTCCGCGTGCGCGACGCGATGGGCTCGGGCGGCAACGCGATCTGCGCCGTGGACGCGCCGGTCTCCGAGGCGCTCGTGAAGATGACCGAGTCGCGCCTCGGGGCCGTGGCCCTCACGGACGCCCAGGGCCGCCTCGCGGGCGTGTTCACCGACGGGGATCTCCGGCGCGACCTCCAGAAGGACGGCACCGGCATCCTCTCCCGCCCGATCGCGCAGGTCGGCCACAGCGCGAAGCCGCTCACGCTCTCCGCCGAGGCGCTCCTGTACGAGGCGGCGAAGATGTTCCAGGACCACAAGGTGGACAACGTCGTGGTGGTCGAGGCCGACCGGCCGCTGGGCCTCCTCGACGTCCAGGACCTCGTGCGGATGGGCCTGCTTGGCTGAGGCCGGCGAGGGGCGCACGCCCGCCGAGGTGGCGCGGCTCTTCGGCGCCGAGCGGTTCGCCACCGCGCCCGAGCGGCTCGCGGAGCGGCTCGCGCGGTGCCGCGCGGTCGTGCTCGACTGGGACGGCGTGCTCGGGACCGGGCAGAAGGGCCCGGGCGCGCCGGCGGCGTTCAACGAGATCGACGCGATGGGGCTGAACCTGCTGCGCTACGCCCTGTGGCGGCGCGGCGGGAGCGCGGCCGTCCCGCCCGTGGTCGTCATCTCGGGGCAGCGGGACCCGGCGGCCCAGGCGCTCGCCGAGCGCGACCGCCTGGACGCGCTGTACATGGGGTTCCTCGACAAGCGGCTCGCGCTCGAGCACCTCTGCGCGCGCCGCGGCCTCGATCCCGAGGAGCTCCTGTTCGTCTTCGACGACGTCATCGACTTCGGCATGGCCGAGCGCTGCGGGGCCCGGTTCCTCGTGGCCCGGCCCGCGCAGCCGCTCGTCGAGGCGTACGCGCGGCGGCAGGGGCTCTGCGACTACGTCGTCCACGCGCCCGCCGGCGCGGGCGCGGCGCGCGAGGCCTGCGAGGTGACGCTCGCGCTGCTCGGGGTGGACGCCGAGGTCTTCGAGGCGCGCGGCTGGTACGCGCCGAGCTACCGGGCCTACCTCGACGCGCGCAAGGGCGTCCCGCCCGCGGCGCGCTACGTGGTCGAGCGCGATCCGCGGACCGGCACGGACCGGGTCGGCGAGGCGACGCCGTAGCGACGCCGCCGGGCTCCTCGACGCCCCCCAGCGGGCGCGCGTGCGTTCCACGGTACACGGACACCACTCCTCGGGCTCGGGCTCGTTCACGGGCTCGGGGTCGACCGTAGACTGTTCGTGAGGAGATCCTCGTGGCCACGACCGAAGCAAGGCGCGTCGAGTACATGGGCAGGCAGGCGGTGGTCCTCTCGAACGACCAGGTGGTGGCCGTCGTGGAGGCGGTCGGCGGGATGGTCCCCGTGTTCGCCGCGCGGCGCGGGGCGAGCATCCTCAACGCGCACTGGGTCCCGGACTTCCGCGACACCTCGGGCGCGGCGTGGTCCGAGGAAGCGCACGCGCCGTACTGGAAGGTGAAGCTGCTCCACCACATCGCCGGCGACTTCCCGTGTACCCCGAGCTTCGGCGGCGCGTGCGTGGTGGACGGCGTCTCGCACCCGGTCCACGGCTGGGGCGCGAACGAGGCGTGGCGGCTCGTGGCGGTGGGGCAGGATCCCGAGACCGGCGCGGCGTGGGCGCGCTCGCGGCTCGAGAGCCCGGCGCCGGCGCTGCCGCTCGCCTTCGAGAAGCTCGACGTCGTCCTCCCGGGCGAGCCCGCCTACCACTCCGTGATCCGCGTCCGGAACGACGGCGCCGCCGCGCAGCGCGTGAACCTCGTCCGCCACAACACGCTCGGCCCGCCGTTCCTCGCCGCGGGCTGCCGGATCAGCCTCGCCGCCGACCGGTTCATGTCCGCGCCGGTCGGGACCGAGTTCGACCCCACCGGCCGGCTCGCCCAGGGCGCGACCTTCGACGATCTCGCGGCGGCGCCGCTCCGCGCCGGCGGCGCCGTGGATCTCGGCGAGGTCCCGGGCATGATCGGGCACTCCGACTTCGTGATGGGCGCGATCCCCGCGCGCCTCGCCCTCGGCTGGAGCTGCGTCGTGAACCCGGTCCTCCGGCTCGCGTACGTCTGCTTCTTCCCGGGCGCGGCGGGGCTCCCCGCGGGCGAGGTGGCGTCGAGCTTCAACGAGCTCTGGCTCCAGTACGGCGGCCGCACCTCGACGCCGTGGGCGCTCCACGACGGCGGCGACGATCGCGTGTTCTGCCTGGGGACCGAGAACGGCGTCTCGAGCTTCAACCTCGGCCTCGCCTACGCGCGCGCGAACCCGGAGCTCCTCGGCCGGCCGACCGTGTTCGAGGTCCCCGCGCGCGGGGCGCGGACGTTCGTCTACGGCACCGCGCTCGTGCCGCTCGAGGACGCCCTCGTCCGCGAGGGCGTCCGGGCGATCGAGGCGGAGCCGGGGGCGATGGTGCTGCAGGGCTCGAAGGCGCGGCAGCGCGCGCCGGTGCGGGCCGACTTCGCCGCGCCGCGCGCCGGGTGGGCGCGCGTCGCGGGGGCGTGAGGCGCCGCCGTCACGGCGCCGGCGCGTGGTGCTCCGCGGGCGACTCCTCCGCGAAGGCGGGGAAGCTCTCCGCCAGCTCGTCGTCGGCGTAGCACCACGCCCAGGTCTCCCCGGGCTCGAACGACTTCACGACCGGATGATCGGACGCGTGGTAGTGCTTCGTCGCGTGCCGGTTCGGCGAGCTGTCGCAGCAGCCCACGTGGCCGCAGGTCATGCAGAGGCGCAGGTGCACCCAGCGGCCGCCGATCCG
>JAEYZK010000118.1 GCA_023428085.1 Pseudomonadota bacterium
GGGGGGGGTGCTCTTGACGCCGCCCACCCCGGCTGTGGTCCGGGGCCACCGGCGGGGGGGGGCGCCGGCCGCCCCCGCCCCCGCCCCGGCCCCCTCCGCCGCCGCCACGGACAAGTCGATCCGCGTCCTCGCCTCGACGATGGACAGCCTGAGCCGCCAGCTCGAGCTGCTCTCGCTCGGCGAGTCCCGCCACCGCCGCCGCGCCGGTCAGGTGCGCGAGGTGGAGCAGGCCCTGCGCGAGTCCATCCGCGGGCTGGAGCGCGTCGGCCACGCGCTCCGCATCGAGCAGCCGGAGGAGGCCCGCGCCGAGCTCGCGCCCACGGTGGATCGCCTGCGGACGCTGGTCGTACGGCTCGCCCGGCTCACGCGCGAGACGGTCCGCGACGCCGACGGCCAGCGGCTCACGAGCACCCTCCTCCGCGAGGACCTCCGCGCGCTCCGCATGGTCCCTGCGAGCGTCGCCCTCGAGCCCCTGCGCCGCGCCGTCCGCGACGTCGCCGGCCGCACCGGCAAGGAGGTGGACCTCGTCCTCGCGGGCGCCGACGTGCGCCTCGACCGGCGCGTCGTCGACGAGCTGCGCGATCCGCTGCTCCACCTCGTGCGCAACGCGGTGGACCACGGCATCGAGACGCCCGAGGCGCGCCGGCGCGCGGGGAAGCTCCCGCGCGGCCAGCTCCGCGTCCGGGTGGATCTCCGCGGCACGCGGGTGGGGGTGGTGGTGGAGGACGACGGCGGCGGCCTGGATCTCGCCGCGGTGAAGGCGGCCGCGGTCCGGCGCGGCGTCGTGACCGCCGAGCAGGCCGCGCGCCTGTCCGACGCGGAGGCGGCCCAGCTCGTCTTCCAGTCGGGCCTCTCGACGGCGGCGAGCGTGACGGAGATCTCCGGCCGCGGCGTGGGCCTGGACGTCGTGCAGGACACCGCCCACCGGCTCCAGGGCACGGTCACCGTGGGCTACGAGCCCGGGAAGTGGACCCGGTTCGACGTCGAGGTCCCGCTCAGCCTCTCCGCCTCCGCGGCGCTCCTCCTGCGCGTCGGCCGCGATCTCGCGGCCATCCCCGCCGACACCGTCGCGCGCGTGCTCCTGCTGCGCGAGGGCGACATCGGGACGGTCGCCGGCCGGGCCACGGTCCGCGTGGGCGGGATGCAGCTCCCCTATGCGCCGGTCTCGTCGCTGCTCGGCATGTCCGCGGGCTCGGCGCCGGGGCGCGGCCGGTTCCAGCCGGCGCTCGTGGTCGCCGTGGGCGGCCAGCGGGTGGTGATCGGCATCGAGGAGGTGGTGGGCCAGCAGGAGATCGTGGTCTCGCCCCTCGGCGCGCGGCTCGCGCGCGTGCCCCACCTCGCCGGCGCGGCCGTCCTCGACGACGGCCGGGTGGTCGGGGTGCTGGCGGCGGGCGAGCTCGTGCGCCGCGTGCAGCCCGCGGCGCAGGTCGGCCGCGGCTCCGCCCCGGCGCGCCCGCGCGTCATCGTCGCCGACGACTCGCTCACCACGCGCGCGGCGATGAAGGCGCTCCTCGAGATCGCCGGCTACACGGTCCTCGCCGCCGGAGACGGCGAGGAGGCGTGGCAGCTCCTCACCGCGGGCGGGGCGCAGGTCGTGGTCAGCGACGTCCAGATGCCCCGGCTCGACGGCTTCGACCTCACCCGGCGCATCAAGGCCGACCCCCGGCTCCGCTCCACCCCGGTCGTCCTCGTCACCTCGCTCGACGCGCCGGAGGACCGGGCCATCGGCCTCGAGGCCGGCGCCGACGGCTACCTCGTGAAGCGCGAGGTCGAGCGCGGCAAGCTGCTCGAGATGGTCCGCCAGCTCCTCCCGGAACGCAGCGCGGTCGCCTAGCCATCATCATGTCTCGTGGACCGAACTACGTGATCCGGGGTGGGGGACCCGCGCGACAGCGCGGGGGAGGGGCGGTCACGCCCCTCCTCGCTGGGTGCCGCGCGAGCCCGCCTTCCACGTTCCCTTCCAGCACTGCGGGCGCAGCGCGGCGGGACCCAGCGCAGCAGGGGTGGGGCCCCGGAAGCTCCGCTTCCGGGGCGGGGGCGCAGCCCCCGTGCAACCCATGATCCGCGTCCTCGTCGCCGACGACTCCCGCGCCTTCCGCGCCATCCTCCGGACGATCCTCGGCCGCTCGCCGGAGATCGAGGTCGTGGGGGAGGCGCAGGACGGGCACGAGGCCGTGAGCCAGGTGCTCGCCCTGCGGCCCGACGTCGTGACCATGGACGTCCGGATGCCGAACAAGGACGGCCTCGAGGCGCTCGAGGAGATCATGCGCCGGCGGCCGACGCCGGTGGTGGTGGTGTCCTCGGAGGCAGGGACGCCCGAGAAGCAGGAGGTCTCGTTCCGGGCGCTCGAGCTGGGCGCCGTGGAGGTGCTCGCCAAGCCGCGCGCCGACGTCCGGGGCCGGTTCGAGAAGGAGGCGGAGGAGATCCGGATGGCGGTGCGCGCGGTGGCGGGCCTGAAGCTCGTCACCCGGCACAGGCGCAACCCGCGCGCCGCGGCGACCGCGGCGGCGGCCGCGACCCTCTCCCCGCCCCCGCCCGGCATCGGGCAGGGCGTCGAGCGGACCACGACCGGGAGCTGGGCCCTCAAGTCCGCCCCGACCACCCCGCTCCAGCCGCTCGCGGCCAACGCGCCGCGGGTGCTCGGGATCGCCGCCTCGACCGGCGGCCCCGCCGCGCTGGCGAAGATCCTGCGCGACCTGCCGGCCGGCTTCCCGATCCCGATGCTCGTCGTGCAGCACATCGCCGAGGGGTTCGAGGCCGGCCTCGTCCACTGGCTCGGGGGGGAGACGCCGCTCCACGTGAAGCTCGCCGAGAACGGCGAGCCGCTCCGCGGCGGCACCATGTACATCGCCCCGAGCGGCAGCCACCTCGGCGCCTCGAACGGCACGGTCCTGCTCCTCGACGGCGAGCCGGTGCGCGGCTTCCGGCCCTCCGGCACGGTGCTCTTCCGGCACCTCGCCCAGGAGTACGGCCGCAGCGCGGCCGGCCTCGTGCTCTCGGGGATGGGCGACGACGGCGCCGACGGCCTCAAGCTCCTCCGCGACCGCGGCGCCTGGACCGGCGCGCAGGGCCCGCAGAGCTCCGTCGTCTACGGCATGCCGCGCGTCGCCGCCGAGAAGGGCGCGGTGATCGCCACGATGGAGCTCGACGAGATCGCGGCCGCCCTCGTGAAGCTGTCGCGGGGGATGGGGGTGGCGTGACGCGCCCCTGCCGAGCGGAGTGAACCTTCACCGCTCGTGCTTCGACAGGCTCAGCACGAGCGGAGGAACGGGCTCCGCTCGCACGAGCCGCAGCGATCGCCTCCTACAGCCGGAACACCTTCACCGCCGACGACACCTGCTCCGAGACCTCGCGCAGCACGCCGGCGGCCTCGCCGGTGGTGTGCACGGTCTTGAGGGTGTCCTCCATCATGAGGGAGAGGTCCTCGACCGCGTTCGAGATCTGCCCGATGCCGGTGCCCTGGGAGGCGACCGCGCCGGAGATCTCGCGCACCGCGGAGAGGTTCTCGCGCACGATGCCGGTCAGGCCCGCGACGCTCTCGCCGAGCCGGCGCGTGCGGGAGGTGCCCTCCTCGAGGCCGGCGTGCGCCGCCTCGACGAGCGAGGCGGACTCCTTGATGCCGTTCAGGACCTCGGCGAGCACGGTGCGGACGTCGATCGTCGCGCGGATGGACCGGTCGGCGAGCGACCGGATCTCGCGGGCGACCACGCCGAACCCGACGCCGGCCTCGCCGGCGCGCGAGGCCTCGATCGCGGCGTTCAGGGCCACGACGTTCGACTGGTCGGCGAGGTCCTTCACGGTCGCGGTGATCGCCGCGATCCGCTGCGCGCTGGTCGCGAGCCGGGCGATCCGGTCCACCACCTGCCGCGTCTGATCCTGGATCACCTCGGCCGAGCTCAGGTTCTCGGTCATCGCCGTCTCGCCGTCGCGGCCGAGCGACTCGGCCTTCTGGGCGACGCGGAGCACGCCCTCGGCCTGGCCGACCGTCTCGTGCGACGACTCGCGGAGCGCCGACGAGGTCCGCCGGGCCTCCTCGAGCGCGCTCGCCTGCCGGGCGATGCTCTCGCCCTGGGCGCGGGTGATGCCGCCGAGCTCGGTGGCCGAGGAGAGGAGGCGGTCGGTGGCGCCGCGCATCTCGATGGTGATGCCGCGGAGCGTCTCCATCATCTCGCCGAAGGCGCGGCCGAGGTCCTTGATCTCCTCGTCGCCCGAGACCGGCACGCGGACGGTGAGGTCGCGCTCGGTGGACACGCGCCGCGCGCCCTGCGCGAGGAGCTCGAGCGGGCGGAGCAGCTCGCTCCGGAAGCCGCGGAACATGAAGCCCACGAACCCGAGCGCCCCGGCGACGAGGGCGATCAGGAGGACGACGAGGAAGTTCGCGCGGGACTTCGCGCCGTCGAGCCGCGCCTTCAGATCGTTCTGGGCCGCGTGCACGATCTCGGCGACCTGGCCGCTGAAGTCGCGGTGGATCTGGCCGAGCCGGGCGGTGGCGCTCAGGCCGGCCTCCTTGGCGGCGAGCTGCGTCTGGGCGGTCGCGAGCTCGGCCTCCGCCTCGGCGGCGGCGGCGACCGCGGCGTCGTCCTGGGCCGGCGCCGGCTCGGTCGGCGCCGGGAGCGCCTTCGCGCCCTTGCCCTTCCTGGGCAGGAGCTTGGCGG
Source organism: Pseudomonadota bacterium (assembly GCA_023428085.1). GTDB lineage: Bacteria > Myxococcota > Myxococcia > Myxococcales > Anaeromyxobacteraceae > Anaeromyxobacter. The sequence continues at coordinate 4,656 of JAEYZK010000118.1, forward strand.
GCACGGGCTGCGGCCGCGCCGGCCGGACCCGCTTCGTGCCCGACTTCGCGCTCTCGGCGGCGGCGGCCGTCTCCTGCAGGACCGCGCCCGTCTGCTCGACGAGCGCGTCCACCGCCTTGCCGGCCGTGGCCCCGTCGGCGCCGCGGAGCTTCCTCACGCGCGCGCGGAGCTCCTCCTCGACGACCTTCAGCCTCCCGAGGTCGTTCTCGGTGACCGCGCCCGTCGCCGCGATCTCCGAGGCGCCGTGGACGTACGCCCGGGCCTGATCGCCCATCTCCTCGAGGACGCGGTCCGCCTCGAAGTACTGCTGCGTGGTGGAGACCGAGCTGTTGGCGCTCGTCTTCAGCAGGAGGGCCACGCCTGCGATCGCCATGGTCGCGGCCAGCATCGTGACGGAGGAGAACTTGAGACGGTTGGCGATCTTCATGCGTTCCTCTCCCGGGGGCGGGCCTTCCGGCGGGCAAGCCGCGCCATCCCTGGGGCCCTGATTCTGCCACGATCCCGCGGGGGAACCGAATCCCCGACCCACCGTACGCCGGGACCCCATGACCACCTTGGATTACGATCGCGCCGATGTGGTTCGACGCGTTCCTGCACGCCCGATCGCTCTCGCCGCGGGATCTCTCCGATCTGCGGTTCTTCGGCGTCACGGGGGCGCTCGTGCCCTCCGGCGACGACCTCGGGCCGGGGGGGGCCGCCGCGGTGCGGCGGGGGTGGCAGGAGACGGTGGCCGCCGCCCGGCGGCTCCGGCGGGCGGGGCTCGCCGCCTACGCCGCCGTGGGCATCCACCCCCGCCGCATCCCGGCGCGCGGCCTGGAGGCGCTCCTGGCCGAGCTCCCCGAGCTCCTCGGGCGGCCGGAGGTGGCGGCCCTCGGCGCCGTGGGGCTCGCCGAGGGGACGCCGCTCGAGGAGCGCGTGCTCCTGCGCCAGCTCGAGCTCGCCGCCGAGCTGCGCCTCCCCGTGATCGTCGTCACCCCGCCCCGGCGGCGCGAACAGGGCACCCGCCGCGCGCTGGCGATCCTCCGGGAGGCCGGGCTCCCCGCCGGGCAGGCGTTGCTGGCCGGGGCCGACGCCGGGGCGGTCCGGACGGTCCGGGCGTTCGGCCAGTGGGCCGGGCTCTCGCTCTCGGCCGGCGACGACGGGGTGGCCGAGGCGGTGAAGGTGGTGTCGGCGCTCGGGCCCGAGGGGATCGTCCTGGGGTCGGACGCGGGGCTCAGCGGCGGCGACCTGCTCGCCCTGCCCCGGGCCGCCGACCGGCTCGCGCGGGCGGGGCTCTCGGAGGGCGTCGTGCGCCGGGTGTGCGCGGCGAACGCCGTGGCGTTCCTGCGGGTCGATCCGCGGGGGCTGCGGGGCCGCGGCGCCAGAGGCCGCTCCGGCCGCCGCGCTTCTCGATGAGCTCGATGGCCTCGAGCCGCATCCCGCGCTCGTGCCGCTTCACCATGTCGTAGATGGTGAGGCACGCGGCAGCGACCGCCGCGAGCGCCTCCATCTCGACGCCCGTCCGGTCCACGGTGCGCACGGTCGCCGTGACCTCGACGCCGGCGTCGCCGACCGCGACCTCCACCTCGACGCCGGAGAGGGCGATCGGGTGGCAGAGCGGGACGAGATCCGGCGTGCGCTTCGCGGCCATGATGCCCGCGAGGCGGGCGGCGGCCAGCACGTCGCCCTTCTCGACCCGGCCGGCGCGGACGAGCGCGGCGGTGGCGGGGCTCATCGCCACGAGACCGCGCGCGATCGCGACGCGCTCGGTGCGCGGCTTCGCCCCCACGTTCACCATCCGCATCGGCTCAGTCCCACTTCTCGGTCGCGTGCTCGCCCAGGAACCGCTCCGCGTCGATGGCCGCGATGCAGCCCGACCCGGCGGCGCTCACCGCCTGGCGGTAGCTCGGATCCGCGACGTCGCCCGCGGCGAACACGCCCGGGACGCTGGTCGCGCTCGTGGGCGACTTCACGGCGAGGTAGCCGACGTCGTTCATCGCGAGCTGGCCCTTGAACAGCCTCGTGTTGGGCTCGTGGCCGATCCCCATGAAGACGCCCTTCAGCTTCAGCTCGCGGACCGCCCCGTCCTTCGTGCTCTTCAGGCGCAGGCCGGTGACGCCCTTCGCGTCGCCCAGGATCTCGTCGATGACCACCGAGAGCACGAGCTCGATCTTGGGGTTCGTCCGGACGCGCTCCTGCATGATCTTGGAGGCGCGCAGCTCGTCGCGCCGGTGGAGCACGTAGACCTTGGTGGCATACTTCGTGAGGAAGCTCGCCTCCTCCATGGCCGTGTCGCCGCCGCCGACCACCGCGACCTCCGCGCCGCGGAAGAAGAACCCGTCGCAGGTGGCGCAGGCCGAGACGCCGCGGCCCTGGAAGACCTTCTCGGAGGGGATGCCGAGCCACTTCGCCGACGCGCCCGTCGCGACGATCACGGCGTCGGCGGTGTAGAGCTTGTCGTCCTGCCAGAGCTGGAACGGCTTGCGCGAGAAGTCCACCCGCGTGACGTCGCCCAGCTCGAACCGCGTGCCGAACCGCTCCGCCTGCTTCTTCATCCGCTCCATCAGCTCCGGCCCGAGGATCGCCTCGGGGAAGCCAGGATAGTTCTCGACCTCGCTCGTGATCGTGAGCTGCCCGCCCGGCTGGCTCCCCTCGAAGAGGAGCGGGCGGAGGTCGGCGCGCGCGGCGTACAGCGCGGCGGTGTAGCCGGCCGGACCGCTGCCGATGATGACGAGCCTCTCGTGCTGGGCCATTCCGACGCCTCCTCGCGTGGAGGACTCTCTTAGCGCCTGGGAGCCCGGGTGTCATCCGGAGGATTCGACGCCGCGGCGCCGCTCGCGCCGTCCGCCCGCGCTCGGCTATGCTCCGGACCACACTCGCCATGGAGAGAGGTCCGCAGATGCCCACGCCACGCCTCGCGCCCGCGCTCGCCCTCGTCGCCCTGCTCGCCGGCCTCGCCGCCCCCGACGCCGCCGCGGCCCAGGGCGGACCGGTCCCGCTCTTCGCCGCCCACTGCACCACGAAGGAAGGGACGCGGCTCGAGGTGACGGCGAACGGCGCCACCGTGGACCGCTCGACCGGCCAGGAGAACTTCACGGCGCACCTCAACAGCTGGCTCTGGGCCGGGAAGAACGAGCTGCGCGTCCGCATGCCGCCCGGGACGAAGCTCGCGAAGGGGGCGACCGTGACCTGCGAGGTCGTCCGCTCCATCCCGCGCAAGCCGCCCATCGAGACGACGGTCGCGAAGTTCACCTGGCCCGCCGCGGGCGCGAAGGCGCCCGGGCGCCTCGACCGGACCCTCGAGCTCACCGTCCCCGCCGCCGACGCGCCCCCCTGCGCGCTCTGGGGGCGCGCCGAGAAGCTCACCCTCGACGGGCCTACCCGGACGGCGATCCTGAAGCTGGTGAGTGACTTCGAGGCGGCGCTCCGGACGGGCGACGTGAAGAAGGTCCTCGAGCTCCAGCGGTTCTCGAGCGAGGACTGGGTCCGGTGCAACGGCAAGGACCTCGAGGAGTTCCGCAAGTGGGCCCCGGAGCAGGCGCGCGCGATCGTCGAGGTGCTGAAGCCGAAGCGGTTCGAGTGGAACCCGGCGCGCGCGAAGGTGGAGCTGGTCGCGGGCGGCCGGGTCGCGCAGGTGACCGTGAAGGGCGGCCCTGCGATCGTCGTCCTCGGCGAGGCGAAGGACGACCGGAGCACGTTCACGCCGTTCGTCGCCCGCATCGACGGCGCGTTCGTGCTCGTCCGCTGAGAACCCGCCGCGGTCGTTGCCCGGCGGTGCACGTGCCCGCACTCCTTTCACGAGCACTCCGCTGGAGACCCGACGCCCCTCCTCGTCCGGGGTGGACGGAGGCGCTCGGGGGGCGGCGCCATGGACTTCGAACCCAGCGAGGAGCAGCGCACCCTCGCGGACGCGACCGAGCGGTTCGGACGGGAGCTCTCGACCGGGGTCGCGCTGCGCGACCGCCACGGCACGTTCGACCGCGACCTCTGGCGCCGCTGCGGGGCCTTCGGGATCCAGGGGCTGCCGATCCCCGAGAAGTACGGCGGCAGCGGCCAGTCGCTCACCACCACCCTGCTCGCGATGGAGGCGCTCGGCCGCGGCTGCAAGGACAACGGCCTCGTCTTCTCGCTCAACGCGCAGATGTGGGCGGTGGAGATGCCGCTCCTCCGGTTCGGGAGCGAGGCGCTCCGGCGGCGGCTCCTCCCGGGCCTCTGCCGGGGCGAGCTCGTCGGCGCCCACGCGATGACCGAGCCCGGGTCGGGCAGCGACGCGATGGCCCTCGCGACCCGCGCCGTCCGGGACGGCGACGACTACGTGCTCGACGGGTCGAAGACGTTCGTCACGAACGGTCCGGTCGCGGACCTGGCGATCGTCTTCGCGACGGTCGATCCGGCCGCGAAGTCCGCGGGCGTGACGGCGTTCCTCGTCGAGCGCGGCACGCCCGGGCTCTCGTTCTCGGAGCCGATGTCCAAGATGGGCCTGCGCACCTCGCCCACGGGCGAGCTGTTCTTCGACGCCTGCCGCGTCCCCGCTGCGCACCGGCTCGGGGCCGAGGGGGCCGGCGGCGCGGTGTTCGCCGCGGCGATGGAGTGGGAGCGGGCGTGCATCTTCGCCGCCCACCTCGGGGCGATGGACCGGCTCCTCGCGGAGACGATCGCGTACGCGAAGACCCGCAAGCAGTTCGGCAAGCCCATCTCCTCCTTCCCGCCGATCGCCGACGCGATCGTGGACGCGAAGGTCGCGATCGAGGCCGGCAGGCTGCTCCTCTACCGCGTCGGGGCGCGGAAGGACGCGGGCAAGGACGCCTCCCTCGAGGCGTCGATCGCGAAGCTCTTCGTCTCCGAGGCGCACGTGCGCCAGGCGCTCTCGGCGATCCAGATCCACGGCGGGTACGGCTACGCGACCGAGACGGGCGTCGAGCGGGAGCTCCGCGACGCGGTCCCCGGGACGATCTACTCCGGGACCTCCGAGCTCCAGCGGAAGCTCATCGCGCGGCTGATGGGGTTGTAGGAGGGGGCATCGCATGACGGCCACGACGCTGTTCGAGTGGGTCGAGGAGGGGTTCGCCCTGGCGCACCCGGACAAGCCGGCGCTCCGGAGCGAGCGCGGCGAGCTCGGCTGGGGCGAGCTCCTCCCGGGCGCGCGCGCGATCGCGGGCTTCCTCCGGGAGGCGGGCGTCGGCCGCGGGCAGCGCGTCGGCCTCTGGATGGACAAGACCCCGCGGTGCGTCGAGGCGCTGCTGGGCGTGCTCGGCGCGGGCGCCGCGTACGTGCCGCTCGATCCGCGGGCGCCGGTGGCGCGCGTCGCGGGGATCGCGCGCGACTGCGGCCTCTCCGCGGTGTTCACCGACGCCGCGCACCGCGCCGAGCTGGCCGCCTTCCTCGCCGGCGCCGACGCGCCGCTCCTCGTCGTGGACGATCCCGAGCTCGACGGGCCTGCGGCCGCCGCGCTCGCCCCCGGCCGCCGCGTCGCGCTCCTCGACGAGGCGCTCGCCTTCCCGCCCTCGGACCCCGCGCGCGCGAGCCCGGACGACCTCGCCTACGTGCTCTACACCTCCGGCTCGACCGGCCGGCCCAAGGGCGTCGCGCACACGCACGCCTCCGGCCTCTCCTTCGCGCGCTGGGTGAAGGACCGCTTCCAGATCCGCTCGGACGACGTCTTCTCGGCGCACGCGCCCTTCCACTTCGACCTGTCCATCTCCGACCTGTTCGCCTCCCTCGGGGCGGGCGCCTCGGTGCGGCTCCTCTCGCCGACCGAGGGCATGCTCGCCCCCTACCTCGTCCGCATGCTCGACGTGTGGGGCATCAGCGTCTGGTACTCGGTCCCGTCGGCGCTGGTCGCGATGCTCGAGCAGGGCGGCCTCGAGGCGCGGCCGCCGGACCGGCTGCGGCTCCTCTTCTTCGCCGGCGAGGTGTTCCCGATGGCGCAGCTCCGCCGGCTCCGGCGGGCGCTCCCGCGCGTGACCCTCGTGAACCTGTTCGGCCCGACCGAGACGAACGTGTGCACGTACCAGGTGGTGCCGGCCGCGCTGCCGGAGCCGGCGCCGGGCTCGGGCTCGGGCTCGGGCTCGGGCTCGGGCTCGGGAGCGTTCACGGGGTTCCTGCCCATCGGGCACGGCTGCGAGAACCTCGAGACGTTCGTCATGGACGACGCCGGCGCGGAGACGGACCTCCCCGGCGCCGAGGGCACGCTCTGGGCCCGCGGGGGCAACATCATGCAGGGCTACTTCGGCGACCCGGAGAAGACCGCGGCGGTGCTGCAGCCGGACCCGCGCGGCAGGCCGGGCCTCGCCTGCTGCACCGGCGATCGGGTGCGGATCCTCCCGGACGGTGCGTACGAGTTCCGCGGCCGGCGCGATCACATGGTCAAGGTGAAGGGCCACCGCGTGGAGCTGGGCGAGATCGAGGCGGTGCTGGCGGAGCACCCGGACGTGCGCGAGGCGGTGGCGGTCGCGCTCCCGGACCCCGCGGCCGGCAACCGGATCGTCGCGGCGGCGGTGCCGCGGGCGGGCGCGTCGCCGTCGATCGAGGAGCTGCGCGCGCACCTCGCCGTGCGGCTGCCCCGGTACATGCTGCCGGCGGGCCTCGAGGTGCTGTCGGATCTGCCGCGGACCTCGACCGGAAAGGCCGATCGAGGGCGGCTCAGGGAGCGTTGGGAGGGAGGGGGAGCGCATGGAGACGATCGCCGGGCGGAGCCCGGGTGACGACGAGGTCGAGCGGAGCCTGATCGACTTCGTCGAGCGGAACGTGGTGGTGGACGGCGGCAGGGTCGGCCGCGAGGAGCGGCTCGTCGAGTCGGGGCGGGTGGACTCGATCGGCCTCTTGCAGATCCTGGGGTACGTCGCGGAGAAGTTCGAGGTGGACCTGCTCGTGCTCGGCGCGCCGCGCGATCTGCTCTCGGTGGCGGCGCTGGCCGCGGCCGTCCGCCGGGAGACGGCGGCGCGGGGCCGGAACGCGGCGGAGGGGGCGTGAGGGAGGCGCCGGCGCCGCCGCTCGCGAGCGCGACCGCGCTCGATCCGGGCGCCGACGTCGAGCGGCCTGCCTGGGAGAGCTTCCGGGCGGACGTGCGCCGGTACTTCCGGTACGCCCGCGCCGAGACGTTCTGGGAGCGGGCGCGGATCGTCACCCAGACCGAGGGGATCTGGGCGACCGCGGTCTACCGGGCGGGGCGGTGGCTGCACCGCGAGGCGCCGGCGCCGCTCCGGACGTGCCTCCGCGTCCCGCTCGCCGCCGTGCGCGAGGTGACCCGCCTCGCCCTCGGCATCCACCTCGACCCTGCCTGCCGGATCGGCCCGGGGCTCTACATCGGGCACTCGGGTGGGGTGTGGGTCGCGCCGGGCGCGGTGATCGGGCGCGAGTGCAACCTCTCGCAAGGCGTGACGCTGGGCGTCGGGGGTACGCTCCGCCGCGGGTCGCCGCGCCTCGGCGATCGCGTCTGGGTCGGGCCGAAGGCGACCCTCTCCGGGCCGGTGGTCGTCGGCACCGGGGCGGTGATCGGGGCGAACTCGCTCGTGGTTTCGAACGTGCCGGAGCGGGGCGTGGCGGTGGGGGTGCCGGCCCGGGTGGTCGCGCAGTCGGGCTCCGGGGCGCTCATCGGGTAGCTCGGACCCCCGGGGCGGCGCGCCCCGGCGGGACGGAAAATCGGAATCATTCCGCCCGTCGCGGGTTACAGTAGGATTTCCAACCCCGATCCGAGACCTCCACCTCTCCCCCCGGGAGCGCCATGCGAGCCTTGAGACCCCTCCTCGTCGTCCTCTCCATCGCCGCCTTCGCGTGCGGCAAGTCCAAGTCCAACGACACCCTCGCGAAGTACGGCAGCGAGGCGATCACCGCCGAGCAGGTGAACAAGGAAGCGGCGGACCGGATCGAGGACATCGAGGGGCGGTTCCGCCAGGCGAAGACGGACTACGAGACGGGCATCTACCAGGCCAAGCTCGGCGCCATCGAGAAGATCGTGAACGAGAAGATCTTCGCCGAGATGGGCAAGGAGAAGGGCATCACCGCCGACCAGGCGCGCGAGCAGAAGTACCAGGAGTTCATCGACAAGCAGCCGACGCCGAGCGAGCAGGAGCAGCGCGCGTTCTACGACCAGCAGCAGCGCGAGCAGAACGGCCAGCTCGGGCCGTTCGAGGAGATCCAGCCGCAGATCGTCCAGCGCATGCGCGCCGAGAGCGCCGGCCCGTCGGCCCAGGCGTGGTACGAGGAGTACAAGAAGCAGAAGGGCTACAAGCTCCTCCTCGAGCCGTTCCGCCAGGACGTGGACGCGAGCGGGCCGAGCAAGGGCAGCGAGAAGGCGCCGATCACCATCGTCGAGTTCTCGGACTTCCAGTGCCCGTACTGCGCGCGCGCCGAGCCGACGCTCGAGAAGGTCTTCGCCGACTACGGCGACAAGGTCCGCCTCGTGTTCCGCGACTTCCCGCTCGACTTCCACAAGGAGGCGCAGAAGGCCTCCGAGGCCGCGCACTGCGCGGGCGATCAGGGCAAGTACTGGGAGATGCACGGCAAGCTCTTCGCGAACCAGCAGCAGCTCGACGTCGAGAGCCTGAAGCGGCATGCGCGTGAGCTCTCCCTCGACGCGGGCAAGTTCGACGAGTGCCTCGGCTCGGGCGCGAAGGCGCAGGTCGTGAAGGACCACTTCAAGGCCGGCCGACAGGTCGGCGTCCAGGCCACCCCGGCGTTCTTCATCAACGGCCGGCCGCTCTCGGGGGCCGTCCCCTACGAGCAGTTCAAGGCGATCATCGACGACGAGCTGGCGCGGAAGTAACCGCACCCAGCACCGTGTGGACACGGCGGCGGCCCGGCTCTAGATCAGCCGGGGCCGCCGTCCGTGTCTTCGGGCCCGAGGGGAGCGCAAGCGCATGGGATCGTACGGTCAGGGCGAGGGTTCGACGCTGGGGGCGCGGCGCCCGACGCGGCAGGTCCGCGTGGGGAACGTCGCCATCGGAGGCGGCGCGCCGATCTCCGTGCAGTCGATGACCACCACCCAGACCTCCGACGTCGCCGGCACCGTGGGGCAGATCCGCGCGCTCGCCGAGGCCGGGGCGGACGTCGTCCGCGTCGCGGTCCCGAACAAGGAGGCCGCCGCGGCCCTCCCCGCGATCGTGAAGGCCACCCCGGTCCCGCTCGTCGCCGACATCCACTTCGACTGGCGCCTCGCGCTCGCCGCGCTCGACGCGGGGATCCACGCCATCCGCCTCAACCCCGGCAACATCGGCTCGAAGGAGCGCGTCCGCGAGGTCGTACGGGCGGCGCGGGAGCGGAGCGTGCCCATCCGCATCGGCGTCAACGCGGGCTCCCTGGAGAAGGACATCGTCGAGAAGCACGGGTGGCCCACCGCCGCCGGCATGGTCGAGAGCGCCGAGCGCCACATCCGCTTCCTCGAGGACGAGGGCTACCGGGAGATCAAGGTCTCGCTCAAGGCGCACGACGTCGCCATGACCGTACAGGCGAACCGGCTCTTCTCGCAGAGGTTCGAGTACCCGCTGCACCTCGGCGTCACCGAGGCCGGGACGCTGCTCGCCGGGACGGTGAAGAGCGCCGCGGGCCTCGGCATCCTGCTCGGCGAGGGGATCGGCGACACCATCCGGATCTCCCTCACCGCCGACCCCGTCGAGGAGGTCCGCGTGGCGCGGCTCCTCCTCACCTCGCTCGGCCTCAAGTTCGGCGGCGCGACCCTCACCTCGTGCCCGACCTGCGGCCGGTGCTCGGTGGACATGATCCCGATCGCCGAGCGCGTCGAGAAGCGGCTCGCGACCTTGAAGGGCGCGGTCTCGGTCGCGGTGATGGGGTGCGAGGTGAACGGCCCCGGCGAGGCCTCCGCCGCCGACGTGGGCGTCGCCTACGGGCACAACGGGGTCGGGCTCCTCTTCAAGGACGGCAAGATCGTGAAGCGGATGAAGGCGGAGGAGCTCGAGGAGGCGGTCGTCTCCGAGGCGATCCGGATCGCGGGCGAGCGGACGCAGCAGGGCTGAGGTTCGGGGGGGGGGGCCCAGGGAAGCCCCCGTGTGATCAACCCATGCGACCCCAGAGCGCAGCTTTGCCGGACGTCCCGCGTGGTACAAGCCGGCGGTGCGCCGGAAGCTCGCCATGCTGGCCGCAGCGGCCGCGGGCCTGGTCCTGCTGACCGCCGCCGCCCTCCAGGTGCTCGCGCGGAGCCTCCGGTGACGCTCACGGTCCGCGGCCTGCTGCGCAGCGGGCTCTGGCTCGGGCTGTACCTCCTCCTCGTGCTGTTCCCGCTCCCGTGGCTCGCCGCCGGGCCGGTGGACGCCTTCCCGGATCACCTCGGCGCGGCGCTCGGGTACCTCACGCTCTCCATCCTCGCGATGGAGTTCGTCCTCACCCCCCGCTTCCAGGTCCTCGCTCCGCCGTTCGGCGCGGACGTGGTCCTGACGCTCCACCGCGGCATGGCCGCCGTGGCGCTCCTCTTCGCGCTCGCGCACCCGCTCCTCATGCTCCCCGCCGGCGAGCTCGCGGCGTGGCTCGACCCCACCGGCGCGCACTGGGCGGGCGCGACGGCGCTCTACCTCTTCGTGCTGCTCGCCGCGCTCGGGGCGGGGCGCCGGCTCCTCCGGCTGCCGTACGTCGCCTGGCGCTGGGCGCACGGGCTCCTCGCCCTCGCGCTCGTCGCGGTCGCGCTCACGCACGCGCTCGGCGCGCGCTTCCTCCCGCACGATCCGGTGACGCGGGCGGGGCTCGTCGGCTGGATGGCCGCGTGGGCGGCGCTCCTCCTGTGGGTCCGGCTCGCGCGGCCGCTCGCGCTGCTCCGGCGCCCGTACCGCGTGACCGGCGTCCGGCCCGAGCACGGCGGCGCCGTCACGCTCGTCGTGGACCCCGAGGGCCACGACGGCCTCCGGTTCCGCGCCGGCCAGTTCGCCTGGCTCACGCTCGGAGCGTCCCCCTACCTCGGGCGCGAGCGCCCGTTCTGCTTCTCCGGGAGCGCCCAGCGCACGCCGCGGCTCGAGCTGACGGTGAAGGCGGTCGGCCCGTTCACCCGGCGCGTCCAGGAGGTGAAGCCGGGCACGGCCGTCTACCTCGACGGCCCGCTGGGCGGCACCTCGCTCGACGCCTACCCCGACGCCGACCGCTACTTCTTCGTCGCCGGCGGCATCGGCGTCGCGCCCTGCGTCTCCATGCTGCGGACGCTCGCCGACCGCGGCGATCGCCGCCCGCACACGATCCTGTACGGGAGCGCGACGTGGGAGGCCGCGACGTTCCGCGAGGACCTCGCCGAGCTCGCGAGCCGGCTCGACCTCAAGGTCGTCCACGTGCTCGCGAAGCCGCCGCTCGGGTGGCTCGGCGAGACCGGCGAGATCGGGCCCGAGCTCATCGAGCGCCACCTCCCGCGCAGCGGCCGCCGCGTCTGCTTCGTCTACGGCCCGGGCCCGATGATGACCGAGGCCGAGGCCGCGCTCACCGAGCTCGGCGTGCCGCTCGACGACGTGCACGGCGACCGGTTCGAGTGGGCCTGAGGCTCGGCTGCTGCGGGGGCTACCGCTCGGCGCCCGCGCTCCGGGTCACCGAGACCTTCTCGAGCTCGGCTTCGTGGATCCTGACCGCCGCGGAGCTGCGAAGCTTCTTCACGTACTCGTCGAGCTCGCGGGCGCGTGCCTCGCGGCCGAGCCGGGCCGTGAGCTGCAGGCGGACCTGGTCGAACGAGCGGCGAACCCCGCGCTCGCGCGCGAGGAGCTTCAGGAGCGCGAAGCCCTGCGGCGTCTCCACCGGCGCGGAGATCTGACCGCCCTCCCGCAGCGCGAACGCGGCCGAGGCGATCTCCGGCCCGTACGCGCGGGCGAGCTCGTCCTGGGCGCGGTACCCGGCGTCCCCACCGGCGGCCCTGGTGGCGAGGTCGTCCGACAGCTCGCGAGCGATCGCCGAGAAGGCGAGCGGACTCCTCGACTCCTCGAGCTTCACGCGGGCGAGGAGCTTCCTGGCGTGGGCCTCCTTCGCCGCACGGTCCGGCGCACCGTCGGGCGCTCGCAGGAAGAGGAGGGCCACACGAACGCGCTCCGGCTTCACGAACTCGGCGAGGTGTTCGTCGTAGTAGGACTTCACGTCCGCGTCGCTCGGGGGAGAAGCCGTCCCGGCATCGACGACGTCGCGGACGAGGCGCTGGACCAGGATCCGCTTGAGCGCCTCCTGGACCTCCGGATCCTCCTCGAGCTTCCTCCTCCGCGCCTCCTGGGCCAGCAGCTCGAACCGGATCAAGCTCTCGAGCGCCTCCTGCTTGCGCCCGAGGGGCGATGGAGCGCCGGCCTCGGACGCCTCCTCGGCCAGCTTCTTCTCCAGATCCTCGACCGTCACCGCGAAGCCGTCTCCTTCGGCGACGAGCGGGCCGGAGCTCTTGCTGCCGCACCGGGAACAGCCTCCGGCGAACATCACCGCCGCGGCGAGCACGAGACGAGCGGAGCGCTTCATGTGGTTCCCCTCCCGGCGACGATGAACCGAGCACTGCCAGCCGGCGCCTGGCACCGAGCTCGCGAGTATCATGGAGTGCCGCCGGAAACCACACCCGAGGGCCAGGCTCCAGCCCTGCACTCTCAGTCGCTCCTTGGGGGCACTCCGCCAAGCCCCTTGCCGCTGCAGCGCTCCACGTGATCTTCTCCGGGCGTTCCCGCTGGGCCGGCCTCGACGCGTCACTGACCGTCACACGGCCTCGCCGGGAGCGCACGCGATCGTCCTGCGCTTCGTGGCGGGTGGCGGAGCCGGCGGTCGCCGGTCAGATGAGGAGGGGGACATGCCCGCCGGTTCGGGTTCTGCGGTTCGCACGACACTTGCGCTTTTCCTGGCTGGCGGTGTCATCGCCACGTTGACGTTCAGCCGCATCGCGCTGAGCGACACCGTCTTCACGTACGACGCGGCTGGTCACCTGCTCTCGGTGAGGAACTCGGAGACCGATCCCGAGGCTTGCGGGAATCCACCCAAGACCTGCCGGGGCGATCCGCACGGGGACCCCGTCTGCGCCGGCGGCGACTGTCGACTCCAGTGCGATCCCGGCTGGACGGACGCGGGCGGGCGGTGCGCGGACACGAGCTCGGACCCGACCGCGTGCGGAGCGAACCTGGACGTCTGCCCGGCGCCCGCGCACGGCGTGGCCACCTGCGTCCAGGGCGCCTGCCTCACCGCCTGTGACGCCGGCTATGTCGCGAGCGGCACGGCGTGCGTATCCCTGACGAGCGATCCCGCCAACTGCGGGTCGCTCGGGAAGAGGTGCAGCAGCGTCCCCGGGTACCTCACCTGCTGCGCGGCGTCGGTCTGCGGCGCGTCGGACGGGGCGGCGTGCGTGAACGTGACCACGGACCCATCGAACTGCGGGTGGATCGGTCATGTCTGCGCGTCGGTGGGCGGCACCCAGGCCACCTGCGCGAAAGGCAGGTGCTCCAAGCCCACAGGGACTCCCCGGGTGGATCGGGTGAACGGCGTGGCGCCCTCGGGGCAAGCCTTCCGATCGCCCTTCTGGTCAGGGCTGACGCTCACGGGCGCGAACCTCGACCGGGTGACCTGGGTGGAGCTCGAGGACTGGGGTGCGGACACCGTGGATGGCACGGCGGACGGCGTCCAGTCGATCCCGACGACGCGGCGGGTCACCCTTCCCACCGGGAGCGGCGGTCCCACGATCCACTTCCAGCAGACGGCCAGCACGCTGACCATCGACGCGGACAGCCTCGAGTTCCAGGCGGCCTTCGATCCCCGGTTCGAGACGGGTCACTGGCTCAAGGTGAGAGTCCACTACACCTCGAGCGGAGCGGATCGCTCGATACTGGCGAACGTCTCCGTCTCCCTCACAGACCTTGTCTCCCAGGGGCTGCCGGCGCCGAGCATCACGGGGATCGCCACGTACGCCCCGGCGCTGACCCGCTATGACCCGGCCACGGGACTTCTCTCCCTCCCGTACGACGAACCATCCAGCTGGCCGGCGAACCCCACCTCGGTGATGTCGCCGGACCTGCGGCGGGAGTTTCCCGTGCTCCGCGTGGCGACGGAAGGCCTCTACCTCGCCAAGGGCCTCGACCCGCGCCAGATCGGGGTGCAGGCGTGGGACGGGTACCTCGAGGCCTTGATCGTGTCCGCGTACGATCACGCCTCGTCCGCCCCCTTGCTGGTGGGTGGCCCGCCACTGATCGTGCGTGGGACGGATCTCTGGGATGACGGACCCTTGCGTTTCACCGACGAGGCCGGGAACGTCGTGGGTCCAGACCTCCCCGTGGCCCTGTTCGCCGGGCACAAGCTCGTGACCTCCGATCCGGTCTCCATCGAGAGGCGGACCGCGTTCCTGGAGTTCGCGTCGATGCGGGGCGTGGCGAGGACGCCCTGGATCCTCAGGTTCGCCGGTACGCCAGCGGTGGATCGGATCGAGTGGGGCAGCGGATCGGAGGGGCCCGGCACCGGCTGGCCAGGCTGGGCGATCTTTGACTCGGCGCTTCCTCTCGGCCAGACGCTCACGATCACCGGCGTTTGGCTCGGCGATGTCGATCAGATGTTCTTCACGGGGCCCGCGCGCACATGGATCCCCTACCAGTGGGGTCAGGAAGCGTCCGAGCCGGCCGAGCTCGTGGAGGCGCTCGAGCTCGATCCAGCAGCCGCCATGCAGTTCCGGGTGGTCGACGATCGGCAGATCCAGGTGTGGATCGCTGCGCATCCGGCGACGGAGCGGGTGGTGCGCGCGCGAGTGGACCGCTACTGCAACTGCTCGAACCTCTGCTGGTCCTACGAGCTCGCAAACGACCACCGACGCGAGTTCCTGCTCGTGGACTCGAGGCACGGCCTCACTGGCGGCTTCGCGATGAACCCGGCCGTTGGCCAGGTCTCGGTCATGGCGAACTGCGGCCGCCCTCCGAACCCAGTGCTCGATGTCACGCCGATCCCGGTGCCACGCGGGCCTGGCCCCGGCGATTGCACCAATTCCGTCTGTGAGTGAGGGGGCGATCATGGATCGACATGCGCGGCAGGTGCAGGCACCACGTCCCCTGCGCTGGAGGGCTCTCGGTCGGGCCATCCTGGCGCTCGTCGCCTGGGGTCTCGCGTCCTCGGCACCCGCACAGGAACAGGGAACCCTGGACTTCGCGGATACCTTCTTCCGCTACACGGGGACGCAGAACAAGGCGTTCTTCTCCGAGCTGCCCGGCGAGACGGTCGACCCCTTCACCGGAAACCTGCAGATCATCCAGGAGGACCTCTCGCTGCCCGGGATGGCCGGGCTCGACCTCAAGGTGCTGCGCACTTACAGCAGCAAGCTCTGGGTGCGTGCGGACTATCCAGAGCAGCCGATGGCCGAGAACGATGGCTCGATCCTCGGCTATGGCTGGAGCCTCCATTTCGGACGGCTGCGGGCTCCCTCGGCGAGCGGCGAGTCCGGCCTGTGCGGCGGCCGCTTCCCCATCTACCAGGAGGCCGACGGCACCTCGCACGTGTTCTATCCAGTGTACGACCAGGGGCCAGGCGTCTTCGTTTCCAAGGACCACTGGCGCCTCGAGCGGAACTGCAATGGTCAGTGGAACATGACCTGCGTCTGGTCGGACACGGGCACGCGGTACGAGTTCTCCCAGACCAGCGTGGACTGGCGCGGCGACACGCGAATCAACCTGTTCTGGGTGGGGATGACGCCCTTCGCCCCGGTGACCGCCGTGGTGGACCCATTCGGCAACCGGATCTCGATGACCTATCTCAACGCGACCGGTGCCCCGGACTATGTGGTGGATACGTACGGGCGCACGCTCCATTTCACCTACTCGAATGGCGTGGACGGCCGGCGGCTCATCTCGCTCGAGTACAACAACAAGCTCCTCGTGTACGAGTATCAGACGGTCCTGCCGGAGGAGGTCTTCGGGCACGCAGGGAGGTACGCGCTTCCGGGCCCTCGTCGCTTCCTGACCGCCGTGACACCGCCCGCGGGGCCTCCCATGTACTACGAGTACGCGTGGGATGTCCCGGTCCGGAACAACCAGTACGCGCTCTCCTCGATCACCTATCCGGCAGGCGGCACCACCTCCTACACGTACGACGCGGTCCCCATCTTCACTGGCCTCGACCTGGTGCCGTTTCCCGTCGTGACCCAGCGGACCGTCGCTGGCCGCGGAGTGCCCGCTGCCGACTGGACGTACTCCTACAGCTCCCCGGCGTACTCGACCTCCTCGTCCACGGATCCACGCACCGGCCTGCCGACGAACTTGCACGTGACCACCATCACCCGCCCGGACGGGAAGCATGACACCTACGTCATGTACGGGTTCGGCTGGGTCGCGGACCAACTTCGCTTCGGGCACACCTACGCCGTCGGGCTCACGCTGGAGATCGCGCGGGGAGACCGCAGCGAGGTGGAGACCTACGACTGGCAACCCGGACCGCGGATCTCGAACGCGGTCTACAGCGCGCCCATCTACGGGTCGAGCTGCGGGCCCCACTACGTCGCGGACAGGGGCGTGACCGTGCCGGTGATGACGCACCGCTGGATCGAACGCGACGGAGCCCTGTTCGAGACGGAGTACGCCGACTTCGACGCGTACGGGCAGCCCCAGACCGTGGTCGAGCGCGGCTACTCCGGCGGGCTCGACGAACCACCGCCGCCGGCGGTGCGGACCACGACGACGAGGTACTTCTACGCCGAGACCGACGCGCAAGGGGCCACGCTGCACATGGTCCGCGGGAGGCCGCTCACGCAGACGGTCTGCATCGGCGAGGACTGCGTGGATAGCTCGTGGCGATACGACGAGCCCGGACACCCCCTGCACGCGGAGACCAGGAGCGGGGTCACCACCACGTACGATCATGCCCTGAACGGCGATCTGGTTCGTGTGACAAACGCCCTCGGGCAGTACGTCCATCTGTCCGACTACGCGTACGGCGTGCCGCGCAGCATCAGCCACAACGGCGCCTTCCAGACCCGGCGGACCGTCACCTGGGAAGGCTGGGTCGAGGAGGAGACGAACGGACGCGGGTACACCACCACCACGCTGCACGATGCCATCGGGCGGCCGACCCGGGTCATCCCACCCGGCAGGAGCCACGAGACCGAGTACACCTATGCGCCCGACGGTGCATCGAGCACGGCCACGCGCCTCGGTGCACGGCCTTACCAGCAAACGACGTCCTACGACGGTCTCGGCCGCGTCGTGTCGACCATCGACAGCGAGGGCGTCCAGACGAGCAAACGTTATGACACGATGGGGCGGGCCTGGTTCGAGTCCTACGCCTACGACGCGATCACCGGTGAGGTCGGGGACATGCTCTCCTTCGACCCCCTCGGCCGCGTGACGCTCCGGACCCGCGCATATCGACCGATCCGGAACGCCTGCGATACCCCTGGCGCCTGCACCGTGAGCCTGCGCTACGAGGCGAACTGCATCCAGACGACGGTCCAGCGCGCCGTCAACGACAGGACCCGCTCCTGGTCCTGCAACACCTCGTTCGGAGACCCGGCTGAACAGCGACTCGCCCAGGTGTCGGATCCGATGTCGAGCCTCTGGCAATACCAGCACTCGACCGCCGGGGACCTCCTGACCGTCACCGCCCCGCTCGGCGGCGGAACCCGGACCTATCAATACGACGATCGCCAGTTCCTGGAGAACGAGACGACGCCGGAGCGCGGAACCACCGTCTATGGCCGGAACGCCATCGGCCAGGTGCGGACCAGGACGGACGCCCGGAACATCACCACCACGTATCACTACAACGACCCGCTCGGGAGATTGAGCGGGACGACCCACTCGTCGGGGTCGGCCGACGACGTGGACATGGACTACGACAACGCCAACAACGTCGAGCTCGTGTCGAGCCCGAGCGGCGGTCGCCTGGAGTACGAGTACGACGAGCTCGACCGCGTGACGGAGCAGACCTGGACGTTCGGAGGCTTCGAGTACCAGACGCTCTTCCACTACGACGACGCGGGCTGCCTCGACTCGATCACGTACCCCACGGGCACGGTGCTGACCCTGACCTGCGACGCCGCCAACCGCGTGAACAGCATCCGGATGGGCGGGGAGCTGCTGGTCGAGGACGTGACGTACCACCCCTCAGGCCTGCCTCGCGCGGTCCTCTACGGCAATGACGTGTCGACGACCTACGGCATCGACGACCGCGGCCGGGTGGCCTCGGTGACCGCCCCGCGGGTGCTCGACCTCCGGTACGGGTACGACGGCGCCGACAACGTCACGTCGCTCGACGACTCGCTCGACTCCACCTCCGCGCGGCTGATGACCTACGACGCCAACGATCGCCTCCGCACGGTCACGGCGTACGGCATGTGGGGCCTCGCGCAGTACGAGTACGACGAGCTCGGAAACCGCAGGCGCAAGCAGATGCTCGGGATGGATGTGCGCTACAACTACGACGCGTCCAACCGGCTCGAGGGAACGACCGAGGTTCCGGACCACGGGACCCTCACCTTCACGTGGGACAGCGAAGGCCGTCTCGCGTCGTCGTCGGACGGCGCGAGCTATCGATACGACGGACGCGGCCGGCGCGTGATGAAGGCGGACGCTGCGCAGACCACGCTCTACCACCACGACCCGAGCGGGCGCGTGATCGCCGAGACGCTCCCGGACGGCACGAAGCTGCGGGACTACGTCTACCTCGGTGACAAGCTGATCGCGGTGGACGGGTGCGTCGCCTCGTACGCGGCACCGTGCAATGACCGCCAGTGGTATCACACCGATACCCTCGGGAGCGTGGCCGCCCGCACCGACCGGAGCGGAGCCGTGATGTCGCGGCTGCGGTACATGCCCTGGGGAGAGGAGTGGGACTACCTCGGCGAGGCGGGCGACCGCCAGTACAACGGTCGGGTCTACGACGCGGGCACCGGGTTCCACGACTACGGCGCGCGGATGTACTGGCCGCAGATCGGGAGGTTTGTCTCACCGGATAGCGACCCGGGCGACATCGACAATCCGCCGTCCCTGAACCTCTACTCGTACGTCTGGAACAACCCGTACAAGTACACAGACCCGGATGGCCACAGCCCCCTGCTCATGCACTTGCGCAATACTCCTAACCCGAGTGTGGGGAGGGGCGCGCCCGTCGGGGTGCAAGGGCCTACCGGCGTAATCGGGTCGAGAAGTACGGGAGCCTACCGGACCGGGCAGTTCAGCAGAGCTGCGGGACGGGTTCGAGCGGCGCCGGATGCGGGCGATGCCGTTGGTGCGACCGCCGGGCAGGGCTCTCAGGCCCAACACGAGGCCGCGGGCGGGGCGCCGCCGCTTCATAGGCCTTACCTCCGTAAGGCGACGGTGGAGGCGATTGAAGCTGCCGCGCCTCGTGACGCACGCGGTAGACCTATCGACCCGAATACCGGCACACCGATCCAGGGCAAGCCTGACCGCGGTCACGTGCCGGGGCACGAGTTCAGGCGCGAGAAGGCGGCGGCAGAGGCCGAAGGGCTATCGCAGAAGCAGTTCAACGACCGCATGAACAACCCGAAGCTTTACCAACTAGAGAACCCATCCACGAATCGCAGCCGTCGCTATGAGCAGAAGCCATGACCACGAGCCGAAGGCGAACGAGCGCCTCAACGCCTGTCATCCACGCGGTTCTAGCGCGGGATGCTTCCCTGGTTATGTCCGCCTTGGAGGCGGGCGCCGACATTAACGAGCGCGACTCGGACGGTCGGACCGCCTTGCATCATGCGACTATCGAGGGCGAGGAGCGACTCGTCGACCTCTTGCTCGGACGGACAGCTCAGCCTGCTCTCGCGGACCACGAGGGGTGGACACCGCTCCACTACGCGGCGCGGGGCTACGAACTCCCGATTGCTCGCCGACTCCTGGATGCGGGTGCACCCGTGGACGTTCTGGATGCTCATGGCAACACGCCACTCTTCAGGGCCGTTTTCGACTCTAGAGGGCGCGGCGAGATGATTCGGTTGCTCTTGCAAGCAGGTGCGGACCGAGATCGGAAGAACCGGCACGGTACGTCACCATGGGATTTGGCGGAGACCATCAGCAACTACGACGTGAAGCAGTGGTTCGGTAGATAGCAGCCCAGAGGCCCGGCGCGGCGACCATGGTGGCGGCTGGGGTCTTCCGCGCGAACAGGGCCGGTGTTACGCCGCCGACGCGAACACTCCGCACATGGGCTCGGCTTCGCGCTGGGAGGGGCGGCGGCTCGTGTTCGGCGGCCGACGGCGGCTTGCGGCAGCGGCAGACCGTACGAGCCGGTGCTACGCCGCGCGGACGCACAGGACGGCAGCGAGGGCAGCGTCATCGAGGATGCCGGCCTCGGTCGCGCGCTCGCGCAAGGCATGGAGGTAGCGCCGCACCGTGCGATCCGTGACCCCGAGGCGCAGCGCGATCTCGACCGTGGTGTAGCCCTGGACCCGCAGCATGACGAGGGTGCGGTCCCGCTCGGATGGCAGGGCGAGGAACCCGGCGAGGGTCTCGCGGGCGATCAGATCCTCCTCGAGCCCCGCCGCCATCCGGTTCGTGTACTCACTCACGAACGGCGACTCGCTCCCCTCGAACCCCTCCGGCGCGTGCTCCTCCCGCATCGGGCGATCTCGGTCCGTGACCGCATCCCGGAGGAACCCGAGGGTCGCAGCACGGAGCCACATGGCCAGGTCGCCCGGCGGCAGGTCGGCCGGGATGCACGAGCCGTCCACCCTGCCCGTGCCGGCCTTGAGCCAGCGCGTGCCGATGCGGACCCGCCTCGGAGTGAACGCCAGCGCCAAGGCCGCGCGCAGGAACCCGGCCACGACCCCGGCCCGCACCCGCACCTTGCCGACCCCGGGCAGGCGCCAGCGCGGCGTGTCCAGGTCGCGGCCGAGGATGACGCGCCCAAGCGCGCGCAGGTCGGCGTCCTTGACGTAGCCGGCACGGGCGAGGGCGACGAGCGAGGAGGCAGCGCGCGCGCGGGCGGCGGGCGCGGGGACGGCACGGAGGATCACCATGGCGCGCGGAGCGTCGCATGGGGGGTCCCGTCACGAGGGTGAGAGGCCGAGGGTTGGTGTGGGCCCGACGCCGTCGCAGATTCCTGCCAACCGGATGTCCGGGTTCTCGCCAGACTTGGCCTAATCGGTTGAGAGCTCGGCGCGAGGAGGCGATGCCGGGGAGCGGATCCGTTGATCCTTTTCGCGATTCCGATTCGCCTTTGTAGACGGCACGCCGGACGGGGATCGGGATCCCGGAATCAGGATCCGGGATCGGGATCCGGGATCGGGGATCGGGATCAGGAGCGGGGATCACGATCGGGAACCGCAAGTCGCAAGAGGCTGAACGCCCAGCCCTGCTCGCCGTGCCGTCTACAATCGCGGTTCGCCAGTAGTAAAGAGGGCCGGGGTCATCATGCGGCGGACTGCCGATGACCGGTCGCCCAAGCCGAATTGTCGCGGACCTCGCCCCGAGACTTTCCGTTCGTGTCCCTAGAATTGTGTGAATCAGAAACTCGCGGAGGCTGAGAAGAGAAGGGAAGCTCCTCGAACCACCAGTGAACTGGCCTCGCTTGGCGGCGAGGTCGAGGAGCGTTCCCATGAACGAG